>CAZAQY010000011.1:0-69448 GCA_964486845.1 uncultured Pirellulaceae bacterium
TTTCAATAAGCTAGCTCTGCTAGCATTTCGCAACCTTGTGATCGAGGCCGAGCAGGTTAATCGCCAAGTGCGGATCGCGGACGGCCGCAGCCCAAACGTCGTGCTGTTTCTCCTGCATGATGTGGGCTATGGCGACCTAGGCTGCTACGGGCAGAAGGAGATTCTCACACCGGTGATGGACTTGATGGCTGCCCGCGGAACGCGTTTCACCCAGTTCTACGCCGGCGCGCCGGAGAGCGTCGCGTCGCGCGGAACGCTGCTGAGCGGCAGGCTGACGGCGCGTGGTACGCAAGTTGGCGACACTTGGGTCACGGTACGCAAGGAGGATTGCACCTTGGCCGAGACGCTCTACCAGGGAGGTTACGAGACGGGGCTGTTTGGTGTCTGGGGCGCGGGCCCGGTCGCGACCGCGGGACACCCCAACAGTCAGGGCTTCAAGACCTTTTACGGCTACCTGGACGACGCGAGCGCCGCGGACTACTACCCGGAGACTCTGTGGCAGAACGGCGAACAGATTCCGCTGTCCGGCAATCAAGGCGGAGCGAAGGCGCAATACGCTCCGGACCTGATAGTGGAATCGGCGAAACGGTTTATCGATACCGCGCGCAAACGGCCTTTCTTCCTGATGGTTGCCTTTCCGATGGCCATGTCGGGCGACGGGAGTGAAGTTCCCGATTTTGGAACCTACGCGGGCAAGAACTGGCCAACGGCGGACAAAGCCCGGGCGGCCATGTTCACACGTGTCGATGGGTACATTGGCCAAATCGTCCGCAGGCTTTGTGATCGTGGCTTGCTTTCTCGGACCATCACGGTGATCACCAGCGACAACGGCCCCCTCGGAGCCGCCGAGGATCGGTTTGCGTCGACGGCCGGTTTGCGGGGCAGGAAGGGCGAATTGTACGAAGGGGGAATCCGCGTCCCGCTGATTGTCCACTGGTCGTCGTGTTTCCGAATGGACTGCTGCGAATGCGATCTGCCCTTCGGCATGTGGGACGCGTTGCCGACGCTGGCCGACCTGACGGCCACTTGGCACTGCCCCAAGGGGATCGACGGCGTGTCCGTCGTCCGCGCCCTGCGGGGCGAGTCGGATTCTGGCTCACCGTTGCCGGCATCTCCTTTATACTGGGAGAAGCACAGCGGGGGCTGGGGGCAAGCCGTGCGTTTGGACAACTGGAAAGCCGTTCGTTCCACCGCTGGCGGGCCTTGGGAGGTGTACGATTTGTGCATGGATCCCGCCGAAGCCCAAGACGTGGCGGAGACCCGGGCGGAGGTTGCCGAACGCGCGAACAAAATCGTCGCGCAGGTGCGGCCGAAGTAACGCGGTCGTCACACGTGCCGGCAACTGCGAGACCGAGGATTTGGCGGGGTGGGGTTCTCGGCTTGCGACCTGCCAAGCGGGCGAGTTCTAACGGAACGACGACGCGGGCACGGCCGAGGCGTCAAGCCGAGGTCCGACTCTTCCGGCGCCATCGCTTGCCGGCACGTTCGAGTCGTTGGCCGGCGTAGATGTCGCATTCCCGTTTGTCAGCAGCGTCGCTGTCACATCGGGCGTCCATGTGGGACGTTGCCAGGGACTATCCATCGGCGCCGCAAAGCCTGCCGAGACGGGGTTGGCGTCAGGAAACATGGCCGTTGTGCCGGGAGACTGCATCGGCGGTGATGCGGGGTTCCAACCCGCTTCGATCCGCTGCTGCTCGCACGGCGGTCCAAGCGGGCCTTCGTTCTCGCGGGAGGCGTCGCGGGATTGCGGTGGCGCTCCCGTGAGCGATGGGTTCCGGCCGCGCCTTGCGGGTCCGGCTGGGGCAGGACCGCTGCCAAGGTCGTGCCGAATGACTTCCGCGGGAGCGTCTGTGATATAGAGGGCCCGTTGCGACTCGGCGTTTGGCTGGCTCGGGTCCCCTTGGCGCGGTGGTGGCCGCCGTCCCGCGCCGGGTTCACCCAGGCTGACGGCGCCGATCAGCCGCGAGGCCTTGGCGTGGGCGTCCGCGGTGGATGGCTGGGGCGAACTCACTTCCGGTGTGGCCGGGTTGCGGCCGGCTTCGGAAAGCGTGCCTTTGCCGAGAAGCGATTGTGGTCTGCCGGACGGCTTCGCCTTCAACCCGGCTTGGTACTGAGTGAGCTGGATCAGGGCCTCCGCAACGGGCTTGAGGCTGCTGTCCAGCGAAAGGGCGCGGTGGTAGCACGCCACGGCGCCGTCCAAGTCCCCGGCCTGAGCCTTGACGTAGGCCAGATTGGCTTGCGCTTCCGCTTCCGTGCCGGCCTGTCGGAACTCGGCCAGGCTCTCGTCAAAGCGGCCGGCTTCGCCGAGCAGCATTCCCAGGTTAATCCGCGCCGATTTGTTCTGGGGGGCAAGTTCCAGGGCTTGGCGAAAGGCCGCTTCGGCCTCGGCTCTGCGGTCCATCAGGTAGAGGTTATAGCCGATATCGTTCAGCAGTTCACTGGAAGGCGGCCCCAGCCGCGCGGCCGAGTCGAAATGCTCCGCCGCCTCTTCGAAGCGGGACTTCTCCGCCGCCAGCACGCCCAGCCGATGCCGGACCAACTGGTTGTCAGGATCGCTCTTCGACAAGAGCCGGTAGATTTGCTCGGCAGCTTGCTTGTCACCGTTCCGCTCGGTAAGTCGCGCTAGACTCAGTTGGGCCTCGAACGCCTGGCGTGACTTTTCCTTGGCCCCCGGCAGCAAGTTCTGGACGACGGACGTAGCGCGAAGACGGGCGCATCCGCTCAGCAGCAGTGCGCCCAAGGCGAGGACCATCCACGATCTACTTGGCAACATGACTTGACTCCATCCTCCGCGAGCGGGTGTGCCCGGAGTGGTGTTCCGCGCCAAGCCACCCGGCGGGCAGAATTCGTCCGGTGCGGGCGCCGCGGCGATGTGCCGCGGCGCTTTCCAGGGATGACCTCTGGACAGCCGAACGGGCTGCCTCAGAACGGCCGCGGTCGGCGCGTCAGAACCAGCCGCCGCCGATGCCTCCGCCGCCCCAGCCGCCGCCCATCATGCCTCCGCCGCCCCAGCCGCCGCCCCAGCCGCCGCCCCACAGGCCCGTGGCATACGCGGATTCCGCTTCCTGACCCGTCAGCCCCTGGGCAAACGCGGGGGCCACGACGACGCGGGCATCCGCATCGGCGATGCCCATCCGCGTCAGTGCGAGGACGACGACTTGACGCCGCTGCATGTCGAGATCCGGGTTGAAGTGGACCGGGTACTGGTACTTGGTGCCGGCTCGCGGGCTGGTTTGACTGCGTTCGACAACCACGGGGAACGGCGCGCCGTTCCGCAGGTTTTCAGCGATCTTCCTCACGTGGTCTTCGCCATACTCATTCAGCCGAATGCCGCCGGTCATCACGCCGTCTTGGTGATTGTTCAGTGCGAACTCGTGCTGGTAGATCACGAACTTCGAGGCTTCCGCGTTCTCCACCTGAGTCTGCATGATCTGGTCCGTCTTCGTGCCCAGCATCTCGGGCGGCGGAGGCGGCTCGTAGTACATGGAGGGAGTCGTGCAACCGGCCACGGCCAACAGCACCGAGCACAACGCGTTGTTGATGGCGGATCGAATCATCGGACGGTTCCTTCACGTTCACATACCGTTTTGTCGTAGTGGAATCCGAAATCGCTTGGCGTCCCGCTACCGCGAGAACCCCTGGGGACCGCACATGTAGTAGCGGCTTTGCTGATAGTACAGACCATGCACGCCCCGGTTGGCGTGGACGGCCTGGAAACCTGCCTCCCGCAAGCGGTCGCGATACGCGGGCCAGACAGTGCTGCGGTGCTGAACGGCCGGGTGCCCCTCGATCTGCTGGAGACAGAAGAACGCCTTGTCATCGGGTTCCGTCACGTCCATTCCCGGCAGGATCAGCGGCACTTGCCGGCACTCCATCGGATGCACCAGTTCCGGGCTCACCAGGACGACCAACTCGGTCTCCTCGCGGCGCACCGTCTCGTTCATGAAAGGGGCGCCCAGGAAGGGAATGTCTCCCAGGAAGGGAATTCGTCCCTTGGAGCCACCCTGTTCGTCCTGGATCAGGCCGGCGATCGCCAGCCACTGGCCTTCGCGCAGATCCACCGTCGTCGACACGGCACGCGTGTCCAACATGGGAATCCCGTCTACGTCGCCGCCGTTGAGCGTACTGAACGACGGCATCACCTGCAGCCGGATGCGGTCCTTGTCGAGCACCGTGGGCGTGAAAGAGAGCATGGTGCCGAAGCCGCGGAAGGAGGTCGTGGCCGCACCGATCCCGCCCAGACCCACCGCCGTCGGAACGGCGAATTCACCGCCGGACAGAAAGGTCGCCGGCCTGCCGCTGATCGTCACCAGGGTCGGCTCTGCCAGGATCTTTCCGTAACCGTTCGAACTGAAAGCTCGCAAGAACAATTGGACATCGATGGTGTCGTTCAGGATGGCAGACAGATTGCCCGCCGCGCCCGTGATGCTGTTGACGCCCCAGTCCTCCCCGGAGACGCTGAAGCTCATTCCCAGTTCCCGCAACGCCGATCGCGTCAACTCGGCGATCCGCACCTTGAGCATCACCTGTTGCTCACCGGGAACCTCCAACAGGTTGATCACGGTGGAGATCGGCAAGTCGGGCGCGTCGGGTAGCGTGGCGACCGCGCCGTCGGCAACGACGCCGCCGCCGCCCCAGCCGCCGCCCCAGCCGCCGCCCCAACGGCCGCCCCCGCCACCGTTGGCTCGCAGGATCGACATGATCCGCGTGGCTTCCTCGGCGTCTCGGGCCTGTCCACGCACAATCAGTTTGTCGGCGATCGGAATCAACTGGATCTGGCTGTTGGGGAACAGTTCGTTCAGCCTGTCCTGCAACTCGCCGTACTCCAATTCCGCACGGTTCTGCTGCTCCTGGTCCGTGCCGACATGGACCAGGTAACGCAGCACTTCCTCGTGCCCGTTTTCGTCGACGAACCACATCGTCAGCGACGTGTCCCCGCTTCGCTTGCCGAAGAACTCGAATTCGTTCGGCCCATATTGGGTTACGTCGAGGACGTCTGGATGCGTGATCGAGATCCGCGTGACTTTTTGTTTGGTCCGGACCAATAAGGAGCGAATCGGATCAATTCGGAAGTCCAGATCCGCTTCGACCACATTGTCGATCAAATCTGACTCGGAGACCTGATCCGAAACGATCATCCCGATCGCCGGCGGGACATTGCCTTGCGCCGCCGGTGCGGGGAGCTGTTCCGGTGGTTCCATTTGTGCGCTCGCGATCCCCGAAAACCATGCTAGCACACAGGCGGTTAGGAGCGCCGACGACCTCCACTTTGGTGCTGTGGCGCAGACCTTGCTCATGGCACCCCCTCACGAAACAGAAATTGAGATTCGATGCGACAACACCGAGAGAATGTGTTGCCATGTTTCTTCGGATCAATCGAGGTCGCCGTATTAGGAAAACTATTCCATTCCTCACGGCTTTTCCGCCAAAACCGGCATGACCGCTTGTTCCGTGCGGGCGGCCAATCGCCGATGTGACGATTTTTCGGCTTTTTCTGGGCTGCCCCGTCGCTTCGCGTCGAAGAAAGAGAGCGACTGTAATTCGCGCGTTCCTTCAGACGAAAACGAGGACCACGTCATGTTCCTGAGAACCGCACTCATGTCCCTGTTGGCGCTCGCCTGGTGTCAGATGGGCTACGGCCAATACCAAACTTTTAGGGTCGTGCCGTCCGGTGCCAACGCCGGTTCGCATCGAATTGTCTCGCACGAAGCGGCCCTCCCGGCCACGACGCCAGCGGCCGCGGCCAGCCCGCAAATGAATTCCCGCACATTAAACCATGCGGGTCCAACGGCGACCTACGGTATGCCGTCGGCGAATGCCGTCGCTCCCCAAACGAGCGCCGGAACGGCTGTCATGGGTGATGGAATGCAGGCGATGATGGATGCTCCTCCGGCGGATGAAACGTGTGATGAAGATGGCTGTGCCTCCTGCACAACCAACTGTGTTCCGTGGTGGCACCGCCACTTCGTCTGGTCCTACTGGAAGATCAAAGGCCTGCCCAGCCCCTGGTGCTCGCCGGGCAACATGAGCGGACATGTTCCCTGGTGCCCATGCTCGGGGACGTACTACTATTTCCGCCCGTACAACTGGTTCCATATTCCGGAACATCAGCAGGAAGCGGCCTTCTACGACGGCGATCCCCGCAATCCGTACGACAATCGCGTTGTTTTTGAAGGGCTGTACGACGGCCTGCCATAAGGCTCACTTCTGTTCGTCCGTTGATTGACGTTGCTCCTGTCAAGCGATAGCATCACTCAGCGTTGATGGATTTGCTTGTAAACCAACGGGAGAGGATGTCGTATGAGGTGCCCGGGCAATCTCTTGAGCCGTCGTGATTTTCTGACCGTCGGTGCGGTGGGCGGACTGGGGCTGACGCTGGCCAACTTCCTGGAACTCCGGCAGGCTCAAGCCGATCAGAAACACTATGACTTCATCGAAGCCAAAGCGGACAGCGTGATTCACGTCTTTCTGCCGGGCGGGATCGCTCATCAGGAATCGTTCGATCCCAAGCCGTACTCTCCGATCGAGTACCGCGGCGAGATCGGTTCGATCAAGACGAACACGGGCGAAGTCGCCAGCGAGACGATTCCGCAGTTGGCCAAGATCGCCGACCGCTACGCGATCATCCGCTCGATGACCCACGGCGAGGCGGCCCACGAGCGCGGCACGCACAACATGTTCACGGGCTACAAACCCAGCCCGGCGTTGCTGTATCCCTGCTTCGGCAGCGTGATCAGCCACGAATACGGACCTCGCAAGAACCTGCCGCCGTACGTGTGCATCCCCAACCAGCCGAACGTTTACGCCGGCTCGGGGTACTTGAGTTCGTCTTTTGCGCCTTTCAGCCTGGGGGCGGACCCGGCCTCCGGCGGCTTTAAGGTCCGCGACCTCAGCCTGCCCGGCGGCGTCGCGGACGAGCGGTTTGCCCGCCGCCGCAGCGCCCTGGAGGCGGTCAACTACTACTTCGCCCAGCGGGACAAGTCGGACAACGTGGCGGCGATGAACGCGTTCTACGAGGGCGCGTACAGCATGATCAGTTCGCCGCAGGCCCGCGAAGCGTTCGACCTCGAGAAGGAAGACCCGAAGCTGCGCGACCGCTACGGCCGCAACCAGGCCGGCCAGCGGATGTTGATGGCCCGGCGACTGGTGGAAGCCGGCGTCCGGATGGTGACGCTGACCTACGGCGGCTGGGATATGCACAGCGGCATCACGCCCGGCATGCGGTCGCAGATGCCGGCGCTGGATCAGGCCCTGGCCACGCTGCTGCTCGATTTGGAGGAGCGCGGCTCGCTCAAGCGGACACTGGTCATGGTGTCCAGCGAGTTCGGCCGGACGCCCAAGATCAACCAGACCGCCGGCCGCGACCATTGGCCGAAGGTGTTCAGCGTCCTGTTGGCCGGCGGCGGGATCAAGGGTGGCATGGTCTACGGCATGTCCGACGCGACCGCGTCCGAGCCGGAAGCCGATCCGGTCAGCCCTGGCGACCTGGCGACCACGATGTACTATCAATTGGGCATCATCGCCGACAAAGAGCTGATGGCTCCCGGCGATCGCCCCGTGGAAATTGTCGACGGCGGTCAGGTGATCAAGCCGTTGATCGGGTAGATTGTTCGCGGTTGGCCGCAGGTCAGCGCAGAGCGCCGGCGTGAGGCCGCCGACGTGAGGCCGCGACAGGAAGCGCGGGGCTGGATCTGCGGACGGCGCCGGCCCATACTCGGCCCGCCTCTTTGATCCAGCCGTTGACCATGCGTCCCGGCCGCCCGCGGATCAGGCGACCGGACTTGACTCCTCGATTCCCACCGCATGAGGTCGCCGTGCGTCCTTTCTCTCGATTTGCCGTCCCGCTGCTTGTCCTCACGTTTACTTCGTCCGCCGTGGCGGTTACGAGCGGTTGCCGGGCAGTCCCAGATGCTCGGCTTCCGCTTCGCGGTGAACTGTCGCTGGCCGAGTTCGAGCGGCGGGGATGCTCAGGGTAACTGACGCTGCTGGGCGCGACGTTCGACACGTTAACGAACCTGGACATCGCAGGCGCCTTGGAGATGACCGGACGCGAACTGCTCGAAACCGACGTTCCGGTCAGCATCCCGGATCAGCCCGGCGCGGTGATCATCATTTACGCGAAGAAAGAGGTCGCTAACAGCAAGAAAGAAAGAGGGAGTTGACAATGAATATGTCTACCACGCGTTGAACCGCCCGGTGAGGCGGTGTACGATCTTTGAGAAGGTTGACGACGACGCAGCCTTCGAGGCCGTCCTGGAGGAGGCTTGGGAGCAGGGCGACGTGCGGCTGCTCGGTCTCTGCCTGCCGCGCATAGGAGAAGAAATCATGAGCACATCCTGCGACTCAACCAGGAGTTGGCATTGCTCGCGGCGTGGTCACAGTAAACTGGTCAGAATTAGCGGCTGGAGTGTCTGGCTTTGGCTTTCAACCATGATCCTATGAGGAGGTCTTTGCGATGAGGATTCAGCGGTGGATTGCGTTCGTCGTGGTCGTCGGCGGGATGTGCGGAGTGGCAGGTTCGCTTTCCGCTCAGGAAAAGGGACTTGTGTTTGCTCACCGTGGCGGCGCGCACGAGTTCGAGGAAAATACGCTGACTGCCTTTCGGGGCAGCTACGAGAAGGGGCTGCGCGGATTCGAGACGGACATCCGCATGACCAAGGATGGCGAACTGGTGATTCTCCACGACGATACCCTCGACCGAACCCACAACGCCACCGGGGCCGTCGAGCAGAAGACGGCCGCCGAGTTGCGGAAAGTCGTGACGAAGAAGAACGGCGAACCCATGCTCTTCCTCAAGGACCTCTTGGCGTACTTCGCCGACAAGCCGGGCATCTACCTGGAGTTGGAAATGAAGACCAGCAACAAAGCCCAATATCCGGAGGATCGCCTGAACGAGTATTGCCGAAAACTGTACGAGGCTGCTCGCCAGAAGCCCCAAGGGTCGTTTTATGTGCTCACCTCGTTTGACGAACGGCCCTTGAAAGTCGTCAAATCGCTCGATGCCAACGCCGACCTGCTGCTGATCAGCGGCGACCCCTGCTCGGGAAAAGTGGTGGCGCGGGCACAGGCTTTGGGGGTGAAGCGAATCGGTTGCACCCTGGACGGAACCTCTCGGGCTGCGGTGCGGGAAGCTCAAAAAGCCGGCCTTCGCGTCACGGGCTGGCCGGGACATAGCCTGCAAGATTATTATCTTGCCGTTGGGCTCGGCGTCGATGCTTTCTGCACCGACATTCCCGTCGCTATCTCCACGCGGAAAGCCCAGTGCGAGCAACGGGCCCCCGTCCCCGCTGCCCCGGCGGCGAAACCCTGAAAGCCCTTGCCGGCAGGGAGGAGTCCGCCGGCCAGCTACCGTTCGTGTCGCGAAGTTGGTGCCGAAGTCAAACCAGCCACGCCAGCGGAAAGGATGATCAAGGCGCGCACCCCATTTCGCTACGGCGCGACTGGTGCGGACCGCGGAAGAATGCAACGCCGGGTTGGCGGAAAGGTGATCGTGGCAACATGAACCACAAAAATCCTACGCCGATGATCCAGCCAACGGGCAAGAAACTCTGTCCTGTTTGTGGCAAGCCGTCTTACTCACTGGAGGGCATCCATCCCCAGTGCGCCGTGGAACAAGCTGACGCGCCTCGACGGGAGCGACTGCGGACCGAAAAGAAACGGCAGTCGATCGCCAAGAACGCCTCGCCGCAGAAGTCATGGCTCAGGAAATGCCCCAAGTGCCGTGCTCAAGTTCACGTGCGTCGAAGAGTGTGCGAGTGCGGACACAACTTTGACGGGCCATAGAAAACACGGCGCGATCGAAATAGGAAGCACCGGGTGAGTTGCTTTCGCTGCTGCGGGCCGTATAATGGCCGGAGTGGAGCGGGCGTTTCTTCGAAGGCACTCGAGCCGCAAGTCCAGTTCAAGTCGTCGGATGACGAGACAAACAGCAAGCCGGCGGTGCCGGTGGGCCTGTTGACGAGCAGACCGGCGTGGTCGAACATCGCAGGGCGTTCGGACACGTCGGTTTTTTTCGCTGGGTCACGGGGGAGGATCGACATGGCTTGGGAGTACAGCGAGAGGACGAAACAACTCTTTCTGGATGCGGTACACGGCAAACCGGGAACGCATTTGGGGGAGATCGAGAACCCGGACGGCTTGGGCGAGCACGGGTCGATCGCCTGCGGCGACGCGATGCGGTTCACCTTCCGTGTCGAGCGCGACCCCGTGGACGCGACGCGGGACGTGATCGTCGCGGCGCGTTACCTGACCTTCGGCTGTACCTCGGCCATTGCCGCTTCCGAGGCCCTGTGTACGCTCATCGAGCAACGCCGTCTCACTCCCATCGAGGCCCTCCAGATTCACAACACGGACATCGTGGACTTTCTCGGCGGTCTGCCGGCGCAGAAGGTCCACTGTTCCGTCATGGGGGCCGAAGCCCTGGAAGCCGCCGTGTTCAACTGGGCCCAAAGGCGAGGCGTCGATCTGGCGCGGCTGGGAGTCGACATCCATGCCAGCGAACAGGAAGACGGCCGGATCGTGTGCAAGTGCTTTTCGCTGACCGAACCGTACCTGCGGCGGAAGATTCGAGAACTGAACCTGCGCACCATCCCGGAGATCACCAATGCCATCAAGGCCGGTGGCGCGTGCATGTCCTGCCACCACGTGCCCGGCGGCCTCCAGGATTTGCTCGACGAAACGTGGGGCAAGTCGCCGGCCGGCATCCCGGTTCTGACCCAGATCCGCCTGCCCGCGACGGCCGCGGGCAAGGCCGAATCGCCGGCGCTGTCGCCCTACCAGTTCAGCAAGAAGGTCGAACAGACGCTGCAGGACTACATCCGGCCCCTGCTTCGCCGAGACGGCGGCGACGTGGAAATCATCGACATCAAGGACACGCTCATCTACTGCCGGCTGGCGGGGGCCTGCCAAGGCTGCGCCGGCGCCGGCCAAACCCTGCGCATGGTGGTGGAGCAGACCTTGAAGGATCTCGTGGACGAGCGCATTCGGGTGATCGAGGTCTGAACGGAAAGACGACGATGCGAATCATTTACGCCGACAACAATGCCACGACCCAGGTCGCGCCGGAAGTTTACGAGGCGATGGCGCCGTTCTTTGCCGCGGACTACTTCAACCCCAGTTCGATGTACGAACCCGCACGGCGCACGGCCGCGGCGATCAAGCAAGCCCGCCGGCAGATCGCGGAACACCTGGGGCTCGGGGATCCGAACCAGGTCCTGTTCACTTCGTGCGCCACGGAAAGCAACAACACGGCGATCTTCGGGACGGCAAAGGCCAACCCTCAGCGCCGGCACATCATCACGACGGCCGTGGAGCACCCGGCGGTGATCGAGGTCTGCAAGGACCTGGAACGGAGCGGCTGCGAGGTGACGTTCCTGGCAGTCGACGGCCACGGAAATCTGGACATGGGCGAATTCGTGCGCGCCCTCCGGCCGGATACCCTGTTGGTCAGCATCATGCACGCGAACAACGAGACCGGCGTTGTTTTTCCAGTCCCCCAGCTTGCTCGGATCACCAAGGAGACCGATCCGTCGATCGTCTTCCACACCGACGCCACTCAGTCCGTGGGCAAGATCCCGATCGACCTGGCGGCGGAGTATCGGCACGTGGATCTGCTCTCGTTTTCCGGCCACAAGCTGCACGCCCCCAAGGGCATCGGCGCGCTGTACGTCAAGCGGGGAACTCCGTGCCGGCCCTTGCTGATCGGCGGTCACCAGGAAGAAGGCCGTCGGGCAGGGACCGAAAACACACCCTACATCGTCGGGCTGGCCAAGGCAGTGGAACTGGCCGCCGGGCATGTCGAGGAGGAGCAGACGCGGATCCGCAGCTTGCGCGACCGGCTGGAAACCGCCCTGGAACAACAGATTCCCCAGATCCAGATCAACGGCCGAGGAGCGCCCCGGTTGCCCAATACCCTGAACGTGTCCTGTCATTACGTGGAAGGGGAAGCGATGCTGTATCAGTTGAGCGACTGCGGGATCTGCGCCTCCAGCGGTTCCGCCTGCACGTCCGGCTCCTTGGAGCCCTCCCATGTTTTGCGGGCCATGCAAGTCCCCTTCACCGCCGTTCACGGCTCCGTGCGGTTCAGCCTCAGTCGCTACAACACGGAGGCGGATGTGGACCGGATCCGCGAAGTTTTTCCGCAGATCGTGGCCAACCTGCGCAGGCTTTCCCCGTATTGGGACCAGCAGCACAACCGGCCTCGCAGCGACGCGGCTGCCAACCTGGCCGCGCGCGACGGCAGGGCGTGAGGACAATCGTGAATTGGGCTGTCTTCCGCGAACAGGGCCACCAGCATCTGCAGAATGAGCCGATGCGCAAGAACGAAGGCAATGACCGCCAGATGAGCGTGGCGTCGGGGCGTCAAGAGGCGTTTTGCGCGGCCAGCCGTGCGCGGAGGGCGTCCAATTCGTCCGGGTTCACAATCCAGCCGCGGCAGGACGGCGCCTGGCAGCGGCAGGGAATGGCGGACGCGGCGGACCAATTGTAGTCGATCGTCAACTCCTCGCCCGGCTTGATCTCCCGCAGGGCAATCAGGAAGACACGGCGTCGCGTCTGCGTGGGGTCCGGCTCGCGCAGGTCGAAAAAGTCGAACTCACAGTTCGGCTCACAACTGTGGTTCACGTACCGGAACGGCGCCGCCGGCTCCAAGACCCGGCCATCGCCGATGTTCATGCAGTAGTCGGAGCCGTAGGACGGATCGTCGATCACCCGGCCCTCGATCTCGCCGATCACGGTCTCGGCCGGATACCGGCGGCGGGCGAACACGCCCTTGCCGACGCGCGTCACACCGATGCGGACCGACTTGTCCCGGCCCCGCCGCGCAGCCGGCGCTCCCCGCGCCCCCGTTTGCCGGCAGGCCCGTGTCGGCCGCCGTCCGGCCCTGGTCCGGAGCCGGACGGTGGCGTCTTCGTCGGATTCGCACGTCGTGGGCATGGTTCACCTCTCGGCATCCCCCGCCCGTCGTCTCTAAAGTTGCGAATTCTGGACGGGGAGTAGCCGAATTCGTGAGAATTCGGAGGCTGCGGCTGTCGCTTGCCCTGCCGAAACACCTCCGAATTCTCACGAATTCGGCTACTCGCAACTTCAAAGCCCGCCGTCGCGGAGGCAGTCTCGTGTCGGAAATCGGATCGGTCACCAAGCCCGCCGGTAGCGGGCGGCGCCGAGCCGGACCGAGATGGCGTCGGCCCGGATCCCGCTGCGGCTGAGTTGCTGGGCCGCGTGATCGGCGCGGCGTTTCGTGCGGGTGAAGACCAGGACACGGCCCGCGGCCGGAGCCTGCAACAGTTCGCTGAGCAGAGCCCGCCCGGCCAGGACATGCGGAATCGCCTCCACTTGAACCGGCGTGGGCGTCGTGTACGCCTCCTCGGCAACGGCTCGCAGCAGGGGCGGAAGAAGTTGAAATCGTTCAAAACAAGCTGACATCAAGTACTTTCGTGAAAGAGTTTGCGCGGCGATTTTTTCGAAACGCGCTTCTCGGTGTGGCACGGCCTACTGGTTGGCCGTGTCCTTCCGCGTGAACACGGCCAACAAGTAGGCCGTGCCACAACAAGTAGGCCGTGCCACAACAAGCAGGCCGTGCCACGCAGACCGTGACATCATGCACGCGATCGAGGTGCACCGAAGAATCGCTTGGTGCTACAAAACCGGTCCTGGAGCATTGCTCAGTAGCGCTCGCGACGACCGCCGCTCCGCTGCTCTCTCGCGCGGGCCTCGTTGACCGTCAGGGTGCGTCCCTGCAGTTCGGTACCGTGCAGCGCCTGGATGGCCGCGTCGCCGCCGTCGGACATCTCGACAAAGCCAAAGCCGCGCGCCCGGCCGGTCTCGCGGTCCGTCACGACAGTCGCCGAGGCGACGGTGCCGTGCTGGCTGAATGCCTGGCGCAAATCATCGGAGGTCGTGTTGAAGGACAGATTCCCCACATACAGTTTCTTACTCATGGTCATTCCTCGAGCCCTTCAGGCTCATTGCAAGAGATCACGCGGGAACGTTTTGCGCAGCACCACACCCGGCGTGCCCGCGCAGCGGGCCGCGGACGCGGCAGCGCGCATGTTCCTCGTTTCCGCCAACAGGGCGGCGCAGAAGATCGCAGTCAACCCAAACGCAGTCGAACCGCCCATGCCGGGCGCAACCACGGCTCGCCGCAGGCTCGGTGCGTTGGCACCACCTGTGTTGAGAACCTTTCCGGCGCGACCAGCTGTCGATCCTGGAGACTGTGAGAGATGACTCTGAGCAGGAGAACCAGGAAGGAAGAAGCGGAGGTGTGTCCGTCGTGCTGGGGTCTTCCAGCCGGCCAAGCACTCGCTTGGCCAACGCCCAGATTATACACGCCCAAGACAAAATGAAAACACCACTTAACGATTCATCCGTAAGATTTTCAATCGCACGCCGGCCGGGGAGGGGATGACGATCGCGGGGATCGTGATCCGGCCGCGGGCGCCGGCGGCGATCTCGGCGGGCGGCGCGTCGCCGATGCGGACGCTCAGCCGTTCGCCCGCCGATGTCCGGGACTTCTGCACGCGCCGTAGAGTCACGTCGGTGCGGAGCGGATACTCCAGGCTCGGATATTCGGCCAGGATCGTGATCGCGTAATGGTCCGGCTCGTCCTCGATCTCGCGCCAAGCCAGGCCGCGATTGATCCAGCCCACGATATCGCCGTCGTCCGGATTCCCGTTGCCGGGGTCGCGGCTGGCAGACGTGTCGGCAAACGCCGGGAAGCTTTGATCGAGGCGGAATTGCCGGAACTGTTGGGTCCAAGCCTTGACGTCGGGCGGCGCGTCTTTGCCGGCGGTCGGATGCTCGCCGTCGTCCCAGTACACGGCCAGCGCCTGCCGGGCTTCGTTGATCGCCCGATAAAACGGCGGGTTGTTCTCCCAGGGGATCGAAGCGTCGCGGCGCCCGTGGACGACGAACAGCGGCGGCAGGTCGGCGTCGGACGCGCGGACGAACTTCGTCCCGTTCATGCGGTCCAACAGCGGGACGCCTTCGTTGGTCTTGACGCCCTCGGTGATCGGGCCGCCCCAGCACGCCGCCTCCAGCCGTTTGGCGCTGCCGGAGCCCAGATAGGTATAGCTGACGATCGGCACGTGGGCGTGCAGCGGGGCGAACAATTCGGAGTGGCGCAAGCCGAAGGAGATCGTGCCGCAGCCGCCCATCGAACTGCCCGAACAGTACCAGCGGTTCGGATCGGTCTGATAATGGCGGCCGACCCAGTCGAGAATCCACAGGTTGCGACGCTCGGTGTAATTGGTCGGAACGCCCTGGGCCATGCGCTGGCGGTCGTAGATCTCGGAGTTGTAGCCGTACCAGAAGCTCCAGATGGCCGAGCCGCATGCGCCGTCGGGGTGCGGGCGGTTGATCCACGTCCGGTCGGTGGGACGGATCACGACCTCGTCGCCCGCGACGCGCACGCTGAACTTGACCGCCAGCCCTTCGCGCCAGCCCATCGTCCGGTCGCCGAAGAACAGGTACTCCATGTCGGGCACCACGCCGCTCTTGCCGTGCAGCTTGATCCCCTGGGCCTTGCCGCGTCCGGCGCCGGGCGGGGGCGGCTGGCCCGGCCGCTGCCAGATGGGCCGGATCGCGCCGGGGACGGCCGGTACGCCCGCCGTGAGCGAATTGACGCCGGCGGCCAGGTACGTGTCCTCGCGGCCGTCGGGATCTGTGTACGTGACGGCGAAGTACAGCCGCTCTGCTCGCTCCGGCGATGTCGATTGGGGGGGTCGCACGCCCTGCCGCGTGTGCAGATCGACGGGATAGAAGGCATAGCATACGGCATCGTCGAAGACGCGCCCGCCGACGTAATCCTCGTGCGTGATCACCACCTCGCCCAGGATCCGGTAGCTCTCGCGAAAGGCGGTCTCGGGCTGGAGTTGCACAAGACGAGCCGCCTGGTCGCCTCGCGAGCGACGTGTCCGGAGGCGTTCGAGGATGGTGCGGCGGCCCGCCAGATTGGCCTCGGTGCGGGTCACGGAGTTCGACGAGTCGGGTGGCGATCATGGAAATCCTTGCATCGATAGTGCGAACGGAGGGCAGGGGAAACGCCGCCACACCCGCCAGGAGGGTTGCCCCGCCTGTCCGAACTGAACTTCTCCACAACCCAGCCGGACCGACCGGGGGTGAAAAGGATGGGAGGCTTCGGTAAAATCTGCAAAAGAGTGGTTGACGACCAACGCTAGCCTTGTCGATACTTTTTAGTTAAAGTGAGTTAGTTCTACAGGTTTCCGGCGCGGACGCGATCTGATTGGAGCCGTACCGATCGAGCGGATGTGCCATATCTCAAGCATGAAAGGGCAGCAGCAATCGACCGCATCCAGAACAGGGTCAACGAGCAGATCCGCATTTCTCCAGTACGGGTCATTTCGGAGACTGGTGAGCAACTGGGAATCATGATCACCTCGGACGCGATCGATCGAGCGCGTCATGCCGAACTCGATCTGGTGGAAGTCGCCCCCAACGAAAAGCCACCGGTTTGCCGGATCATGGACTTCGGCAAATACAAATACGAGAAGAAAAAGCGGGCTGGGCACAACGCGCACCAGATCAAGACCAAGGAAATCCGACTGCGTCCCAAGACAGGCGAACACGATGTGGACTTCAAGATCAAGAGCGCCAAGAGGTTCCTGGAGCACAAGGACAAGGTCCAGGTGACGGTCGTTTTCCGCGGTCGCGAGATGGCGCATATTGAAGAGGGCCGCAAGGTGATGGAAGAGGTGATCCAAGAACTGGCCGACTTCGGCAAAGTGGAGTCACCGCCTGCTCAACACTCGCGGCGCATCATTTGCACCATTTCGCCCAAGTAGCCGGGCGAGTTACCCTTTGATTCCGCACCCGCCAGCGTTTACACAGGTGGGTTGGTGCAGGTCCGGCGTCCGTCGAAGTGCGCCCCTCGCAAGGGGGAACCGTGAACCTGGTCAGGCCGTAACAGGAGCAGCCATAAGCGGTGTACTCTTGTGCGGGGGGCGCTCTTCGGCGGACGCGGTTTCGTGTCTCAAGGCGGGCCGCAAGCAAGCTGCCGTCGCGGGTGGAGCCGAACCGTGAAGCTGGAAGCTACGGGGCGGCCGCGGCAAAGTCGGGCGATCCGGGCTTCTGGTACGGCTTCAACGCTTCGAACCGGTATTCGATCTCGGCGATTTCTTCTGGGCTCAGCTCCTGCTCCGAGTAGATGGGCGATGCGGGAATGGTGCCACCAGGCCCGTAGTGACGCGAGACCATCGTCTGGAACACGCCGCGCTTCTTCCATAGGTACAACTGGTAGCCGCGCAAGTCGCCGGGATGGGTCCTGCCCAGGTTGATCATGAGCGCGAATTTGCTGTACGCATCGCGCACGGCGGCGGGATCCGACCCGCTCTTGTGCAATTGCCAGATGCGGGTGAGAACGTCGGCGTAGATGGCTCGCTCGGTGATCAGTCCTTCCGAGCCGAGCCGCAATTCGTAAAGCCAGCCATACCCGCCGCGGGCGCTGAACACGCGCCGGATCGGCGGTTTGGCCGCGAGCAAGGCACGCGTGCGAGCGATGACGTTGCCCGCTTCCTCCTTCACGTAGCCGAAGTTGGGGAAGTCTTTGGCGAGTTCGATCAGCAGGTCTACGGAAGGGATGGGCCCCTTGTAGGCCACTCCGCCCGTGGTCTGGATAAAGACGGGCCGTTTCGTGACCGCAGCCAGGGCATGCCAGTACTGGCGCAAATCGTTCTCCGTCTTGCCCGAGTCCGGCGGTCGCGAAATGATCGCCGGCGGCGCCAGTTTCTCGACATGTTCGGCAAACATGAGCATTTCGGCCGTGTCCTTGCCCTGCACCCCCAGGCACAACGCCGTCGTGCTCAGCTTGCGCGCCGTCCTGGCGAGCACCTCCATGCCCTCGAGCTTTTCGCCGGTCGTAAGCAGATCGACGCTGTCGCCCGACTGTGGCCAGATCATGCCCGGACAACCGCACCAGTCGACGTAGCAGGCCGACTTGGCCAGCGCGTCGAAGTCCACGGCGCCCGCTGCGGTAAAGGGGGTCGATAGAATCAGAAACGGTCCTTGAATCCTCGGGTCCGCCCCACCCGCGCCGGCGCCAGATGCGTTGTCAAAAGCGTTCGCAGCGTGCGCTGGTCGCCGAAACCAAGCCGCGGTGATCGCGCCCGATGCGCCAGCGGTCGCAACTTGGAGCATCCGCCGCCGCGTAATTTGCCTGTCTGTAGACATGGTGTACCTCCGCTGGTGAGTGATCTGGACTGTGCTGTCCGCCGGCGGTCCTGATCTTAGCAGGTTGGCAGCGGGACTCAAAGCGGTCGCGCAGTCCACATGCCTGTGAACGACGATGGCGGCGAAATCCAGGATCTGGTTTTCCAGGAGCGTCCCGGCCTGACGGCGCTACCAGGGTCTGATCCAGAGATTGGCCCAGCGGACGGCTAACTCAGAACCGTATCAGGTAGCGGAACGCCCGGCTGTCCGTCTTCCACCGCACGAGCGGGCCGTCCTGCTCCGGTGCGACCGGGGCCAGCGGGTGGCCGTCGAGATCTTGGGCCACCATCTCCCGCACCTTCGCAGCGGGGGCGCCCAGCTGATCGAGCCGGAGTTGGACTTGGAAGCTCTCGGAGTCAGGCAAGGGCATTAGTTCCCATTCGGTGTTGGGGGCATAGCGCAGGCGGAAGGCGCCGGTCGTGGCGACGGGGCCGAAATCCACCAGCTTGCCGGCCGTGTTCAGCCGTGCTTGACGCTCGGCCAGTCCTGGGTCCGGCGGTTCGGGTTTCCAGGTGATGGCGCCGGCCGCGTCGGCGGTTACGGTCCCGCAGCGAGCGCGGCCCGTGCCGTCGGTGGGGCCGGACAACCGCAGCCGGGCGCCGCCGGAACCGGGATGATAGAAGCCGGTGCGCACCGCAAACGTCGCGGGCAGCTTGACGCCGGCGGGCAGGGTGACGGTGCAGGTGCCTTCCGCGGTGCCTGCGGCGGCGAGTTTCGCGGCGTCGTACTTCGTCCCGCCCTGGAACACGATGCCCTCGCCCTCCGTGTTCTTCTCGTTCACAAAGTGCAGGAAGGCCACGTAGCCTGGAGGCAGAGGCTGCAGCACTCGCCATTGCACGCGCAGTTGGAGCTTGCCTTTGCCGAGATCCTCGCAGCCCGCGACGGTCGGTTCGATCACGCCGCGCTGGTCGGCCAGTTCCGGCCGCGCGTCGGCCAGCAGCGTGTGGCCGTGCTGGGCAAAGCCCGCGATCACGCCGTCGCGGCGGGTGACCATCGCAGTCGCCTGTCCCGCTTGGGCCACGAATCCGTAGGGCGGAAGCGTTTGGCCGCCAACCTGCCAATCGGTCCGGCCGCGGTTGGCGATCACCTGCGCGCCGCCGGCGAAACGGACGATCTGGCGGTGGATGTCGTCGCCGGCGAACTCGTGCGACAGCATCTCGCGGCGTGCCAATTCGGCGCACACGTCGTGCAACAGCCAGTACGTCATCACGGCGCGGCGGGAGAACGGGCCGTCGCACATCGGGTTGCGGCCGCCCAGCACGGTCATGTTCAGGTAGTCGTCGCTCGCGTAGCCGTGCAACGTCAGGTCGTGCTGTTCGCCGGAGTACCGGTGTCCCAGCCCGCCCGCCAGCAGCACGAACGCACCGTGGCTGGCCATATCGTGCCACGGCACCCGCTCCGCGTCGCCGGCTTCCATCCCCCACGCGAATCGCCACTGGCCGGGGATCCAGCCCATGTGGTCCGACTGGGCCGCGTCCAGATGGCCGATCAGCGCGTCGTGGCCCGCTTCGCTGATCATCGGCGCGTTGTCGCCCAGCACCGCGCGGATGCGGTCGAACGCCGCGCTCCAGCGTTCGGCGCAGATCGTCTTGGGATAGAACCGGCCCGCTCGATCGCGAAAATCCACCGGCGCCATGGCGCTGAACACGTCCACGAAATACGACGTGGGGGCGATGTGGGTCTTGACCAACTGCAGGTTCCGCTCCAGCCACGGTTGGAACGCGGTCGGCAGCCAACGGTAGCTCTGCGCCTGGCGGCCCTTGTTCAACCACGCCGCCTGCGGCGTGCCGTCGGCGTTGAAGATGATGTGGTCGTAGGAATAGCCCTCGGCGTCGGGATAGAAGTCGATGTAGTTGTCGTGCGGGCAGAACAGGATGCCGTGGCGGCGGCAAGCGGCGACCATGGCCTGGAACTGGTCGACGTTGCCCGCGGGCGGATAGATGTCGGGCAGCCGGTAGTCGTAGCCCCAGCGTTGCCAGACGTGCTTGACGAAGACCGCGTCGGTCAGACCATAGCGGGCTGCGAGTTCGATTCCGTCCGCTGCATTCTGGTAGTCGCCGTTCCATTGGTCCAAGCAGATCTTGCCCAGGATATTCTCGACCCCGGGGGCGGGGCGAAAGTCGGCGATCGGGCGATAGGCCCGCGCCGCAGCAAAGGCGCCGCGCGACGACGGCAGCAGAGTCAGCGTCGCGTCGTGGTGTGTGCGCAACGCACACACCCGAGCGTCCGGGTCCACGCGCAACAGATCGGGAAACACGTCGCACGCCTGCAGCAAGGAGATGCCGTTGGCGAAGTCCAGGCCGGCGTGCCGCGTCGAGAGTTGAAAGCCGTTGGCGTGCAAATCGAACTTGGCGGGATTCTCGATCACGTTGCCGAAGCCGGCATACACGCGCCGCACCCGGTCCGACGCCGGCCCGATGGCCAGCACCGTAAATCGCGGCTCGCCCCGCAGGTCGCGGGTGGCATCGGGCATCGAGAAGGCGACTCGCAGCGCGCCGTGCTCGGCCCCAATGCGTGCCTGGGCGCGCACCGTCTGATCGCCTTTCAGCAGCCGATGCACCACCGTGCCGGCGCCCTCGGCGAACTGTTCTTCCAGGCCCTCACACACCAGCCCGCTGCCGCTCGCGGCTAGCGGCGTGCCGTCCACCTCGATCGTGAAGCCCTCGAACGCCAGCTCGCGCCGACCGTCGGCAAAGGCCAGCCAGGCGTCCGCCAGCCCGTTCGGGCCTGGGACCAGGGCCACACCATGCACACCTGCGTCGCTCTCCAGCCGCCAGGTCCAATCGCGTTTCCCGCCCTGAAGCGCCTCGCGCGCCCCGGCCAATGCCGAATCGAGCCGCGCCGCGCGTTGAGCGTCCGGCTCGGGTTCCGGCCGCGGGCCAACCCAGATCGCCGGCGTGGCCCAGAATGCGGAATCGCACGACGTGTTGTGCTTGGGCCCCGGGCCGGTCACCAGTCGCAGCGTGATCTCCTGGCCCGCCCAGGCCGACAAATCCACGCGCGCGGGCTCCCACTGCTTGGCCGCCGAGAAACGCGAGAACAACTCCTGCCAAGCATCGCCCGCGCTGGCTTGGACCCGGAACTCGACGCCGTCGCTGGCGCCCTCGCGTTTCAAGTCGCTATCGCGGATCGCGGTGGCGAACTCCAGCACCAGCGGCTTCACCGGCGGCAAGGCGATGCGCCAGTCCAGCTGCGCGTCGCCCCAGCCCGTACGGTACGGCGGGTGGACGTTGATCGCCCGCCGGCGCTCCCCGCGGTCGACTTCCGTGAGCCCCACCGAGCAGCCGGTGGCCGCGTCGCTGCCCAGCCAGTCGGCGGGTTGCGTCACGGGCGGCTGGTCGTGAACGGCGATGCGGGCTTGGAAGCGGGTGGCCACGTCCAGCCGCAGCGGGCCTCGCCGCGGCGCCTGCCACGGCTGCGCGGCGCCGGCGCTCGGTTTGGCTTTCGCGACGGCCTCGCGGGCCACGGACAGGATCAGGATCGCATGCGCGGCCGCCTGTGCCGGGCCGGACCCGAACTCGGCCCGCGCGTGGACCGGATACAGGGCGGCGTACGAGTCCGCAGCGGGTACCACGTTGAACGGCACCACCTGCGAGCCTTTCGGCGCCAGCGAAAAGGCCCGCTCGGCCTCGCCTTCCGCCCGCCAGCCGTCGACGCCCCACATGCGCACCGTACCGGCCAGCGGCGAGTCGCCGGCGTTGGTCAGCGTGATCGGGACGGCGATCGGCTTGTCCAACGCCCGGATCTCGCCCGGATCGGCGATGCGAATCGTGAGCGGTCCGGCGGCATCCGCCGGCGGATTGAAGGCCCACGCGGTGGCCTGTACTGCGAACAAACCGGCGAGCAAGAAAAGGGGCAGGATTCGTTTCATCGCAAGGGACCTCCTCTTCGGGCCAGAACGGAACGGCAGGGAAGGAACGGAGTCTGTACCGCCCACGATTGGACCCGACCGGAGCCGGCCGGGCAAGTCCCGCGCCTGTGGGTGTCGCGCCAACTCAAAGCCTACCAGGACGGCAACTCGGGTTCTCAACAACTCTGTCAACGAGAGGCTGAATCCCCAAGTTCATGAACTTAACCGGCTGCGCCGGAACCTACTCCAAGGACAGCCGCAGACACCGGATCAGGCTCGGGAAGAGATACGAGGGCTGGTCCGTCATGAGGCACGCGCGCCAACTTCGGCAAGCAGAGCCTGTTCGGGTCTGGTTCATTTCATCCGAATGCGGATGCTCTTCCAGTGGGTTTCGGCGCCTTCGCTTTGGATGCCGATCGGGCCTTCGGTCAACTCGCAGTCGCGGACCGTCGAGACGACGGTCTCGTTGACCTTGATGACCATGTCGCCGCCCTGGACCTCGATCTCCACCTTGTTGAACTGGCCGACCGGCTTGAGGACTTTCGCCAGGGCTTGACTGTCAAACGTATGGGTGCATTTGACGTTGCGGGGGATTGGCAGGATGAGGCCCAGTTGCCGGTTGGCTCCCTGCACCTCGATGCTGCGGGGCCAGACGCCCAGGGCATTCTTGTCGCCGACGTGGATCAGGCAGCCGCTGTTGCCTCGAAACTCCGAGTCGTTCGTCAGTCCTTCCGGTCTCTTGAAGGCGAACTCGACTTGCAGCGTGTAGTTCTTGTACGAGTTCTCCGTGTACATGTAGCCGGCGGGCTTGCCGCTGCAGATCAGGATGCCGTCCTGGACCGTGAAGCTCCCGGCGTTGCCGGCGCCCTCCTTGCCG
This sequence comes from uncultured Pirellulaceae bacterium, assembly GCA_964486845.1. GTDB lineage: Bacteria > Planctomycetota > Planctomycetia > Pirellulales > Pirellulaceae > Anammoximicrobium. Next base: position 22,950 of record CAZAQY010000011.1, read on the forward strand.
AAATGGAACTTCCATCCGGAGAGGTCCTTGGCGTTGAAAAGGGTGGTCCAACCCTGTTCGGTGTCCTCCTGGCCGGGCAGCAGGTTCGGCGCGGCGAGGATGACGGCGAGAATCGGAACCGGCACGCATGCGATTCGACGGGACTTCTTCATGTCGTTTCTCCTGGAAGCTGAGATTGTCCAACGCACTGGGCTGCAGCATAGCCGATTGGGGAGCGGACGCAATACGTCCGGCCTGCCGGGGGCATCTTGCGTGCCTCGCCGCGCTCCGCTAAAGTCGCGCCATGGCCGATTGACGCAAGGATCGGTAAATCAACCACCGTCACGATTTCACCGTCGCCATTCCCCAACTGCAAGGAGCCTTTCCGATGTCCATGCTGATTTCCCGCCGTGACATGCTCCGGAGCGCGGCCGTCGCCGCCGGCGTTTGGACCACCTCCGGCCACTCGATCCGGGCGCAGAGCAAATCGCCGAACGAAAGACTGAACGTCGCCGGCATCGGGATCGGCGGCCGGGGCGCCGCCGACGTCGGCGGCGCCGCGCACGAGAACATCGTGGCGCTGTGCGATGTCGACGAGCAGCGCGGCGGCAAGACGTTCGAGCAGCATCCCCAAGCCAAACGGTACAAGGATTTCCGCAAGCTGCTGGACGAAATGCACGGCCAGATCGATGCGGTCGTGGTCGGCACGCCCGATCACACCCACGCGGTGGCGGGCGTCATGGCGATGAAACTGGGCAAGCACTGCTACTGCGAGAAGCCGCTGACGCACAGCGTCTACGAGGCGCGGATGATGGCCCAGGTCGCGCGCGAGAACAAGCTCGTCACGCAAATGGGCACCCAGATCCACGCGGGCGCCAATTACCGGCGGGCGGTCGAACTGGTCAAGTCCGGCGCGATCGGGCCGGTGCGCGAGGTACACGTCTGGCTGGGCGCAAACTTCAAGGGGCCGCCCACGCCCACCGACGTGCAGCAACCGGACGCGCCGACCGACCGGCCGCCGGTGCCGCCGACGCTGGACTGGGACCTGTGGCTGGGGCCGGCAGCCGAACGGCCGTACAACCCGGTCTACGTGCCCGGCCGATGGCGCGGCTGGTGGAATTTCGCGAACGGGACGCTCGGGGATTTCTTCTGCCACTATTGCGACCTGGCGTTCTGGGCGCTGGATCTGCGCCATCCCACCACCGTCGAGGCGCAAGGGCCGGTGCATCCGGAGAGCGCCGCCCGCTGGACGATCGCCCGGCACGAATTCCCAGCTCGCGGCGAGCTGCCGCCGGTCGTGCTGACCTGGTACAACGGCGGAGGCTATCCGGCGCTGGTCAAGGAAAAGCCAATTCCGCAATGGGGCAGTGCCGTGCTGTTCCTTGGAGAAAAAGGGATGCTGATCGCCGACTACGGCAAACACCAGTTGCTGCCCGAAGACCAATTCCGGGATTTCCGGCGACCCGACCCGTTCATTCCCGATTCCATCGGCCACCATCGCGAGTGGACCGAAGCCTGCAAGACCGGCGGGCCCACGACCTGCAACTTCGAGTACTCGGGCGCGCTGACCGAAGCCGCGTTGCTGTCCAATGTCGCCCTCCGCGTCGGCCGGAAGCTCACCTGGGACGCCGCCAACTTGAAAGCCGCCGGCTGTCCGGAAGCAGACGCCTTCCTCCGCCGCGAATACCGCCAGGGCTGGACCCTGTAGAAAAAGGCGAACGGCCGGCGTCAGCCCGCCGATTTCGTTCCATACTGTACGACAAGGAGGATCTGTCGGCAGAGCCGACAGGCCGCCGGGCTGACGCCGGCCGTTCGCCCGGATTTGTGCCACGTGTGAGTAGAAGCAGCCGTCTATTTCGAAAGGAGCTTTGCATGAAAAGGTCGTCGCTCAGCGCCGCATTCCAGTGGATGATCGGCGGATTGTTTGTCTGGTTCGTATTTCCGGCTCTGGTGTGCGGCGCCGAGCTGCAGGTCGGCGCCGCCTCGGTCGACATTACGCCGAACAAAGCCGTGGCCCTGTGGGGGCAGTTCGGCCTGCGGCTTTCGACGAAACCGGATACGCCGCTGACGGCCAACGTGGTCGCGCTGCAGTCCGGGGACGCACGGACCACCTTCGTCTCGCTGGACCTCCTGCAGTTGCCGGAAGTCTTCGTCCAAGCGATCCGCGATACCGCGGCGAAGAAGGACGCTTCGATCGACGTTCAACACATGGTGCTGACCGCCACGCACACGCATACCGCCCCCGTCCTGTGGCCGGGAACGCCGGGCATTCCGGTCAACGACCAGACGATGACCGTCGAAGAGACCATCACCTATCTGGCCGACAAGATCAGCGATGGCATCGTGGCGGCCTGGAAGAACATCGCGCCGGGAAAGATGGCGTATGGGCTGGACCGGAACAGCATCGGCTTCGGCCGCCGGGCCGTGTATGCGAACGGTTCGGCGCAGATGTACGGCAACACGAACCGCCCGGATTTCGTCAACCTGGAAGGCATGGACGACGACGATGTGGGGTCCATTTTCTTTTTCGATCAGCTGGACAACCTGAAGGCAGTCATCGTCAACGTCGCCTGCCCGTCCCAGGTGGTGGAAGCCCAATCCTCGATCAACGCGGACTATTGGCTTCCGGTTCGCGAAAACTTGAAGGCCCGCTACGGCGAAGGCATTGTCGTTCTGGGCTGGGGAGCTGCGGCCGGGGACATGTCCCCGCGCCCGCTGCTGCACAAGGCCGCCAACGCGCGGATGCGCTCGCTGCGCGGCATCAACGAAATGCAGGAGCTGGCTCGGCGGATCGACCTTTCCGTCAGCCAAACGTTCGACGCGGCCCAGAAGGAGAAGTATGCCGACCCGGTTCTGAAACACGTCGCCGTGACGCTGCAATTGCCGTTGAACAAGATTTCCGAAGCGCAGTACCAGGAAGCCCTTGCAGCGTACAACAAAGTCATGGACCAGGTGGAAAAGGACCCGTCTTGCGAGCCGCGAGTCGCCTTTATGGCCAGGGATTGGCATCACGGGGTCGTGAAACGCTACGAGCAATTGCAGAAGAACCCGGACGCGACGTATCCGGTCGAGATTCACGTCGTCCGGTTGGGCGACGTGGCGATCTGCTCCAATCCGTTTGAACTGTACTGCGAATACGGCATCCGCATCAAAGCCCGGTCGAAGGCGACGCAGACGTTCATTCTCCAGATGTCCGGATTCGGCAGCTACTTGCCCACCGCCCGCGCCCAGGCCGCCGGTTCGTATTCGGCCATTCCGCAGAGCAACCTCATCGGTCCGGAAGGCGGGCAGATGCTGGTCGATAGGACCGTTGAGATCATTGATGAACTGTGGAAGTAGGATGGACGGACATGAAGTTGACACCTCGCGAAAACGTGCGAAGGCTGCTCGACGGCGGCTCGCCGTTGTGGAGTCCGTTCTCCCTGGACATCGGCGCCATGCCGGGCTGCACGGAGCCGATCCTGCGCCGCTTCCGCGAAGCGACGGGCAGCGACGATCCGGCGGCGTACTTCGACGCCGATTGGCGATTGTTCTCGCTGCCTTGCCGCTTTGGCGGTGACGATCCGGCGGCCTTGCACGGCGAGGTCGAGCCGGGGACGTGGTTCGACGAATGGGGCATCGGGCACTGGGCGGGAGGCCTGGAGGGTAGCCTGGAACGGCATTATCCGCCGCTGGCGTCGGCAGGCGGCGTGGGGCAAATCGAATCTCTGCCGTCGCCGAGGATCGACACGACGGCCGATCGTTCGGTGGTGGAACGCTTCCACGAGGCAGGATATCCGGTCTTCGGCTACGCGGGCAGTATCTACGAATGGTCCTGGTGGCTGCGGGGCATGGAACAGTTCCTGATGGACCTGGTGAGCGAACCGGCGATCGCGGAGGCCGTTCTGCGAAAAGTCGAAGCACACACGACGCAGCTCGCGTTGGCCACGGCCGAGACGGGCGTCGACGTGTTGTGCTTCTACGACGACGCGGGGATGCAGCGCGGCATGCAGCTCGCGCCGGCACTGTGGCGGGCCTTCGTCAAGCCGGCGTGGCGGCGGGTGCTGGACGCGGTACGGACTCGTTTTCCGGAACTGCGGTTCTTTTTCCACTGCTGCGGCAAGATCGATGCGATCGTGCCGGACATCGTGGATCTGGGCTTCCACGTGTTGCACCCCGTTCAGCCGGAATGCATGGATTTTGGCGCCGTGTACGGGCGGTTCGGACGCCGTCTCGTGCTGGCCGCGACCCTGTCTGCGCAGCGCACGTTCCCCTTCGGCTCAGCGGAGGATGTGCGCCGGGAAGTCCGCCGGTTGGCCGATGTGGTCGCCGAGGATCGGCGGACGGTTTTCATGCCCAGCAATCGCATTCAGCCAGAAACGCCTTGGGAGAACGTCGTTGCCTTTGCCGATGAATGCCGGCGGCTGCGGGAAACGCGGAGTTGAAGAAACGTGGCCAAACAAGAAGCCCGGCTTTGCAAAGCAGAAACCGGACTTCCGGACCACTCGCTCACGGACGCGGAATCGGAATCCCCATGGCTTGCATCAGCATCTTCATGTCGTCCCAGGTGTGGCGTTTCATTTCCGGCGTGCGGAGCAAGTAGGAAGGATGGTAGGTGACCACGACCTTGCTGCCGCGATAGTCATGGAACTTGCCCCGCAACTGGCCCACGGGCCGCGTGGTTCGGAGCAGGGTCTGCGCCGCTACGGCGCCCAGGCAGCAGATGAACTCGGGCTGGATGATCTCCAATTGCCGCTCGAAGAAGGCGCGGCAATTGGCCACTTCTTCGGGCATCGGCGTGCGGTTGCCGGGCGGACGGCACTTGAGCACGTTCAGAACGTACACGTCTTCGCGCCGGAGCGTGCAGGCAGCGATGATCTTGCTGAGCAACTGGCCGGCCGCACCCACAAAGGGCTCGCCCTGGCGGTCTTCATCCGCTCCGGGCGCTTCGCCCAAGAAGCACAGCCGCGTTTGTGGATTACCCGCTCCGAACACCGTCTGTGTCCGCTTCTCGGCCAGTTCGGCACAGCGGCGACAGACGGCCACCTGTTGGCGGAGTGCTGCCAGAGCCTCCGTCCGCTGGTCCGGCGCCAGCGGCGCGGCGGGAACGACCGGTCCGGCTGGCGCAACCCGAGGCGGACTGGCCGCCGCTGGCGTTGCGGCGGGGCGAACCGGCGCTGCAGCCGGTCGACTGGGTCGCACGGACCCTGGCGGCCGTTCCGGCGGCGGTTCTGCTACGACTGCTACTTCTTGCACGATCGGCAGAATACGCTGCGGCGGTCTGGGGAGCTGCTGTACGCCGCTGCGCTGCAGGCTCTCCAGTTTTTGCCGCAGGATGGTACAAGACCGCTGGATGGCTTCGGGACCCGCAAGTTCTGTCATGGTTGCTATATGTTCCAGCCTGCCGGGGCAGGCGGCAAGCCCACGTCAGCGACAAACGCAAAATGGTCAACGAGAACCGTTTAGGTTGACAGACTGCCGTCTGCACGAAATGATAAAGGCATGGGGCAAGGCGAACAGTCCGGAGAAGCCGGTCGGATCCGGTGGTTTGAGCCCCCTCACGCGGCCCGCATCCGTTGCTGCGGGCAGCCATTTCCGGGAGAAAAGTATGTTCCTACTCAGTTGGCAGTTCTGGTTGCGGTCGCTGGCCGCGGTGTTGATGGTAGTGTCTCTCGTGCTGCCAGCCGGTGCCTGGGCAGCCGGCGAAGCAGCAAGCGAGCCGGCAGATCAAGCGGCGGGCGAAGTGGCGGAATACGAAGTCATGCCCCTGCCGGCTTGGGCCTTGGGCGACACGCCTCAGGACAAGAAAAAAAGGAGCGATCTGGACAACCGGAAGGAGGCCATCCTGCGAGGTTCAGAGCCGTTCGATTCGCAGGAGACGAAAGACTATCTTCAGAACTACTACACGCGCTACTATTTTGCGCTGCTCACGCACCCGAAGCACATCGGCGATTGGCCCGATTTCCGGGTCAAGTTCCTGCGGGCGCTGTCCGTCAACACGCTGCAGGAGCCTCCCTTGCTGCAAGTTCACGACTTCTTGGTGGATATCACGTACCAGGCCATGATCCCTCTGATCAGGGGCAACTACCATCCGGCGGTGCGGTGTAATGCCATGCTGCTGTTGAGTCAACTCAATTCCCAGGATGCCTTGCTGGTCGGCGACAGGAAGCGTGCCCCCGTGCCGAAGATCGAGTCGCTGAAAGTCATGCTGGACGAGTTGGCCAGTCCCCAGCAAATCGACGGCGTGCGAGCGGCGGCGTTGGCAGGCATCCTGCGGCACGTCGAGATCGATCGCCAACTGGCCGACGTGCCTGGCGGCCAACGCCGCTTGGTGGGCGCCGCCGAGAACCTGATTGCGGAGGCGATGGTGACGCTGGTCAGCAAAAAACAGGCACCGGAAGGCCGCTCGCAGGAGGGCCATGACTGGATGCGCCGCCGCGCCGTCGAAGTTCTCGGTGCCTTGGGCAGCACCGGCCAGAACAACAGCGTGGTGACAGCGCTCGACGGCGTGTTGACCGACATCGACACGGCCGTGTCGTTGCGCTGCGCAGCGGTCGAAGCCCTGGGACGGCTCCGGTTTCCCGCAAACGCCAACATCGCCGTTGCGGACACCGCCAAGAAACTGGCGAGCGTGGCGGTGTTCGCCTGCAAGAAAGAGGCCCAACGGGTGGAGGATCAAGAGGCGCTGGAAGCGAAAGACAAACTCCAAGCCGCCGGCGCCGCGGGGTATCCCATGGCCGGAGGTTATGGAGGTTATATGGACGCCGGCTCCGGGGGCATGATGCCGGAGATGCCGAGCATGATGCCAAGCATGATGCCGGAGATGCCGGGCATGATGCCGGGATACGGGACGCCACCCGGTACGACCGCCAAGAAATTCAACCCGCTGGGATACCGGGTTCTCCTGACTCGCCGACGGCTGGCATACGAAATGCTGTTGGTCAAGCGCGGCCTGCTGGGACCCAATGCACCGCTGAAGCCTGCTGTAGCCCCCGCCAAGACGCTTCCGACGGCGCCTCCGCCGCCTTCCAAAGCGGGTCTGTCGGCCTTGGCTAAAGCGGCCGCTGACCAGACCTTGATCGAGGAGGCCGCCAGCGGTATCGACGCGATCATCGCGGTGTTGGAGGATAGCAGCTTCAATGAAATCAAGCCTCTGGTCGCTGAGTTGCGGGGCAAGGTGCGGCAGATGGAAGACAAGTGCGGCATCGTCGTCGAACTTCCACAAGAGGCCGCGCCGGGAGCGGGCCAGGAGGGCCTGCCGGCCAATGTGCTGGAGCTTCCGCCCGATATTCCCGGCTTGGATCTGCCCGCGATGCCCGGACAAATGCCGGCGGAAGAACCCGCCGAAAAGGCTCCGGCCGGCAAACCCGCGGCTCCCGCACCTGAAACGAAACCGCCCGCAGCGCCGGGAGCCGTCGCGTCCGCGCCGGGCGGCGCTGCGGGCAAGGCTCCGCCCACGCCGCCTGCCGAGCAGAATCCCCCTGCCGCACCCGGCCGTGCTCCCGCAGCGCCGCCTGCCGGCAAGCCGCCTGCGCCGGGCGCTGGCACCGCTCCACCCGCCGGCGCACCGCCTGCGGCGCCTGCCGGCAAGCCGCCCGCCGCTGGAGCCGCTCCGAAAGCCTAGACTCCACGGGAGCCCGGTTTCTCAAGCGAAGCCGGGCTTTTCTGTTGCGCTGCGCGGTTACCGTGGCGATTGTGAAAAGGAGACCCGAACTCCTGTTCCTTGCGGGCGGGCGATTTCGTAACAGAGGACGGCGCCGTGATCGGGACAGCAGCCGACGCTGGCGGTGAAGCTCAATTCGCCGCTGGTCGCACGGCAGGGGACTTCGGCCAGCCGTTGGCCGCTGGTCGACAGCGCCCATACGCGGAACGCGCCTGGGTTGTCTAGCTGCAAGTGAACCTCGGCCTTGCCGGCGCGGACCAGGTGCGGCAGCTTGCCCCAATCGAGCAGTGTCTGTCGTGCTCGCTCGGCATAACGGATTTGCGTGTTTTGCAGGTCGGTCAAATGCGTGACCAGCAGCCGGCGGCTTTCACGGATTGGTTGATCGTCCAGCGAACTGACCCAGGCCGTGGCGTCGGTGTCCTGCAACGCGATTTGCACGCCGTTTGCCGTGCGGATGACTTCGCCGGCCGGCGCAAAGCCGCCGGCGGTCCGGGGCGTATCCAACGTCAGGCGGTCGCGCGGCCCGTCGATCGTGATCTCGCCGGTCTCACATTGGAAGACGTTCTTGCCGGGATCGGTCGGGTTGCTTGGCGTGAGAATCCCGCGCTGCCGGAGCAGTTCCGCAAGTTTCTCCGGGGCGATTTGGTACGGATCGTCGACGCGCGCTGCATTGGCTCCAGCCAAGTCGCCGGCCGGCGTGGCCCATGCCACGGGCAGCACGAGGTCGTGAGGCAGGGCTCGCGCCGCATCGTCGACGACGACGGTGCCGACGCGAGTCAACCAAGCGGTCCAGTGCCAACTCGGCGCCAGGCCGGGGATCTGCCGCGGTGGCCGGCGGAAATCGGCTTCCGTCATCGCGATGCTCACGCTGTGCGGCGCCGGGCGCAGGTCCCCGCGCAGGAACAGGCACAGGCTGGCACGCTCGGCGGCCTGGCTGAGCGGATCGGTGGCCATGTTGAAGTAGTCCAGCCGGCCGGGCTGGAACAGGTTGTCGCGGCTGTGGCTGTACGCAAACCGCCAGATGCCGTCCCAACCTTGGATCGAGCCCAGGGCGCCGGTCAGGATGCCGCCGACGCCGCGATAGCGGCCCGGCCCGGAGTAATTGTACTCGGAGACGGTAAACGGCTTGTCCAGCAGCCGGGTGAAGGCGAGGTGGCGTCCGCCGGTCGCGCCGCCCGCGACGGGGCTGGTATTCGGGCAGCGGCTGGGCAGCCGCCACGGCTGTTCCAAGAAGTGCGGATGATCGACGTAGAAGTGGTCGTCCACGTAATCCATCGCACTGCGCACCCGTTGACTCGCCGCGTGATTGGTCCAGCCGTTCATGTTCGTCACCAGGGCCCGCACGCCCAGTTCCCGGCGCAGGAACGCGGTGGCGCGGACCAGAAAATCGAGTTCGACCTGCGCCAGAAAGAGGACCAGGTCGCGGCCGCGAAGGTCCTGGCTGTGGACCGACCCGTCCAGCGTCACCGTGCCTTGTGCGGGATCTTCACCGGGTTTCAGCGCGGAACCCCACGCCGCCGCCAGCGCGTCCCGATCCTCGTACTGCCCTGCCAGCCAACGATTCCAGGCGGCGCGGTAGTCCGGGATGTCCTTGGCCAGGCTCACGAAGTTCCCCAGGTTGCCTTCGTTGATCAGGGCCAACCAGGCCAGCCCCGGTTCGTCCTTGTAGGCCCGTTGCGTGTACGGATTGACGTGTTCGAGCAGGTTCCGCGCAAATCTCTTCCAGTTCTCGTAAGCGGCGGGATTCAGGGCCGCCAGCACCTTGAAGCGGTTCATCGCGTCCCGGCGGCCGTCTTCCGAGTCGGGCACAAACCGGGTCACATCCACCGGCCGCGATACGAACAGGTCGGTGGTCACGTAGATCCCGCGCCGGATCAGGGCGGCGACCAGGTAATCGAGTTGGTCAAGCTTCTCGGAATTCAGACGCGTCCGCTCTCCGTCCGGCTCGGTCAACTCACCCTCGTAATGGTGCAATCGCACGGCGTTATAGCCCAGCCGGACCAGACGGTCGGCCAAGCGGTCGGATTGTTCGTGCGTGATGTAGTGGGCGGAGAAGCAGAAATTGACGCCGTAGAATCGCACCGGCTTGCCTGGCTGCCGCTCGAAGCAGAACTTGCCGTTTGCATCCGCCTTTAGCCAGCCGTGCTTGCCGGCCGGGGCATCCTGAAAGCCCAGGGCCGAGAAGTCCAGCGCGGTTTGGGGCAGGATGTCCAGTTCCACGTGAAGCGGAATCCACTCCTCGCCCGCGACGATCGTCACCGGCGCGTCGTGCTCGACGCTCACGCCGCCCGTGGCTGCCAGCGAGAACGCGATCTCCACGGGGACGCCTTTGGCGAACGGCTTTTCCGGACTGGCCGAACGAAAAATGCGGACGGAAAACGACGGGCCCCATTGGCGATTGTCCTGCAACAGGACGGAAGTCGGCTCCGGAAAAGTCCACCGCAGGCTCCCGCCGGCAGGCAGTTCGATGGCCAGCGAGCGGATCGAATCCTGGAAAATCTGGACCTTGCCGAACTCCGGCGGGAAAGTGCCGGACCGCTCGCCGGCAGTCCATCGCCCGCCCGCCAAGGCCGGGATGTCAAAGTTGGCGCTGACGTGCAGCGAAGGCAACACCACGTCCTGCTGGGGCGTGAACACGTATTGCGCATTCAGTTGCTCGCCGTCGCCGGCGATCGTCGCCCAGCCGGTGACCTGCCCGCCGCCGGGCACAGCGATCCGCAGATGGCGTTTGCCGGCCGCGTCGGGCTCTTGAGAGCCCATCGTGGCTTCCGCCATGGACCATTGCTGATTGTAGAGGCCCGCACTGAACTCGCCGATCTTCTCTTTCCCGCGCGCCAGCTGGATGCGGCCTTCCTTGCTCACCAACGCCTGCCAGGTTTCGGCTCGCGCCGCTGCCGCGCCCCAGAACACCAGCGCGGCGATCGTGATGGTCGGTATCATTCGAGTCATGCGTACGTCCTCCAAGAAACGACAGGGAAATCGCCTAGCAACGCGGTCCAGAATAACTTCACGATTTCGCGCAAAAGGTCGGAGGGACTGACAGAAAGATGGGGTGACAGAAAGACGAAATAGCAGAGAAGTTGCGTTTGCGGAGAGAATCCAAAGCCTGTTCCCCTGCCTCTTGGGGCATGCCATTTTTCTGTCACCCCATTTTTCTGTCAGCGTTCCCCGGTTCTTTCTGTCGCGATGCCGATACGGCTCCAGAATCGGGAAGTTGTTTCGGCCACCGTTGCTACCAGCATGACAGTTGCCGCAGTCCGCTGCAAGCAGGCGAGTCCGGCATCCCGTCCATGCCGCGGATGGGGACGGCAGTCCTTGACGCTCTGGATTGTTCCGGGGTTGTGGACGCAGCCTGGGCCGTTTACGCTTAGCAGCGTTCGAGAAACAAGTGGCGTAAGCTTCCAGCTTGCGATGGCACTATCTGCCGCAAGCTGGAAGCTTACGCCACGGGAGCGACGGAATGCACGGCTCGGAGAGCGCGTGCTACGAAAAGAGAAAGGAGGACCCCATGCCCGTGTCTGCGTTGGCGGAACGCCTTCGGCCCGCCTTGGCCGGCCTCTTGCAGAAGTACGCGGTGCCTGCCCCTGCCGGCTGGACACTTCATGCCGGTCCGGATGAGGCGGCGGGCCCGCACGCCATGTTGCCAGGTTGGACGGCCCTGCAGCGACCGTTGGCGACCGGCTGCGTGCCGCTGCTGCCCTGGCGGAGCGAGCGGCGGTTTGTTGAACTCAAGCGGTTGGTGGACGACCAAGTGGTGACGCCGGTGTGCATGGCCCGTTTTGCCTGCCAAACCGGCGGCGCGTCGTGGGATCTGGCCGCCATCCTGTACCGCGAATTTGACTTGGCCGAGTGGCTCCTGGGCTCCAGGCTGACGGCCATGACGGCGTCGATCGCGGGGCCCGTCGCCAACGTGATTGTCCGTCTGGCCAACGGCGCGGTCTGCGGCGTCGAAGCGGGCGCGGCATTGCCGGCCGGCACGGCGATGATCGATCGGCACGAGTTGATCGCGCGGCGTGGCGTAGCCTGCGATCGCGTGGTGGACACCCAAGTGCCGCAGGATTCGATCTACGCGCTGACTGGCGGCGGGACCAGCCGGTACACCGACACCGACGCCGAGCTGTTCGGCTTGGAGCCCGCCGAAGTGCTCCTGGTCCGCGCGGCGTACGAAACGCTGCTCCACGTCGAGCGGGCCGGCGCCTGGCGACAGCAGCACCAGCGGCTCGCCGCGCTGGTGCGTCTGGCATTTGAATCGGACCGGCGGCGCCGGCGCCTGGACGTGGAAGGAGAGTTGCCATGACCCCCGTGAAGATCGCCATGCTGTCACTGACCCACGGCCACACGCGCAAGTACTACCAGACGTTGCGCGATTCGCCCAAGCTGGATTGGGTTGCCGCGTGCGCTGAAAACGAAGCGGTCGAACGCCTGTTCCGCAGCACGAACCCCGGCGTGCCTTGCTACCGGGACGAGCGGGAGATGTTCGAGCGGCACCCGGACATCGAGGCAGTCGTGCTGGCTTCGGCCAACAGCCGGCATCGGGAGCAGGTGCAAGCTTGTGCGGAACGCGGGATCCACATTCTGTCGATGAAGATTCCCAGTTTCGATCTGACCGAATACGATCGGATGATCGAACTGGTCGAGCGAGCCGGCGTCGTCTGCCAGATCGAGTTGGAGTTGCACTACAACCCCGTGGTGCACCGGGTCATGAAGCTGCTGGGCGACGGCGTCATCGGCCCGCTGCGCGCTGTGGCCGCGACCAACATTACCCTTTCGCCGGTTTGGGCGTTTCCCTGGCAGGGCGTGCCGGAGTTGAGCTACGGACGGCGCGTGCCGCTGGCCCCCGGCAATCCCCGTTTCCGCGGCGGCGCGCTGTGCGATCACCCGCACATCTTCGATCTGATCCGCTGGCTGACCGGCGCCGATTTTCAGACCATTTTCGCCGAGCAAGCGCCGAACTTGCGGGCCGACCTGGAGGTCGAGGACCTACTGTTGGTCAACGGCAAGATGACCGACGGCACGACGTTCCTGCTGGACCCCTCCTGGTCGCGGCTGGAGGAGCGTCTGACCGTGCCCGGGCCGGGTTGGGAGGTGTTTCCCAAACGCATGGAGGTCAACCTGACGTTGCACGGCGAGCAGGGGACTCTGCTGGTCGACTGCTTTGGCCCCAACGTCTACCACAACGGCGCTCCCCACGATCGCTATACTGTACAGTACACCTACTTCGACGAATGGATCGGCCTGGTGGACGAGTTCGTCGATTGCGTGCGAAACGGCAAGACCCCCAAGATCAACCTCCGCTGGCACCGCCGCACGATCGAAGCAATGAACGCATGCTACGAGAGCTTGGAACGTGGGCAGCCGGTGGACGTGTAGGCAGGGATGCGGGCATCGACGAATGCGAGGTGAGCAACTGCCAAGGTCGAATGCGACAGCGATTCGGTGACGCCGACTCCTGAGATACTGACATTGGGGGAACTCAAATCGCTGTTTCACCTGCCGCTGTGGCGCTACGAGCCGAACAGGGGCCGGCCTTGCCGGCTGAAGCAGGCCGGCGATCGGCCGCGGGCCCCGGCCTTGATCGACGAGTTGGAATCGCTCAGCCGCGAGCTGTCGACTCGCGCACCCTCCGAGTCGGCCGTCGACCCGGCCCGACTGGAGAGCGTCTATCTCGAACCGCTGCGCACGACGCTCGTCCCGTCGATGTGTCCGCCGCCGCCCAGGCTGCCGATCTGCTGAAGCTCCGCTTCCGCGTGGAGGACAAACGCGGCGTGGGCAACCACCTGAGCGTCACCTTCTTGGGTCCCGTGCGGCTCCGCGAGGGCGAGTGAGGAGCCGGCGGGAGGCGAGACCCCCGGGATCGGCAAATCAGTGCTGTCGCGGTTTCAAAGTAGCCATCACGCTCCGCGTGATGATCGCAGGCAAGCACCGGACAGTTATTGATTCGCCGCTCCCTGCGCCAACTGCGCCAGCAAGTCCTTGATGCGGACCACGGTCTTGTAGACAAACGCGTTGGCCGGCAGCGTGGGCACGTCGAGTCCCGTGGCGGCGGCCACGCCCAACAGGATGCGTTGATCGCGGAAGGCTTCCAGCGTCTGCAGCTTGGCCTGCAGGTATTGCGGCGTCCAAAAGCCGACGATCTCCAGGAGCACGCGACGCCCGTCGTCGTGTTGCAGGACGAAATCCGGCACGAACGTTTTCTGGCCGCGAAACAGCACCTCGCCTTCGCGGATCAGCCGCCAGCCTTCGCGCGGTTGGTCGCCCCATTTCCGCGCCAGGTTCTCTTCGATCTGCGAATCGAACTCGGCGGGCGGCGGCAGATGGCTGTGCAGGCCGTCGGCCGCGGACAGCTCCAGCGCCAGCGTCCAGCCACTGCGAGGCGTGCGGATCAGGGCCTGCATCCGCCAACTGCGGCAAGCGATCAGCGCGGGCAGGAATTGAGCGAGCTTGACGCCGTAACGGCGGGTCTGACGCATCACGGAAGCGGGTCCGTCCAGCCGGATGCGGTACTGGCCGTCGTCCAGCCGCGTGATGTCGTGCATCAACTGGGCCAGCTTGGCATAGCGGAGGATCGTCTTGAAGTCCTCCTGCGCCCAAATCGTCATGTGTTGGGCATCGTACAACGCCGCTTGCACCTGAGCCACGTTGTAGCGGGCCAGCAGATCCGTGGGCTGCGGATAGCCTTCGAATTGCACCAAGCGATGAAAGTCGATCACGTCGGCAAACAATTCGCGGTCGATCTCCGCCCAGGTGCGGCCCAACTCCTCGGCGATCTCCGCCTTGACTTTGTTTTCCTCGGCTCCGAACAACCGGTCCGCCTGGCGCACCAGCGGATGCTTGGCCGCCGCCCGCCGGAAGACCTCGCGACGCAGCTTGGCCGCCTTGCCGCGGCGGTCGCGCTCGTACGTCGAGACGTCGTCCAGCAGTTTGCACAACGCATCGATCCGGCGCTGCGGGCAATCCTCCTCGTCGGCCAGCAACTGCTGCACCGCGCGGCGCAAGTCGCGCCGCGTGCTGCCGATCCCGTCCCGGTAAACCTGCAGCATGCGTGCGGCGTAGTCCACGTACTGCCGATGCGTGCGGTGTGTAAGCCGGTCCGGATGAATCTTTCCGGCCCGGAAATCGTACTCGGCAATCGCATGCTCTCGTGTCAACATCTCGCACAAGGTCGAAAGGTCGCTAAGTCAAAGAGTCGAAAGGTCAAAAAGTCGAAAAGTCAAAGAGTGAAAGAGTCGAAGAGTCCAGAATCTGAAGAGACGGAGCACCGTCAAATGCCGTCCGCAGGCTCGGTGGGAGTGCCCGAACCGTGCCGGCTTGCCGCGCCGCACAAGCAGACCGTCTGGTCTTTCTTCTCCCCAGGATTCCCCGACTCTTCGACCTTTCGACTCCTTCACTCTTTCACTCCTCACTGGGGTTGCTCCGGCTTGCGGTGGATGGTCCCTCGGTAGGCGTCGCTGGCGCGTCGCTGGCGCGAGCGTTGTTCTTCCTTGGTGTCTGAGCAAACGATTTCGTACAGTCGGGCCTTCGTGTTCCCGCGTTTCCGCAGGATGCGGCCCAGACGCTGCTTGGCCTGGCGACTGGAGGCCGTCCCGCCGATCACCACGGCGACTTTGGCTTCGGGCAGATCAACGCCTTCGTCCAGCACCTGATTGGCGACCAGCGCGCCGTATGTGCCTTGCTCCAGTCCCTGCAGGATCTCCAGCCGTTCCTTCTTACCGCAGTGGTGCAGCAGGCAAGGAATCAAGAACCGGCGGGAGACATCGCGGGCCATCGAGTTGGAGCCGGCAAACACGATGACCGGTTCGCCGACGTGCAGCCGAAACAGATCTTCCAGCACCCGCAATTTGTCCTCCGCCCGGTCTTCAATGGCTTTCTTGGCCCGATAGGCTTTCAACGCCGCCCGTGCCGCAGGCGTCTTGCCGGTCTCCGCGCACAGGTCCTGCCAACTGTACTTGGGGTCGTCCTTGCGGCGCTCGGCCATGTATCGGCGCACGACCGACGACAAGCGATCGTAGCGGGCCTGCTCGCTGGCCGACAGGTGGATCGGAATCCGCACGACTTCGTAGTCGGCCAGCGCCCGGCCTTTCGCGAACGAGATGGGCATCTCGTAGACCACGGGCCCGATCAGCCATTCCAGGTCCAAATGCCGCCCGTCGGACCGTTCCGGCGTGGCGGTCAAACCCAGCCGCCAGGGCGCGGCGCACATCCGCGCCGCGTCCCGCCGCACGTCGCCGGGCAAATGATGGCACTCGTCGAACACGATCAAGCCGAAGCGGTTGCCCAGCTTGTCCATGTGGATGCACGCGCTGTCGTAGGTCGTGACCGAGATGGGCTTCACGCGAAACACGTTGTCGCCGATGATCCCCGCGTCGTACCCCAAGCCGCCCAGGATGCGGCGGTGCCATTGGTACATCAAATCGCGGACCGGCGCGACGATCAGCGTGCTGACCCTGGTTTCGGCCATGATCGACAGCGCGATCTCCGTCTTGCCGGTCCCCGTCGGCATGATGATGCAGCCGCAGCGCGTGGCGAGCCAGGCCGCCAGCGCCTCGCGTTGCTCGGCTCGCAGTTCGGGCAGCCGGACGTGCGGCCAATGAATCGGCCGCCACTGCGGCACCGTGTCCGTCGCGGCGATCTGCTGCCCGGTCAACCGCCGCCGCACCTGGTCGTACTGCAACGCATCGCACCGCCAGGCGTTGACGCGGCTGTCCCAAACCCAAACGGGCGCGTCAAAGGTTCGCTGTACCTCGGCGCGCACCATCCCCTCCAGCATCAAGGTCCCGGCGGCAAAGATCAATTTGGCGTTCATCGAAACTACGATCGGCTTAAACGAACGTGCCAACCTCAGACGTGCGGCGTACACCTGAAGTCACGAAGCGTAGAACCAGACGACGTTGATGAATCGTCCGCATCTCCGCGTTCGTCCGCCATCCCGCGCGGCGGAATCGGAACGGAAGCGGTAAGGCGGTCGAGGGGTATGAGCGGTCTGGCGGCCGGCGAGCCGTTGTCGGCCGTGGCGGCACAGCGGGAGCACGCCCCGCAGCCAACGGCGCGCGGGCTCGAGAATCGCTTCCAAGTGCGGCGGACGAGATAGCCGGCCGCGGCTAGGACGATGGCCAGTGCGAACAGTTGTTGTGCGTCCGGCATGGGATGGGTGCTTGGATTTTGGATTTCAGATTGGAGATTTAAGATTCCAAATTCGAGATTTCAGATTTCAGATTTCAGATTTCAAATTTCAGATTTCAGATTTTCAGGTTTCAGGTTTCAGGTTTCAAATTTCAGATCTCAGATCTCGAATCCCGGTGCTCAGTCCCCAGCGCCAGGATCCAAGGTCAGAGCATTAAGACCTACCCTGCAAACAACATCCCCACCTGATACGCGACCAGCCCTCCCAGGTAAGCCAGCGCCGTCATGTACAAGAACGTGAACGCCGGCCACCACCAGCTGTTCGTTTCGCGGCGGATCACCGCCAGGGTCGCCGCGCATTGGGCGCACAGCGCGAAGAAGACCATGATCGACAGGGCTACGGGCACATTGAACACGCGCCGCTCGGATCCGGGCCACGTCGCCTCCCGCAGCGTCTCGCGCAGCGACGGCGAAGCCACGTTCTGCTGGCCGCCCAACTGGTAAATCACCCCCAGCGTGCTGATCACGACTTCGCGGGCCGGGAACGAGGCGATCACCGCGCAGCCGATCCGCCAGTCCCAGCCCAGCGGCCGCACCAGCGGCGCGATCAGCTTGCCGGCCCGGCCCAAGTAGCTCTGCTCCATACACGCCGCCGCGACTTCGTTGCTGATCCGCTGCTCCAAAGCTTTCTTCTCTGCCGCCTCAGCAAGCTGCTGCAGCGCTCGTTGCGAGTCGCGGGAAATCTGCCCCGGCGCGGGCGTCAGGCGGTCATCGAGTTGCCGCAGTTGGTCGGTGTAGCGGCTGCGAATGGCCTGCTCGACCTGCGGATCGTGCGGAAAATAACCCGCCGCCCAGACCAAGACGGCGACCGCCACGATCAGCGTGCCGGCCTGCTGCACGAACGACCAGCCGCTCTCGCCCACGCGGCCCGCTACCGACCGCAACGACGGCAGCTTGTACGACGGCAGTTCCATTACAAACGACGGCGTCTCGCCCCGCAGCACCGTGCGCCGCAAGACCAGCGCGACGAAAATCGCCACCACGGCGCCGATCAGGTACATGGCCAGCAAGGTGATTCCCTGCAGTCCCAGCCAGCCGCCCAGATAACGCCGGTCCGGGATGAACGCCGCGATCAGCAGCGAGTACACCTGCAGGCGCGCGCTGCAACTCATCAACGGCGCGATCAGAATCGTCACCAGCCGGTCGCGGCGGTTCTCGATCGCCCGCGTGGCCATCACGCCGGGCACCGCACAGGCGAACGAGGACAGTAGCGGGATGAACGATTTGCCGCTCAGGCCGATTCGGGACATGAGCCCGTCCATCAAATACGCGGCGCGGGCCATGTAGCCGCACTCTTCCAGCACCGCCACAAAGCCGAACAGAATCAAGATCTGGGGCAGAAAGACCAGCACGCCGCCCACACCCGCGATCACGCCGTCGACGACCAGCGAGCGCAGCACGCTCTCCGGCATCACGGCGGTGATGCGGTCGCTGAGCGCCCCCATGCCGCGGTCCAGGGCGTCCATCAACGGCGTGGCCCAGGCGAAGATCGACTGGAAGACCAGCAGCATCACCAGAACGAAGATCAGCGTGCCCCACAGCTTGTGCGTCAGCACCATATCCAGACGGTCGCTGAAGGTCACGCGCTGCCGGTCCGAACGGCTCACGGCGCCTTCCAACACCCCGGCCACCCAGTCGTAACGGGCCATGGTCTCGACGGCCGGCGCCGGATAGCCCGCCTCAGCCAACCGCCGGCGGGCGGCCCGGACCGAGGCGAACAGCGCCTCGTCAACGATCGGCGGCCGAGCCTGCTCCAGGTAGCCGCCGACGTCCAGCAGCAGACGTTCCACCAGATATCGCGGCAACGGCGTCTGGCGGCCTCGGTTCGCCTCCCGCGCCAGCCAAGCGACCTGTTCGCCAAACACCTCCGGAAACGGCGCGCTGGCCGACGGCGATGCAGCGCCTACCGCCTTCTGAAGTTCGTCCTTCAGTTCCTCGATCCCGATTCCACGGTGGGCCTGCAGGGGGACGACCGGGATCCGCAGACGCGATCGCAGCAGTTCCACATTCAGGGCCAAGCCGTCTTCATTCGCCAGGTCCATCTTGTTCAGCGCCAAAACGACGGGCCTGCCCAACTCCAGCGTTTGGCTCACCAGGTACAGGTTTCGCTCCAGGTTGCTGGCATCGGCGATGCACAGAATGACGTCCGGAGCAGCCGTCGTGTCGCCGCGGCCCAGCAAGACATCAATGGCGACCATTTCGTCCGGCGAGCGAGGCGCTAGACTATACGTGCCGGGCAGATCGATCAATTCGAACAGCCGGCTACCAATGTCCATCTTGCCGGTCTTCTTTTCGACCGTCACTCCGGGATAGTTGCCGATCCGTTGCCGGACGCCGCACAGCGCGCTAAACAACGTGGACTTGCCTGTGTTGGGATTTCCCAGCAGCGCGACGGTGATCGTCTTTTCGTCGTCAGGCCCTGACATGGTCGGGCATCTTTCCCACCGAGACCCGAAGGAGCAACGAGAGTCATCGGCGGATGGCCGGTCGTACCAGCACCTTCAGGGCATCGTTCGGCCGAAAGCACAATTTGCTGCCTGCTGTGCGAATGATGCAGGGGCTTCCGGATTGCAGCATTTCGATCGTAATCCCTTGACGTAAACCAAGTTCCTGCAGGCGGTGGACTTGTTGAGGATCGCCCAGGACTTGGCCGACCTCTCCGGTCTGACCTGACTTGAGATAACGCAGCGGGATCAACTCGAACATGGCGGGAACCCCTGGCCAGGGCCGTTTCTTGCATAACTGAGACTCGGTCTCACTATCGTCACCGTATCATAACCTGCTTGAACCTGATTGGCAATGCCCGGAAAAAGAAAAGTCGGAATTCGCGTCGCGTCATACTCGAACAACGACTTCGGTGCCCAAGTGGTAATCGGCGGCGGTGTCGGGTAGACTCATCGCTTCCGCGGCTTGGTTGGTATCGTGTTCGCGCGGTTCGCCCCGTCAGAGGCCCGGCTTTCTGAAGAAGCCGGACCTCTTGGGCTGTGGTCGCCTAACGTGTCTAACTCGGAGGAGTACGTCATGAAGTCCAGATCTGCGTCGGCCCTTGTGTTTCTCCTGGTTGCCGTGACCGCCGCTACGTCGGCAGGGGCACAGCCGGCGGCGATGCCGCTGTGCGAGCCCTGGTCGGCCGAGTACGCGGGGGATGACGCGACCGGCGACCATGTGATCGGCCTGTGGCAGTTCAACGCGAGTGCGGAGACCGCCGACGCCTCGAAACATGGACACGCGGCGACGCTGCAGGACGCGAAGATCCATGCCGAGGGCCGGTTCGGCTCTTGCCTGGAGTGCTTTCCCGGCTGGCCCGTGGAGGACAAGGGGCATCGGGCGCAGGTGCCGAACGCGCCGGCGCTCAGCCCCAACGGCGCATTTACGCTGGAGATGTGGATCAAGCCCAAGGAGCAGTTGAACGACACTTACCCGGAATCGTTCCTGCTGGACAAGAAGTACGTGGCCCACGACGACTACCAACTGGTTCTCGGTCCGGCTGCCAAGAACGGCGAACGGCGACTGCACGCCAACCTCGGCTTCGGCAACGATTCGCAGACGTACTATTCGCAGCCCGCGCGGTTCGAGCCCGGAAGCTGGCGGCACGTTGCGTTCACGTATGACGGCGCGGGGGTGGGCCGGTTCTACCTGGACGGCCGCTCCTGGGGCGGAGGCGAGTCTCCCGGCCGCAAGGGCATCAGCGCCGGGCGGCATGCGCTGTCGATCGGCGACCGCATCAGCAGTTACCACCACGGCTTTCCGGGTTTCATCGATCAGGTGCGGATCACGTCCGGCGTGCGCGAGTTCCGCCGCATGAAACTGGAGCAGGTCTCCGACCGCCGCGTGTTCGTGCGCATGGAGCCGGACGCGGGGCTGCAGTTGGCCGTGACCAACCTGCAGCGCGAACCGGCGGCGAAGGCCAAGGTCAGCGTGTCCCTGCCAGGGGTTGGCGACAAGGCGTTCGAACTGACGGACCTCGCCTCCGGCCAGACCCAAGCGATCGAGTACCCGCTCGACACGTCGTTGCGGCCGGACGAGTACGTGTTGACCGCTCAGTTGGAGTTGCCGGAGCCACAGCCGGAAACGCTGGAGGAACGTCTGACCGTCCGCATCGTGCCGCGGCGGCCGCCGTACCAGTTTCCGGTGCTGATGTGGGGCATCTACGGCGGCGTGGATCAGGAGGCCGACCGACTGGAGCGGATCGGCTTCTCGCACGTGCTGGGACTGGGCGCGGATTTCGGGAAAATTTGGGAAGCCAAAGGCGACGAGCCCGTCGCGGCGGCGGAGCCCGAGACCGTGGCCCGAACGAAACGCATGCTGGACGAAGCGCTGGCTCGGGGCCTGACGGTCGTCGCCAGCTTGTCGCCCGGCGCGGCGATGGAGGGCCGCACCGAATTGCTGCGCGTGGACCGCGACGGCAAGCCGTACGCGGGCCGCGACAATGTCTGCGGCTTGCTGCCGCAACTGCAGGACTTCTGCTTCCGCGTCGGCCGGTCGGTGGGGCAGACCTACGGACGGTTTCCCGCCTTTGGCGGAGCGCTGCTGCACACCGAGGTCCGCGATGGGGCCCGGCCGTGCTTTCACCCTCAGGACTTGGAAGCCTTCAAACAGCACGCCGGATTTGACATCCCGAAGGAAGTCGCCGGTTCGCGCGGCGTGGATTACGCGAAACTGGAGGGCTTTCCCGCTTCGCGCGTCATCCCGGACGATCATCCGCTGCTGACCTACTATCGCTGGTACTGGAAAACGGGCGACGGCTGGAACCTGCTCAATTCGCGGCTGCACGAGGGCTTGGCCACGATGGGCCGCCCGGACTTCTGGACGTTTCACGATCCGGCCGTGCGAGTCGCCCGCGTGTACGGCAGCGGCGGGAGCGCGGACGCCATCAGCCAGTGGACGTACTCGTATCCCGATCCGATCCGCATCGGCGTGGCCACCGACGAACTGCTGGCCATGGCCGCCGGCGCAGACCGGCCACAGCAAGTGATGAAGATGACGCAGATCATCTGGTACCGCAGCCAGACGGCGCCCGAGCCGAAGACGCCGGCCGACGCGCTGCCCTATCGGGCTCAGTGGGAAATGGAACAGCCGGATGCGCCGTTCATCACCATCGCGCCGATGCACCTGCGGGAAGCGTTCTGGACCAAGATGGCGCGGCCGATTCGAGGGATCATGTATCACGGTTGGCAATCGCTGGTGCCGTGCGATTCGCCCGGCGGGTACCGGTACACGCACCCGGAGACGCAGCACGAGCTGGCGCGCCTGATCCGGCAGGTAGTCCGACCGCTGGGGCCGACGCTGCTGCAGGTGCCGGCCGTCAAGAGCGACGTGGCGTTCCTGGAGAGCTTCGCATCCGAGATGTTCGCCCGCCGCGGCACGTTCGGCTGGGGCGGCGGCTGGACGGGCGACTGTTACCACGTCCTGCAGTACGCCCATCTGCAGCCGGAGATCGTGTTCGACGAGACGATCGCGGCGCGCGGCTTGGACGGATTCCGCGTGCTGGTGATGCCGGATTGCGACGTCTTGACCGAGACCGTGGCGGCCAAGATCAAAGCGTTTCAGGCTGCCGGCGGCCTGGTCGTGGGCGACGAGCGGACCTGTCCGGCAATCAAGCCGGACATCCTTCTGCCCGTGGTTCAGCGGACGGCCCGGGCGGAGGCCGACAAACAGGCTCTGCAGGCCTGCGCGGCGGAATTGCGGACCAAGCTCGACGCGCGCTACCGCCGCGCGGTGGACACATCGAATCCCGACGTGATCCCCTATCTCCGGCGCAGCGGTCAGACGGACTACGTGTTCCTGGTCAACGATCGCCGCGAGTACGGGCAGTACGTGGGACAGCACGCGCTGGTTATGGAGAACGGATTGCCCGCCAACGCGACCGTGGCGGTCCAGCGTTCCGGCGGCGCGGTCTACGACCTGGTCAACCACCGGCCGGTGGCGGCGCGCGTCGTCGAGGACCGTTTGGGTTTCGCCGCCGCTTTGGGTCCCTGCGACGGCGGGTTGTACATGATCTGTCCGGAACCCATCGCCGCGGTCCGGATCGAGGCGCCGGAGCAGGTCGCGCGGGGGGCCCAGGCGCGCTGTGTGGTCCGGATCGTGGACGCGGACGACCAGCCGCTGGCCGCCGTCGTGCCCGTGGAAGTCCAGGTGCGCGATCCGGAGGGTCGGCTGGCGGAGTACAGCGGGGCGTACGGGGCGGCGGACGGTCAGGTGGAGATCGCGCTGGACATCGCGGCCAACGATCCTTTCGGCGTTTGGCAGATCGAGGTTCGTGATTTGGCGTCCGGCCAGACCGCCAACGCATACTTCCGCGTGGTTGCTCCGTCGCCCTGGCCCCCGGCCAAAGGCCCGATTCCGGCCAAGCTCGCCAAACCGGAACAACCCAAGGGATAGAGATCGGGCTTGGCAATGCCCTTTACGGCGGCGGGTGACTTGGTTACCATAATTTCGTGGTGATAGTGCGAAAATCACGTCCGGCGCACAGCCGCTCCAGCGGATCACAGGATCACCGCAGAGGTGGAATCTCATGACGATTTATCGGCGAATCGAAACTTCCGAAGTTCGCGGCGTCACGGTGGTGAACTTCGTTGAACGGAAGATCCTTGATGCGGCGCAGATCCAGGAGCTGGGCGAAGAACTCCTGCACTTGGTCGACCACGACGGAAACAAGGACGTGCTGTTGGACTTCGACAAGGTCGAATTCCTGTCCAGTGCAGCCCTGAACAAGCTGATCATTCTGGACAAGAAGATCAAAGCCAAATCGGGCCAGCTCAGGTTCTGCAACCTGATGCCAGAAATTCGGGAGGTGTTCGTGATCACCCGGCTGAATCAACTGTTTGACATCGTCGATACTCGCGAGAAAGCGTTGGAAACCCTCAAACGGGCGGCCCCCGCCGCTTCGTAATCCGGCCGGTCATGGACAAACGCATCAAGAAAAAGCTGGATACGGTGAATCAGCGCCTGCAATTGCTCCGACAGGCGTTGGCCGGAGCCAAGCGCCAGAGAGACGAGGCGGGCGAAGTCGAGCGGTTGACCAAACAGATCGCCGACTTGGAAGCCGAAGCCCAGGAACTCAAGGCCAGCAGCGGCGCGAAGTAGGATCCCGCTGCCCTCCCGCCTGCCTTCTGAACCTCGTCGCCAAAGGCAGGTTGCGCGCGTGGTGCCTGAGGATGACCGGCAGGTCCAGCCCGGCCCGTTGAAAACGCGAGGGTGATCAGGCTGTTGCGAGAAGAAGCGGGACAGGTTCGCTTATGTTTGCCGGCAATAAGCGAACCTGTCCCGCTTCTTTTTGCTGTGCGTGTACTTGTAGACGAACATCCCGTTGTTGTTGATCTTCACATTGTCATTGATGCCCTGGCTGGGCCCGTAGCTGCCGCTCACGAAGGCATAACTGCCGGTCGCCATCGCCAAGTTCGAGACGGCGATGCCGGGCTTGCTGGTGTCCGAGGGGCAAACGAAGACCGCTGGCCGCGCGGTGACCGCGCCGGCACTGGTGGTAGGCCAGTTGGCCCCGGCGACCGTGGGCCAGGGACTGTTGTTGAAGTCGAACCGCTCGTAGACGGCCTGCAACTCCAGATAGGGCAGGATCGGTACAAACCCGCTGGTGCCGACCCGCTGATAGTCCGGATTTCCGTTGCGGGGGCCGCTGTTGATCCCGTCGCAGCCCATGCGGCCGGGAGGGCACGTCTTGAACGCCGAGTTGTAATTCTCCAGCCCCAATCCGATCTGCTTCAGATTATTGCTGCAACTCGACCGCCGCGACGATTCGCGTGCGGCCTGAATCGCCGGCAGCAACAACGCTACCAAGATCCCGATGATTGCAATCACCACCAACAATTCGATGGGGGTGAAACCTCGCCATTTCCGGGACGGACGTCTCATGGCACACCTCGCGCGCACGCCGAGCGACGCCGATTGGCTGGCAGGCGGCATCGCTTCAGCAGGAACAATACATCGATAGGGGTTATGATTCCCGACAACCCGCTTGAGTATGGGCTGGGCAACCTCGTCAAACAAGAGAGCGCGGGGAAAGGAGGCGGTCAGGGCCGCTCTCGTTCCTCGTGCTGCCCAACGCGCTTCCTACGCCTTCACTCCTCCGCGCCCAGCACGATGCCCACGTTCACTCGGCGTCCTTCCCGCATGACCGTCACCACCGTCTCTTCGCCGGGCCGCCGGCTTTCGATGGCTGACAGCAGGTCGTCGGCCGATCTGACCGGCTGGCCGTCCACGGCCACGATCAGGTCGGCATAATCGCGGTCGATCCGGATCTCTTCGTTGACGAACGGGCCGAACCGCCGTTGGTGCTTGATGATCCGGAAACCGCGCAATCCGGCACGCTCCGCCGGTCCGCCGGGCGTCAAGGTCGCGATGACCAGTCCTTGCTCCGTCTGCAGCACGCGCGTGATGCCCAGGTCCGGGCGGATGACGCGGCCGTTTTGGATCAGTTGCTGAACGACGCGGGAGATGGTGTTCACGGGGATCGCGAAACCCACGCCCGTGTTCTCGCCGGTGTGGCTGGCGATGGCCGTGTTCATGCCGATCAGACGGCCGCGGCTGTCCAGCAGCGGGCCGCCGGAGTTCCCGCGATTGAGGGCCGCGTCGATCTGGATGATCGACTTCATCGTCCGGCCGCTGCGGGACGGCAACGAGCGATTCAGGCTGGAGATGATCCCCGTCGTCATGGTCCGTTCCAAGCCGAACGGATTGCCGATGGCGTACACGTTCTGGCCGACCTTCAGCGGCGAGGAGTCGCCGAACTCGACGGGAAACAGCAGTTCGCGCGGAGCGGTAACCCGCAGCACGGCGATGTCGTACACCGGGTCCGCGCCGATCAACTGGGCGTCGTACGTCTCGCCGTTGAACAGCGTGACTCTCACTTGCCGGGCGCCCTCGATCACATGGTAGTTCGTGAGCAGGTGGCCGTCTTGGTCGAGCACCGAGCCCGAACCGGCGCCTTCGGAGGGCGGTTCCGCCATCAGGAACATGTCCGGCCGCACGATCAGCGTCGTGATGTTGACCACGCTGCGGTTCACTCGGTCGTACACCGCGACGTTGACCCGTTCGAAGGGCGTCAATTCGTCCTGGATCGCCGCTCGCAACGCAGGCGCCGGCGCCTCCTGGGCCGACAACCGGGGCGCGACCGAATGCGTCGTCAACGCCGTGGACAACAAACCGCCCAGCAGCGAGGAAATCACACAAAGGACGACATATTTCTTCATAAAACCGACTCCACTGCTCTGGTTCCAACCGGACCTTGGGAAAGGTCCCCCAGGATAAGAAAAAACGCGTTTGGCCGCCAGCTTGATTGGGGCTCTTGCCCGACCCTTTGGCCGGCGCAGGGGCGCGGGTGCTAGCATAAGGATCAGTCTGAATTGGGGCCGGACTTCGCAGGTGCTGAGGCCAGGCGGGCGAGCTTGCCGCGGAGAAAGGCCACGCAGCCGGGCACTTGTGCCTCGCTCAGTCCGTGCAGCAAGAGCGGACCCCGGAAGCCGTAGGCGTGCCGCAGGGAAAGGTAGCGGTCGTAGCCCGGCTTGCCGTGCCCCGCCGCTTCGTGGCCGGCATCGCCGTCGTGACTGAGATCCTTGGCATGGGCCAAGACAACGTCTCTGCCGACCAGCGCAAACGCCTCACCCAGCACCTCGCTCATACGCGCCAGTTCGCCGGCATGGAAGATGTTCGCGGCATCGATGGTGACCTTCAGGTGCGGCGAGTCCAGGGATCATCACCGGGTCGGTTTGCAGGAAGCATAGAACGCCGTGGGTTTGCAAGCTGGGAGTGAGTCGATGATCCGTGGCATCAGCCCGATCACCGCCTTCGTAGGGCAATTGCAGGTTAACGTCGCGGTCCACGGGACGCAAGCGATCTCCTTAGCGCCGTTCGAGAAATTGCTGTCCGGTGTTTCTTGCCGATCATCACGCGGAATGTGATGGCTACATTGACGAGGCGACAGCTATTTCTCGAACGCTGCTTGCCAGGATTCCGTCGCCGGCTGCTGCTTCGCCCTTTTTCCCGGCATTCGAGTGTGGTATAAGTCCAGATTGGGCATTTGCTCTTGGCGTCGGCATCAACCACACTTCTATTCTTGATTCCGCCAGCACTCCCACCTTCGAAGCGCACTGCCAACAGGCCATCGCACAGGGCGAACGCTCGGTGATTCTCGATTTCCGGTCTCTGGACTATCTCCGCAGCGCCGGCCTGCGGAGCATTCTGATTGTGGCCAAGTCGATCGGGGCGGCGGGCGGCGAGTTCGCCCCGGCCAACGCCCGAGGGATGGTGCGGGAAGTGTTCGAGATCTCCGGTTTTCTGGGCATCT
The DNA here is from genome assembly GCA_964486845.1 of uncultured Pirellulaceae bacterium. Taxonomy (GTDB): domain Bacteria; phylum Planctomycetota; class Planctomycetia; order Pirellulales; family Pirellulaceae; genus Anammoximicrobium. The sequence goes on from CAZAQY010000011.1 coordinate 50,051, forward strand.
TCCGCTGCCTCGGTTCTTTCGGAACGCCGGCAGCCCAGGATTGAGGTGCGGCCGTGGAACGACTCCGCTTACCGGCGAAGCTCTCTTCGCTCACCGGGTTTCGTGAGTTCGTCAATCGTTCCGCCGTGGCGGCCGGCGTGGGGCCGCAACTGCTGCCAAGAATCGAACTCGTCCTGGAAGAGCTGCTGGTCAACCACGTGCTGCACGCCTACGGCTCCGGCGAAGGCGACTCGGAAGTGGTCTGTCTTCGGCGAGAACCGGATTTTTTCTGCCTGGAGGTCATCGACGAGGCACGCCCGGTTGAGCGGCACGCGGACCGACATCGCCGGACAGCGGTCCGCAATCGACCGGCATCTTAGACGTACGTCTCCTCGAGCAGTGCGGCGGCGGTCTCGTTCAGCAGCTCGCGCCGTCGCAGGTCCTCGAATCGTGCCAGCAGGGTCCTGTACACCCAGCCGCTGCTTGTCGGCGGCGGTAAAACTCAGCCAGTCGCGGACGTCAGGAAAAGCGAAGATGCTGGGGGGCCTGATCCGCCAGCGGGCGGTCTGGCGTTTTCTGCAGCGCAGCGCCGATCGGCGCCGCCGTTTCGCGACCACGACCAGGCCGACCGCGTCGCTGCCGGCGGCGTCCAAGCAGGCTTGGACCACCGCGCTCAGCGGCACGCTGGTCTGCGCGGGGCCCTTATCGAACCGCCGCAAGCGCCGGAAGCCGCCACGTTCCACCGGGCAGTACGCGACTTGGACCGCCGGTGTCAGCGAGCCCTGCAGGAGCATGTAGTCTGGCTTTTGCGTCCCATCAGCAACCTGGCACACGGCGGCGCCGCCGGCGGCCAGGAACTCGCCCAGACGGTCCCCTCCGGACACCGCGCCGGCACCCAGAGCGCCCGAGCCGAGTCCCAGGGTCTGGACGGGAAACTCGACCGACCGACACGCCGCCGGCGACGCGCGGCCGGCCAGCCACTCGGTCGCGTCGCCGAGCCCCTCGAGCCGTAGCGTGGCGTTCTTTTGATCGGGCGATAGTTGGTCACGCAGGCAAACGGCGTCCGGGTCTGTTCACCCTCGATGACATGGACCTGCCCGGCGGCGGCAATCTGGTACACCGCGCCATCCAACAGGACCATCTCACCATCCAGGTCATTGAAGGTCCTGAGATCGAAATCTCCATGTTGCTTGATCTCGGCCAGAGGCACATTCCGTTCGAACAGCCCCTCGACGAGCGCATTGACCGGGGCACAAAGATAAATCGAATCGTTCGTCGTCATCGCGGTTCCTGTCAACGCGTCAGTGGGGTCGCCGTTCAGATATCAGATGCCGGTCGCTTCACGGGTCGATGTACCCTGTGCGGCCCCGTTCCGACGAAAGATGACTTCTGCCGGGAGTTCCCTCTCCGCATCGCCGCAGATGACATCCAGCAACTGACCGAGAATCAGGGCCGTCGCACCCCAGATGCGCCGGTTCTGAAACTCGATGTACGGCGCTTGAAATGATAAACCAGCTCGCACGATCGTGCAAGTTCCGCGGTTTCGCTCGTCCATCAAGTGCGGCAGGGGCAATTCCAACAATTCTGCGACCTCCCGCGAATCCGGGCGAAACGCCGGCCGCTGCGGAGCGATGGCCGCCAGCGGATGGACCAGGAAATTGCTGGCGTAGACGAACACGGGCGGCAACGACCCGAGAATCGTGACCTCGTTCGGAGCGACGCTCAGTTCTTCGTGCAACTCGCGCAGGGCACACGCTTCCGCCGCCTCGCCCGGTTCTGCGCGGCCGCCGGGCAGACTGATCTGCCCTGGGTGATAGGTCATGGAGGCTGGCCGGAGGATCAGCGGCAGATGCCACTGGCCGCCCGCCGGATAGAATAGTGCCACCACGGCCGCCGGCTTCGCATCCGGCCCCGCCGGACCGCGGTGCCGGCCGAAGCTCAGCTGCGGTGCGAACCGCCGGTAGCACGAGGCCGACCAGGCGTGCGCGGCAAACCGCTCCCGCAGCGATTCTGCAAGTCGAGCGAAGTCTTCCTCGGCGTTTGGCATCGGTCCGCCCCCGGTCGTGGATCACGTGCTTCCGATGCAAGGCGTACCAAATTCCGGCGGCCGATGCAACAGCAAGCTCGCCGGAGAGTCGTTCGGGAAACCGTGTAGGCCGGCCGTTGCTCGGCTACGAGATCCGCATTCTCGAGGCCAAGCTGCAGTTGCGGCGGACGTTGGCCAGCCGCCCCGTGGCCGAGAAACTGGCCATGCTGGACGACTTGCGGGAGCGGACACTCGCGTTACGTGCGGCAATCCGGTGGCCGGAGACAGCTAAAGCTCGCGAAACCCCGCTTGAGTACCACGTCGTTCATGGACCTGGAGGTGAAACACGAGGCCAACCAGAACGTGCATGACGCGGATGTTCGAGAAGCACATCAAGCCGCTGGTCGGCGGACGCGCCAAGGCGATGATCGTCACCTCGGCAGTTGGTAGACTTCGTAGGCGCTCGTGGCCGTGGAAAATCCGGGAGGGTACAGGCGGGGCAGCAAGAGAGGGCGCGGGCTGAGGCAGCGGTCCAGGACCACGTAGTCGGCGTTGTACGTCCCGGCCAATTCGTGCAGTTTCTGTTCGCCGTGCGCGGCCAATCCTCCGAACACGACGCGGCGCGGATACAGGTCCTTCTGCCGCTGCCACCACTGGACCAGTTCGGCGGCGTCCTGTGGCACGTCTTTCCAGCAGCACACCTCGCTCCGCTCCGCATACCATTTGAAGGTCTGCTGCCTCCTGGGCGTGATGAAACAAGCGTCCGGCGGCGTGTGCTCCGCGATCCATTGACAGGTCCGCCGCCAGTCGTCGTACGTGCGGCGCGTGCGGGCCGGATCGTCCGGCCAGGCCGGCAGCATCTGCACGTCCGCCCCCGGCCGCAGGTCGCCGCGCCGCTGGTAGTTGGTCAGGGCCAGATTCCCGCCCGCAATGAGCACGCCAACGATCAACGCGGCTTGCCCCCATCCCGGACGGCGTTCCCGCAGGTCGACCAGCCACGCGACCAGTGCCAGGGACGCGCCCGCCGGCAACATCGCGTCGCTGAGACGGTACCAGTAGTACTTCAGCAGGCTGGCCGCCACGTCCAGGTGGTACAGCAGCGACTGGTCGATCGCGATCCCCACGATCGCGATGAGGACCGCGCCGCCCACAAAGCCTCGCAACGGCCTCTGCCCCAGTGCGCCGGTCGAGATCGGGCAGGTCGTGGCCCGGCAGACGATGAGCCAGACGGCCAGCAGGATCGCGAACCGGACCATGTGCCAGTGTGGGAACCGGTGGAACACCAGATGATGGGCCAATCGCCCGTAGACGTAGATCGAATTGGCCTCGCGGACCACCTGGGCATCGACGTCATGGTTCAGCAACAGTGCGGGAATCAGACCGGGCAGCGCCAACAGCAGGGCGGCGCCAATCGCCGGCAACATCCGGGTTAGCGGGGGGCGCAAATGCTGGCAGGCGAGCCAGGCGCAGCCGGCGGCCACCAGCGACCACCCGCCGACGAGCACATGAAACGAAGTGGCTGCCCCCAGCAGTATCCAGGCGAGATTCCAGCGTTGGTTCAGGATCGCGCCGAGGCCGAAAAAGACGAGGGCATAGGCGATCCCCTTGGCCTCACAGCCCCCCACGACCCACTCGCCCGCCATGTGAAAACAGCCGCTGAAAAGCAGGAATCCACCGGCCGCCAGCAGCGAGGCAAAGGGTCTGGGGACCACGGCCCAGCTGAGCCGCCGCCAGGACCAGGCCAACAGGAACCACGTGACGAACCGGCCGAGCCAGGCCACCACGGGCAGCGGCGCCAGCTGCGCGAGCCAGCCGAACGTCCAATAAAACACCAGATGGGCGTCGGAGGATTCCAGGAAATGATCGGTCGCACACCATTCGGGCTGCCAGTAATGCTTCGCCTTGGCAAGGTAGTGGGCCTCGTTGACATCCGGCGGCGGCCAGCCCGCGTACAGGAAGAACAGCAAGAAGATCAGCATGATCTCCGCCGCGGCGGTCCAACGGTTCGACCCCAGGTTGTTTCCATGCTCGGCCTTGGTCACAATTCGCCCCTGCTGGTGAAAGGCTCCGAAGAAGATTATAAAAAAACTAGCGACCAAAACGTTTGGGTCTCGGACCGACAGCAGTTAGAATGATGTCAGCCCTACTAAGAGCATAGCCGCTGGATTCAGGATGGAAATACTCCCATGACCGTTTCCACGCATCGCCGGATTGTTCGAGATCGGATCCTCCGAGAAGCCGAAGGTTACCTGGAGTTGTTGATGGCCGGCCCGTCCAAGTGGGACTTGCGGCCCGCCGTGCGAGACCCCGTGGCGCAACGCGTGCTGGACGCCTTGCAGCGGCTGGACAAATCCGAACAGCACTCGGCGTATGCGCTGTACCTGCGAGGCCTGGCGTACCGGGCGATGGAACGCTATCACGATGCCATCCCGTCGTTGCAGGAATCCGCCGAGCAGGACCCCGAGGACATCCATGCCCTGCTGGCCCTGGGTTGGTGCTACAAGCGGATCGGACGCCTGAATTTGGCGATCGGCGCCTTGCAGGAAGCACTGGCGGTCGACGACAACCAGGCCATCGTCCACTACAATCTGGCCTGCTACTGGAGCCTGGCGGGCAATGCGGAAATCGCCCTCGATCATTTGGCGACGGCGTTTCAGATCGACCCCAAGTTCCGGGACTTGGCGGCGGAGGAAAGCGACTTTGATGCGATCCGACAGCACCCCGGATTCCGCGAACTGACCAGCGTGGTCGTCTGATTCCGCTTTGCAGCGTTCGAGAAATCACGGTCCGCTGTTTCTGGCCGATCATCACACGGAGTGTGATGGCTACTTTGCCGAGGCGGCACTTATTTCCCGAACGCTGCTCAGTGTTCATACCCGCGCGGGTGCAGCGTTTGGCGCCGCCCGCCGGGCTCTTCGATCCACAATCCCCGTTCGGCCGTAAACGTGCCGATGCGGGTCAGCGGCACCTCCAAGGGCTGGTCGTCCAGCAGCCGAGCCGCCTCTTCCGGGGGCACCGCCAGGATCAACTCGAAATCCTCTCCGTCCCCCAGCGCGTGTTCCAGGGGCGTCATCCGATCGCCTTCCGCCGCCGCCAAACGATAGGCGTCGTCCGCGACCGGCACGGCCGCCGCCTCGAGCAGCGCCCCACAGCCGCTTTCCTGGGTGATGTGAGACAGGTCCAACGACAGCCCGTCACTGACGTCGGTGGCCGCGTGCAGCCGGTAGCGGTCGTTCAACAGCAGGGCTTCGTGGACGCGGGGCGTGAAGCGGAAATGCCGGCCCAGGATGCTGCCGCCAAAACTGCCCGTGACGACAATCGCGTCGCCTGGTTGGGCGCCGCTGCGCAGCAGCGGTCCGCGTTCGGTCAGTTCGCCGATGGCCGCGATGCTGATCACCAGAGGGCCATCCCAGCTGCCCGTGTCTCCGCCGGCGATGGCCACGCCGAATTCGGCGGCCAACGGCAGCAGGCCCTGGTACAATTGCCGGCCCACGGCCAGGGCGTTGCGCCGCGGCAGCGTCAAGGAGACGACCGCCGCCAAGGGCTGCGCCGCCATCGCCGCCAGGTCGCTCAGGTTGACCGCCAGGGACTTGCGGCCCACCAAGGGCCCCTCGCACTGGTCCCACACGAAATCCACGCCGTCGTTCAGCATGTCGCTGGTGACCACACAGCGGGCGCCGGACGTCCATTCCAGGATGGCGGCATCGTCGCCGATGCCCAACCTCAGGCGGGGATGGCCGGGAAGCTGACCTCGCAACCAGGAAAGGAATTCTGCTTCCATCGTCAGTTGCGGCTGGCCTTGCGGGACACTTGGGCCGTCGCCTCGCGTTTGACTTGCATGAAGCCGTACAGCGTCTCGTCGCCGCGCAGGACGAAGAACTTGAGCGGCTGGAAACTCTCCAAGTCGGCGTGGTTCAGGACGTACACGACATTGTCCCTGGAAATCGTCTCCCAGACGTGCATCCCGACCAACACGTCGCCGGTCCGGATGCCTTGACGGGCCGCTGGACCGTCGGCCCGGACGGCCAGCACTCGCATCCCGCCGCGATAACGCGACGCGGCCCGCTGGCACTCTTCCTTGGATGCAGGGATCAGGCGGAGGCCCAACAAGCGCCAGGTGCGCTGCTCGAAGTCATCCGCCTCCGGCGACGCGGAAGGCAGCACGAGTTGCAGCGTCTTGGCCTGGCCGTCCCGCTGAATGCTCAACGCCAGCGACTGTTCGGCGGGCTGGCCGAGCAGCGCCCGTTCGAAGTCGATCGCCCGCTTGACCGGCGACTGGTCGACGGCCGCAATCACGTCGCCCGGTTGGAGACCGCTCTTGGCCGCCGCACTGCCCTCCCGGATTCCGACCACGGCAAAGTAGCGGTCCGTGTCCACGCTGCGCGTCTCGCCCACCACGCCGTGGACGATGCGGTCGATCTGCTCGGTGCTCAGCAGCCGGGCCGCGATCTCCAGCACCTCGTCCACGGGAATCGCGAAACCGATGCCCTGGGCGCCGACGCGCACGGCCACGTTCACGCCGATCATTTCGCCGTCAATGTTCAGCAACGGGCCGCCGGAATTTCCGGGGTTGATGCTGGCATCCGTTTGGATCAAATCGTGGTACTTCTGCGTCGCGCTGACCTGGACTTCGCGGTGCAAGGAGCTGATGATCCCGCGCGTGACCGTGTGCTCGTAGCCAAAGGCATTTCCCACGGCGATCACCGGCTCGCCCGACATCAAGTCGCTGGACACTCCGCAGGGAATCACCGGCAGGGGGCGGCCGGCATCGATCTTGATCACCGCCAGATCCGAAACGGAGTCGTTCGACGACAGGCGCGCCACAAAGCTGCGGCGGTCGGACAGCGTCACCTGAATCGTCTCCACGTTTTCCACCACGTGATAGTTCGTCAGGATGTAGCCGCGGGCGTCGATGATGACGCCCGTTCCCATGCCGTTCACCTGTCGAAAGGGCTCGTTGCCGCCCGGCTCCGACGGTTCGCCGCGGACGATCTTGCGGCCCTGGATGTTGACCACCGAATCGCGGACCTTCTCCACGGCTTCGACGATGGCGGTGCGGCGCAAGGAAGAAGCCACTGCCGGCCGTGGTTCGCAACTCGCCCACCCACCGGCGCACGCCAGAGCCAGCCATGTCGCCGCCAGGAGCCTCGCCGGTTGACGTGTCCGCTGTCTTGCCATCGGATGCCGAATCTGTGGAGGATGGGGTCGGATCGCGCAACATGGTCCGTCGCCGGCGGCGACAACCTGGCAGGCCGCGCGCAGAAAACGGTTATGAAGAGGTTCATCGGTCTAACGGTTTTGACTGCTTGACCTGCGCGCAGGGCCACCGGCACAGTCTGCCTAGCTTGCCCGGCGAGAGTGCTAGCAGCCGACTGCCAGCACAGGGGAAGGCGCGAGAAGAGTCGGGTTCCCGACCGGTTTTTGCCGTTTCTGCTGAAGTTTCTCTTGCGAATCGCGCCCGGCCATTAGATTCCCATCTGGCCCAAGCCGTCGATCAAGCGGCTGAGGATTCCGGTGACGGTGGGATGCGAGCCCTCGAATTCTTGGGCCGCCGCGTGCAAACGGTCGACCAAGGATTGCGGCGCGCGCTGGCCGGGTGCTGCCTTGCCCAGCGCGACCAGGATGTCGACCACGGCTTGTTCCAACGCCGCGCGAGCTTCCGCGTCGAGTGTTTCGACCGACTGCAACTCGTGCTCCAATTCAGCCACGGTCGCTCGCAGCTTGTCAATCGGTTCCGTCATGGGGATCGTATCTCATGTTGGGGACGGGCGGGCGGCCCTGATTCGGTTTGGTGCTATTCTAGCCTACGCCGGGGCGGCAATAAACGGGGACCCCGGAAAATGGGATCGGTTGGACGGTTGACATGGCGGTCAGGAATGAGACAATTTTCTTCATCTTTTCGTGGCTCACTTGGGGAGTAAGACGATGAAAACGACGACCCTCTGGTTTGCGTTGTGTTTTGCCGCCCTCGCGGCAATGGTCAGTGGCTGCGGCGGTTCGCCACCGCCTGTGGCGGAGACGCCGCCCCAACCGGAGGCGCCGCCTCCGTCTCCATCGCCCCCTCCAGAACCTGAAGCCAAGCCGATTCAACTGGCGGAACTCAAACCGTTGACGCTGGAGGCCGGCGCGAGCGCCACCGTCGCTGTGCAGGTTGCGCGCAACGAAAACGCCGGGCCCATCCAGGTCCGGGTCGAGGGCGCTCCAGAGGGTTTGACCGTCAAGGCCGCCGAGATTGCCGATGGCCAGTCCGAGGGGCGGCTCGAGGTGCAAGCCGCACCGACCCTGGGCGATACCGCGCTGGCCGCCAAGCTGACGGTGCACGTCAAGGTCGGCCAACAACAAGCCACCGGCACGCTGGCGGTGAATATTCCGGAATTGGGCCTGCCCACCTTCCGGCCCGTGAGCCAAATCCTCATGCAGCCCGGCACCAACAAGAAGGTGGACATCAAGATCGAACGGCAGCGCTACAAGGGCCCCCTGGAACTGCGGCTCGAGAACGCACCGGCGAAGCTGGCCTGCAAGGTGGCGAACATCGCCGAAGGCCAGGACACGGCGACCTTGGAACTGGCGGCAACTGCGGACGCGCCCAATGCCAGCCAGGCGATTCGCGTCTCGACGACACTGTTCGGCCGCACGCTCAGCGCGGAGGTGCCCGTGAAGATCGAGGCCCGTCCGTTCCAGGTCAACACTTTTCGAGCCATCACCATGGCGCCGGGCGATACCCAGTTCATCGAGATACCGGTGACCCGCAGCAGCTACAAGGGTCCGCTGCAGCTGAAACCCGACGCCTTGCCGAAGGGCGTGACGATCAAATCGACGGAAATCGCTCCCGATCAAGCCAAAGCCCGCGTGGAGGTGTCCGTCGCCGCCGACGCCGTCCAGCGCGTACACTCGACGAAGATGATGGCGACGGGCGGAGACTTGGCCAGTTCCGATTCGATCGTCCTGCGCATCGCCGGCCCGGACGAAACGTACCTGCCGCCGGCCATCGTCGCCAACCCGGAGATCATCCCCTTGTTGCGGCGCGGGTCGATCGGCGGACGGCTGACGGCGGAAAGCAAGCAAGCGCTGTCGGAGTTCTACGGCGGGACGCCGGAGTCGGAGGCCGCCGTGATGCGCGGGCTGAAGTGGCTGGCTGCCCACCAACAGTCGGACGGCAGCTGGTTGCTGAAGGACTATGCCAAGGGCATCGCGGGCTGCGATTGCCAAGGCGAATTCGAGAAGGAGGTCCAAGACAGCCCGACGGCCGGCACGGCGTTTGGCGTCCTGCCGTTTTTGGGTGAGGGAGTGACGCACAATCGGGCGCCGGACAAGCCGCCGGAGCTGGCCAAGTACCAAAAGGTCGTGGAGCGGGGCCTGATCTTCTTGGCCCAGAACCAAATCCGCGGCAGCAAGAAGGACGACAAGAAAGACGGCTATCTGGGCGGCAGCATGTATGCGCACGCCCTGGGCACGATCGCGCTCTGCGAGGCCTATGGGCTGTCCGGCGACGAACGCCTGCGGGTCAACGCCCAACTGGCGATCAAGTACCTGTTGAACGCCCAGCACGAACAGGGCGGCGGCTGGCGGTACAGCCCCGGTGTGCCCGGCGACATGTCGGTCACGGGTTGGGTGTTCCTGGCGATCCGCAGTGCCCAGTTGACGGGCATCGACGTCCTGAAGCCCCCCTTGGTCCGCGCGGGACGCTTCGTGGATTCCTGCGCTGCGGGCCCCCTCGAAGCCAAGAACTCACGCTACAGCTACACGCCCAACACGCCCGAGAAATTGTCGCTGTCGGCGGCCGGACTGCTCACGCGACAGTACCTGGGATGGAAAAAGGACGAGCCCGATCTGCTGGCCGGCGCCCAGTACCTGATGCAGAACATGCCGCCCGAGTCGGGAGCCACCCTGGGACCCATCTACTATTACTACTACGCCACCCAGGTGCTGCACCACCTGGAGGGCTCGAATTTCGACCTGTGGAACCATCGCATGCGCGAGCACCTGATCCGCACCCAGGAGAAGTCGGGCCACAAGACCGGCAGCTGGAACCCCCAGGGCACCGACTGGGGGGCGCGCGGCGGCCGGATGTATTCCACCAGCATGGCCTTGCTCACGCTGCAGGTCTACTACCGGCACCTGCCGATGTACCGCTTCGTCAAACTGGGCGGGTAGCCCGGCTGTTCCGAAAGCCGGGCTTCTGGAACGGTCCGGCTGCCTCAGGATTCCTGCGTGTGCTGCACGTGCGGCGGCCGCAGCAGCAACGCGACGACGGCGGCCAGCGCCAGCAGGCAGGCGGCTAGATAACACGAGTAGCTGAAGTTCTGGTAGGCGTCGTACAGTCTTCCCGCCACCAGCGACAAGGCAAAACCGCCGATGCCCCAGGCGGTGAACACCAAACCGTAGTTGACGCCAAAGTTCTTCAATCCGTAGAAGTCCTTGGTGACCGACGGGTAGAGCGCCAGGTTGGCGCCGTAATTGGCGCCCATCAGCGCCGACAGGACCGCCAGCACGGGAACGGTGGACAGCGGCGAGCCTGGGGTCGCCCGCGTCAAGACGACCATCAGCACCGCCTGAAACAGCAGGCAACCGATGATGGTGGGTTTGCGGCCCAGCTTGTCGGACACCATGCCTGCGATAATTCGCCCGGCGCCGTTGCCGACGGCCAGCGAAGCCACCAGGACGAAACCCAGGGCGACGCCAGCCTGTTTGTCCGCGATCGCGGCCAGCTTGGCGATGATCATCAACCCCGCGCCGGCGCCGCAAGCGTACATGAACCACAGCAGGTAGAACTGGCCGGTTCCCAGCATCTCGGCGGGCGAGAAATCTTCCTTCTTGGCAACGGCGCCGGGGCTTGCGGGTACAGTTCCGGGGGGCACGTAACCTTTGGGCGGGGTGCGCAGCAGCTGGGCCAAGACGACGACCACCACCAGAAAGGCAAAACCCAGGGTGAACATGGCTCCAGGCACGCCGCCCTCCTGCTTGACCAACCAGTTCGTCAGCGGCGCCGCGTACACCGACGCCAGGCCGAAGCCCGACACGACGATGCCCGCGATCATTCCCGTCCGAGCCGCGGGAAACCACTTCACCGCCGGTGGCGTGGCGGAAGCGTAGCCGAACCCGATTCCGGCCCCGGCCAGCAACCCAAAGCCCAGCATGTAGTTGAAGTAGGAGTTGCCGCGACTGGCCAGCATCATTCCCAACCCGACCAGCAAACCGCCGAACGTGGCCACCCAGCGCGGGCTGATCTTGTCCTGCAACCGCCCCGCCGGAACCATCATGATGGAGAACACGAGGCAGGCGATGGCGTACGGCCATGATTTCTGTTGCTCCGTCCAATTCCAGTCCGCCGGGATGGCTTTGCTAATCACGCTCCATGTGTACAAGATACCCAAAGCAAGGTTAATTCCCGTTCCCGCCAGGGTTACAACCCAACCACGACTCATAACGGACTCCTCTTGTCAAAGCGGCGAAAGAGTCGCCGCACCCTGAAGCTGCAACAAGCAGACGCCAAGCGGACACGTCGAGGGGATTCTAGCGGACCCCGCGGTCCGTCGCCAGCACCACACGGGATTTTGCCTTGAACATCGGCCATTGCATCACGCCGCGGCGCAAATCGTCAGAGATGCCCGAAAAGACACCAAAACAGTTTGGTTTTCTGTTCGCCGAGTCAAACACGGGGAATTGCGGGGAGGCGCGTACGCGGTGTATCCTGTGCGGCATGGCAAAAACTCGTCGACGCAAAGTACACACCGATTCGTGTCATGTTCTATTACCCGAACCGCGCGCAGGCCATCCGGATTCAGCAGGCCCTGGAGACCTTGTACAAAGGCGTGGGCGGAAAGTACTTCTTTCGTGACGCGGCTTGGAAGTACGTGAAGGACAGGACGGGTGTGGATCTGCTCCGAATTCTTAAGAAGCTGGCGAAGGAAAATGCTCCCCGCACCTGAAGCCGAAGTCCGCCTGGGTGATCTACTACTACAGCAAATGGGAAGAGTTCACGTTCAACGCCGTCTGGGTCGAGTATTCACCGGCCACAAACGTCGATCAGTTATTGCAGCGGCGAAGACGTGACGAGTTCAACAAATCAGTTTACGAACGCGACGACGACGGCGACATTGTGCCGAATGGCCGGAAAACAGGCGTGCCTTTGGGGGACGTTTGGGACCTTCCGTATTTGAACCCGAAAGCCAAGGAACGTACGGGCTATCCGACTCAGAAGCCGACTCTACTTGCGTCCAGCGCCAGGGCGAAACGATCGTCGAGGCGGCACAGAAGCTCTTTGCAGCCTCACGATCGAAGGCCGCAAAGGCCATGTTCCTCGTCGCACTCACAAGAGGCGGTTCCTTGGACCTTGAGGACGCCCTGCCGCTAGGTGTTGTGGTAATCGAAGCGCCCGCCCTTGGAATACGCGACTACTTGTCGCGACTCCGAGGGCGACAACGTGAGCTCGCGACCAAGACTTGAACCATCGGGTTGGACGGTGCCGAATCAGGGGGCACGTGATCCACAACAATGAACAAAAGGGACGTTTTGAAGACGTAAGGGGCGGTAAACCAGTGCTCGCCTTCGGTGGCGCCTGCGGCCGGAGAAGCAACGTTGTGGCACGGCCTACTTGTTGGCCGTGAGCAACGTCGGTGAGCGCAAAGGCAAGCTCCGTTGGTGCTGCGGGCACGCCTAACGAAGTAAGCCGTGCCACACCGTGCCGTTAGAATTTCACCTGCAACCCGGCCACGAGGCAGTCGATGGACTGTCGAGTGGTGACTGCCGTGCCGGGAAGCGACACGCCGGGAGCCGGCGCATTGGGCGGCCCCGCCACCCAGGGCCCGGAGATCGAGTTCTCGAAGGCGTGCAGGTAGGCCAACACCAGGCTCGTGCGGCACGTGATCCGCCAACTGGCGCCCACCGAGATGATGTGCTCGTAAATCGCCGGCGCTGCGATGTTGAAGAACGTGTTCGCGCCGGCGATCGGGTTCTCGTTGTACGAATAGCCGATTCGCAGCGACCAGGCGTCGGTCAATTGATACTGGACGCCGGTGGCGATCGCAAACACGCTCTGCCAGCCCAAGCCCGTCCACGCCCCGTCGGGGCCGTAGCCGGCCGCTTGCCCAAACAACTGGGCGTTGTCGTAATCCACGTAGCGAAGGTCAATGGCCCAGACGGTCCGCGGCAGTCCGTAGTAGGCGGCGCCCAGCGAGATGATGGCCGGGTAATCCACTTTCAGTCCGTCGGTGCGGGGCTGGCCGTTGGCGTAGGTCGCGTAAGAGGTCGCTTCCTCGAACCATTGCGGGCTCTTGTACGACGCGCCCAGGTGCCAGCGGTTCTCGGTCTCGTAGTAGATCCCCGCCTGGAAGCCCAATCCCCAGATGGTGCGGACATGCGTGCCCTCGGGGTATCCCGCGACATCGGGTGACGCGAAGGCATTCGGATCCAGCGCCACGTCGGCAATGGCGACCGTGGGCGCCAGTCCGATGGAGAGACGATCGGTGATCTTGAGCGCCGCCGTGGGCGCCAACTGCAGCACGGCCAGCTTGGAGTACATGGGACCGCCGGTGAATGTCGGCGAAAGGATCGGATTCGTCGGCGGCGCGGCCGGACTGCCGGGCAGGTTGATCCCAAAGCCGCCGATCGAGAACATGCCTAAACCGAACGTCCAGGGAGAATCCTGGGGCTGAAAAACGACCGCTGCGGTGGGCAGGATGCTGACTCCGGAATCGCTGCGCGTTTCGCCCGCCAACGGACCGAAACTGGATTCGACATGCGTCGTGAGGCAAAGCAGTTCCGCGCCAAGCAGGAACTCGGAACTCTCCAGTCCCGTTATCGAAGCGGGGTTCCAGTGGATCGCCCCTGCCGCGTCCAGTGGGGCGGCCACGCCGGCGCCCGCCATCGAACGGTTCACCGGCCCCGCGCCGGGGAGCACGATCCCTTGAGCGTGCGAGTGGTGAACGAAACCCAGCGCCGCCAGTACAAACGGCACGATCCACCGGCTCGATTGTCGCTTCATCTTCGTCATCCGTGTTACGCGAGATACAATCCGTTTCGGGAAGACATCCTGTCCGTGCAAGAGATCGTCCGGTACGGTCTGCAAGGGTCAAGCCGATTTACGGGAGAACGCACTTCGGCCGGCTTCGCGTGACACCCGTGAGGAGTGTTTCGATTTCTGCTGTCGTAGGTTTCTTTCGGGTCGTTGCCAAGCTGCCGAGTGCTCCCAAAACTGCGCGTTATGACGGCGGGGCGGCTTGACCGCCGCTTCCGTTGGAAGTCCAATGACGAATGCTAACGCTCGCTTTCTGCCCGTTTGACGAAAGGCCGCGATCATGGCCAAGATCGACCACCTGCTGCTGAACATGCAAACCGTCAACGCTTCCGACTTGCACATGGTCGTGGGGCAGAAGCCCAAGTACCGCATCGACGGCGACGTGCGGGTGATCGAAGACCATGACATGCTGACCGAACAGACGCTGGGCGATTACCTGTTCGAGATCTGCAACGAGCCGCAGCGCAAACGCTACGAGCGCAACCTGGATTTCGATTTTGCCTATGGGATTGAGGACAAGGCCCGTTTCCGCTGCAATTACTTCTTCCAGCGCACCGGCTACGGTTCCGTGATGCGGCTGATTCCCACCCGCATCCTGACGCTGGACGAGTTGAAGCTGCCGCCCGTGCTGAAACGGATGACCGACCTGCGCAGCGGATTGGTGCTGGTCACGGGGCCCACCGGCAGCGGCAAATCGACCACGCTGGCCGCCATGATCGACCACATCAACCGCCGCCACCGCCGGCACATCGTGACCATCGAAGACCCGGTCGAGTTCGTCCACAAGAACAACCTGTGCATGATCAGCCACCGCGAAGTCGGCACGCACACGGAGTCCTTTGCGGCCGCGCTGCGGGCGGTGCCCCGCCAGGACGTGGACGTGGTGCTGGTGGGCGAAATGCGCGACCTGGAGACCATCGGCCTGGCCATCAGCGCCGCCAGCATGGGAGCGTTGGTCTACGGCACGCTGCACACCAACAGCGCGCCCAAGACCATCGACCGCATCATCGACGTTTTTCCCAGCGACCAGCAGGCCCAGATCCGCACGATGCTCGCCGAGTCGATCCGAGGGATCGTCGCCCAGCAGCTGCTGCGGCGCAAAGAAGGCCGAGGCCGAGTCGCCGCCAACGAAATCCTGCTGGGCTCGCACGCTGTGTCGAACATCATCCGCGAGGGCAAGATCGAGAAGATCACTTCCGTACTGCAGTCCGGCAAGCGCGAAGGCATGCAGTCCATGGACGACGCCTTGGAGGAGTTCGTCCAAGAGGGCGTGATCGAGGCCGCCGACGCCTACATGAAGGCCGCCGACAAACACCGCTTCGAACGCTACACCGCCGCCTGAACTCGGTTGTGCTGCGGTCTCCCGACCGCAGCACAGCTTCGACCGGAGGTCTCCGAGAATACACGAACTTTTCCTCAGCCAGCCTTTTCTCCAGCGGCGAACACCGCGTCGACGTCAACGCGGAAGCCCGGCAACAGCACCGACGCCGCCGCCGCGCCCCGTCCGTGCTCCCCCGCCACGCGGTACGCCAAATACACGATGTCCGGATCGCGGAACTTGCCGGGCCGGAGGCGGATGGGCAGCGGAGCGAAGAGGACTTCCCCGGAGCCCAGTCCGAGCACAAACGTCTCCAGCAAGCGGAAGAGGAATTTCACGACACGCTGATGATAGGGGCTCGGCATGGGCAGCACCTCGATGTAGCCGTCGGACAGTTCGACCATCAAACTCGTCTTGGCCTGCAACGCCAAGTATTCCGCGTCCGTCCATTCTCCTTGGTTCGGAAACAGGCAGGCAATCTCCCAGGGCGGGTCGCCGCGTTGCGAACGCGGTGGCCGTCGGGGGGACATCGTGAGTGTCGAGGCAGTCATGGCTGGCGTCCTTTCGAAATGTGGTCGCTCCGTCCATTGTACCCCGCCCGCAAGGTATGCCTAGCGCCGGCTCGTCAGGTTCCGGCGCAGCCGATCAGATTCAAAGCCCCGCCGGCACCACCGCGCAGGGCACGTCCAGGATTTCCGCGATCCGCCGCAACGACTCCGCCCGATGGCCGACTCCCAGCGCGAAATGGTGCGTGGGTCCCTCGGCCACCCAGCGTTTCAGAAACGTGCGGATGTCCGGCTGGAAGAAGCCGCGGGTGTTGGTGTTGCCCGTGGGCGGAATCGGGCCGCGGACGCTTTCGCCTTCCCCGACCACGAACTTGAAACGTCCGCCGGTCGTGACGCTGATGCTCAGCATCGTCATCGGACCTTCCTTGATCTTGAACTCGACGCTGGCCCCCTTGCCCGGCTTGCCGTGGTACTTGATCAGGCTCCGTAGCACCGGCTTGCCCTCGGCGATGTTGATGTGGTGCGGCCCGTCGTGGCCGACCAGCACGAAGCCCTCGTTGAAGTCGATGGGATGGAACTCGGCAAAGCTGCCGCCGATGTCCAACCGGTCCATGATCAGCATGGCGATGCAGGTCTTCAGGTCCGACTCGCCGCACATCGGAAATCCGGCCGCGGTCAGCAGCGAGTTGCCGACGATCAGGTTCGTTACCAACTCGCGCATCGGACTGCCTTCCTCGGCTTCGTAATAGTACGCCAGCCCGTCCAGTTGCTTGTCGGCGACGAACTTGTCCAACGCCACCGCGACGCGCGATGCGACCAGCAAGTCCTCGTCCGTCAGTTTGCGGGTGATGGGGTCGGACTTGGGATCCGGCGTGTCGAACATCTCCAGGATCTGCCGCTGTTTGGCGTCGATCTCGTCCGCGGTCACCGTGCGCTGCCAGCGCAGCAGATCGTCGGGCTCGGTCTGCACGATGTGACAGCCAAACGCGGCCGTGAGCGCCGTCGGATCGCTCTGCATGTCCAACATATTCTCCAGCACGTGGCCAAAGTGGCCGATGCGGGCCCGCCGCAAGTCGTGCAGCACGCAGGCGATGTCGCACCAGTCGGCCAATTCCGCGTCGGCTTGCGGATCGTCGTACAGATGGCCCAGAATCACCGGCGGAGGCTTCTTCCCCATCCGCACGGCCACCCCGGTGAACTCCGGCACCGAACAGAGGTCGTCGTTGCACAGCTGCATGTACGTCGAGGCCCGCGAATAATCCATCGCCTTCAGCGGCTGCAGCGCCACCAGCACGACGGGCACGTCCAGGCTGCGAACCAGGACGCCGAAAGTCGCCGAGGTGGCGTAGGTCAGCATGTCGCAGAACACGAGGTCCAAGTCGGCCGCCTGCAGCCGCGGCAGCAGCGCATAGGCCGCCTGGGCGCAGTCCACCATGCCGAAGTTCGTCACGCGTACCCCGCGCGTTTCGACGCGTTTGACGAACACCTCCAGCTTGCCCTGCAATTCGTCCAGCAAGCCGTCGAACTGCGACCAATACGTTTGATGGCCCACGCCGAAAACGCCGATGTGGGCCGTGCGCGGCTTGCGCCGCGGGATGCGGACTTGAGTTTCCGGTGACACGGCGAAGACTCCAGGTGAGAACAGGATGGCGAGCGTGGCCCTGATACGGCAAGCAGATTCCAGCCGCAGGCCGCGTGGAACATCACCTCTTGGACTTGCCGCCGCGGATGAACTCCTCGCGGCTGAGTGTGCCGTCCTGATCGGCGTCGAACAGGACGAACCGTTTCGGCGCCTCCTCGGGGTCGGGTTGGCCGGTGAGGAACTCTTCGCGAGTCAGCTTGCCATCCCCGTCCTTGTCGCGTTTGGCGAACATGGCGGCCCGGTCCTGCTTCGGCTTGGCGGACTTGGCCCCGGCTCTTTTCTTGGCGGGGCTTTCCGCCGCACGGACTTGCGGTTTGGCTTCGGGCTGCCTGGCCAGGATGGCCCGCAGTTGGGCGACGACCTCCGGCCGGTCGCCGGCGCGGTTCTTCGTTTCCTCGGGGTCGGCCTCGTAGTCGTACAGTTCCAGTTCGGCGGTATCGGCCGCCTCGCCGATCTTTTTCCACTCCACCAACCGGTAGCGGGCCGTGCGGACGGCGCGCCCCAACAGCTGGTTTCGCGGGTAGACGTGGAAGATGGCCTCCTTGGTTGCCGCCGCAGGATCTTTCAGAACGGCGGCGAAGCTCGCGCCGTCCAAGCCTTGGGGCGCAGGCAAGCCGGCCAGCTCGCACAGGGTCGGATAGATATCCACGGTTTCGGCCAGAGCGCCGGTCTTGGTGCCCGCCTGGGCCACGCCGGGAGCGGCGACGATCAGCGGGATGCGGGCGGCGTGTTCGTAATTGGTGTGCTTGCACCACATGCCGTGGTCGCCCAGGTGCCAGCCGTGGTCGCCCCACAGCACGACGATCGTGTTGCGGGCGAAACCGGTCTGGTCGAGCGCGTCCAGCACACGGCCCAACTGGGCGTCCATGTAGCTCAGCGCGGCGTGGTAGCCGTGGATCAGTTGGCGCTGCTGATCGGCGGACAGCGGGCCCGTCTCGGGAATGTCGCTGTAGTTACGCAATTCGCCCCAGGTTGTGGGTGCAAACGACGGCGCGCCGTCGGGGGGCGTCTGCCGCTGGACCGGTTCAAAGGAGGATCGCTGGTAAAGGTCCCAGTACTTCTTCGGTGCGACGAAGGGCAAGTGCGGCTTGAGGAATCCTACGGCCAAGAAGAACGGCTCGGCGGGTTGAGCCTGGGCGGCGCGCAGGCGGGCGACGGCTTCGTCGGCGATCATGCCGTCCGCATAGGCCGAATCGGGCACGTCGGCACATTCCGTGGCAGCGCCGCGCGGGCCGCCGGCGTTGGCCGGGCGCGTCGTGGCGGTGCTCTCCGGCAGTTGGTAGCCGCCGCCCTTGGGCCTCCAATGCGGCACCGTCCAGGAAGCCTCATCCTCGTGGTTGCCGTGGCCGACGTGCATGATCTTGCCCAGCGCCTCGGTCCGGTATCCGTGGCGGCGGAAATACTGGGCCACCGTGACGGCTTCGGGTGCGCCATGGCGAAAATGGGTCGGCAGGTCGTAGATCCCGATGCTCTGCGGGCGCAGGCCGGTCATCAGCGCGTTGCGCGACGGCGCGCAGACGGCCTGGTTGCAGAACGCCCGTTCGAACAGCACGCCCCGCGCGGCCAACCGGTCGATGTTCGGCGACTGGACGAGCGGCGTGCCGTAGCAGCCGAGCAAGGGTTTGAGATCGTCCACGCAAATCAGCAAAACGTTGGGTTTGTCAGCGGCCTGAGCCGCCACCGGTGCCGCCAACAGCAGCACAGCCAGAGCAAGAATCGTGGATTTCATCGTGTTGGTTCCTGACGTGCAGGTGGAGATTCGTCCTTCCTCCAGAACGGTGTCCATTGTCGTGTTCGCCACTGGTCGTGGCAAGTGAGCGAGTGCTGGAACCCGGAACCCTGACTCCGGCCTTCGAAAGTTGCGCATTTCGACCGGGAGTAGCCGAATTCGTGAGAATTCGGAGGGCGCGG
>CAZAQY010000012.1:0-35495 GCA_964486845.1 uncultured Pirellulaceae bacterium
CAACTTGGGCATCTTCCCGAACCAGAATTCACCCACGAATTCTGCTGACGAGGCTCTCTTTCTGCCTGCCCGACTCTCCTCGCATGACGTCCCCGAAGCGTCTACTCGGCCGCTTTCTGTACGCAAGCGTGTTCGGCCACGTAGCGGTAGCAGTACAGCCAACCGTTGGGGACATACCAGACGTCTTTGCGGTTGGCCACGTGAGCCAGGTGCTGCATGAGCGTCGAGCCCTGCACGCCGTCCACGCCGGGGCGCGGGTCGTGGATCGCGCTGTTGCGATAGCGGTCGGGGTGCCACATGGCATAGATGATCTTGCCGCTCTGGTACACCTGGTCGAAGGCGTCATTGAGCTTCTGCACGTCGGCGGCGTAGTAGCGGCCGGCCGGGTTGCGACTCTGGAACACCGCGTCGTAGGCTTTGTAGCTCAGGCCGCCGACGCCGTAGAAACGGTACTTCGCGTTCCACGGAGCGTAGTCGACGCTCTCCGGATTGTCGTGCCCGTTGTAGCCGCGGACGAAGACGAATTGGCCGGCGTCCGTCTGGTAGATCGACTCGTCCTGGTACCCGCAGGTCAGGATGTGAGTGAAGATGTGTTGGCCGAAGGGAATCCGGCGCAGCCGGCTGAGGATATCGTCGCGGCAGCCGAGGATTTCCGGCTCGTAGCCGTTGACCGAGTACGCCGCGACGCTGCAGGGATGCGTGCGGGCGTGGACGACCGGTTCCCAGCTGAAGTCCCGCCGGTCGAGTTCAGTCTGCATTCTCTGCCAGACCTCGTCGCCGCCCAGCATCTTGCTGTTGATGGCGACCGACACGGGCAGGTGGAAGCTGCGGCAGACGTGAACCGCCGCCTGATAGTTGTCCGACTCGTCATCGGCCGGACCTTTCCACGGCGCGCCGGGATGCGCGACGCTCTTGCAGCCCCAGTTGTCGATGGACAGCGAATAGGCCGCCTTGCGCCCATCGTAGTATCGGGCGATCTCGACAAACTCCGCCCGGCTCGCCCCCAGGAATTCAAGTTGGATCGCCGGCGTCGTCCGGAAGCCCACCGAGACGTACGCCGTGTGTTGCTGCGGATCGAACCGCACGCACTCGACGCCGTTGGGTGCATCGTCGGCTGTCTTGATGTCCAGCGTCGTCCACGTGTCGCCGGCGGCATCGCGGCGGCACACTGTCACGTTTTCGCCGGCGTCGGGCAAGGAAAACACGTAGGTCGCCGGATAGCGGAACTCGAACTTCCGCCAAACGGCCTGGTCGATGGTAATCCGAAACGTCGGATTGGCGGGGTAAGCCACGCCAGCGGCAAGAATTGTCAAGAGAGCCGTCCCCGCGGATATCGCGGCTCGTTTCCGCACGATTGGTAGTTCCAGCGTGAACATCTTTCACTCCATTCTTCTGTCGGGCTGTTCCCTGTATGGGCCGCCCTTTTCCCCGCTCTCCCGCGTTTTGCAGGCGAACGTTCGAGTCGCCAAACCCATTAAGATGACGCAGGGAGAGCGGATCATCAAGCCGGGGAGGAGTGTCGCCAGCACGGTGATCGGGGGCGGCCCATCCCGCAGGCAAATCTTTCCGGTTTCCGGACGAGCACTTTGACAGCCGGAGGGCAGATTGCTACTCTGATGCCCATACGTCTGAGCCCGCTACCAAGACTCGAACGGAGGATCCAAGGATGAACATCTTCATCGGAGAACTGATCGGTACCATGCTGCTGATCCTGTTGGGCGACGGCGTCGTGGCCAACGTCGTGCTGCAAAGGACGAAGGGGCACAACGGCGGCTGGATTGTGATTACGACGGGCTGGGGTTTGGCCGTGGCGTTGGGGGTTTACGTCGCCGGTTGGGCGAGCGGCGGCCACCTGAATCCGGCTGTGACGGTCAGCATGGCGTGCATCGGCGAATTGAGTTGGACGCAAGCCCCCCTGTATCTGGCCGGACAGTTCCTCGGCGGCTTCCTCGGCGCGGTCCTCGTTTGGGCAGCCTACCTGCCGCACTGGTCGCAGACCGAGGATCCCGTCGCCAAGCTGAGCGCGTTCGCGACCGTGCCCGCGATCCGGCACACGGCCGGCAATGTGATTTGCGAGGCGATCGGCACCGCGGTGTTGATGGTGGGCGTGCTCGCGATCGCCAACACCCACAACGGCATTACGGGCGGACTCGGTCCGCTGCTGGTTGGCGTCTTGGTGTTCGGCATCGGCCTGTCGCTGGGCGGCCCGACGGGCTACGCGATCAACCCCGCGCGCGACCTGGCGCCTCGAATCGCGCACGTCCTGCTGCCGATTCCGTCCAAGGGCAGTTCAGACTGGCGTTACGCCTGGATCCCCGTCGTGGGGCCGATCGTCGGCGGGATCCTCGGGGCCCTGTTGTACACCGCCTTGTTCACCGATTTGACGCCGCTGGCAGGGCCGTGACGCGACAAGGGATTTTGACCTTGCCTCCAGGCTCTGCTCCTTGCCCTTCCGGCATGTTGTTTTTCTGTCACTCCATTCTCCTGTCAGCTTCTCCTGCTTCTTCTGGGCTTGTGCGGTCTAGAGAATCGGGAAGTCATTTCGGCCACCGTTGCTACAGGCCGAACGCTTTCTGCATTTGTTGTCGGACTTCCGTCAGCCGCTCCAAACCGCCGCCGCCCACTTCGGCCGTAGCCCAGCCCGCGAAGCCGATCTCGTCCAGCGCTTTGCGCACCTGGTCCCAGGGCAGGTCGCCCTCGGTGATCTCCGTGAACTTGTTCTCCGCGCGGCTGAAGCCTTTCACGTCCAACTTCACGCAGCGATAGCCAAAGGCGCGGATCCACTCGCCGGGCTGGCCGTATTTCCAATGGTTGCCGATGTCGTAATACATGCCGACCCACGGGCTGTTGAAGCTGTCCACGAACTTGACGAACGGTTCCGCCGTCTGCTCCGGCGGCGCGTCGTGGTTGTAGAACATCTTGTTCCAGACGTTTTCGATCAGGATCGGCTGGCCCAGGGCCGCCGCCAGCGGGATCAATTGTTTGATTTCCTGCCGGCAACGTTCCTCGATCTCCTCCGCCGGCCCGTCATCGCCCCGGCCGACGACGATCAACACGCCGCTGCCGCCCGCCGCGTGCGACACGCGGATGCAGTGCTCGATGTTCGCCCGGCCGCGAGCCCGCTCTTCTTCTTTGGCACTGGTCAGACGCTGGCTCCAATGCGCGTGATTGATCGCGTTGTGGACGAACACGCCTGACTGGCGCACCGCGTCGCGAGCCTGCTCCGGCGTACACTCCGCGGCTTGATCCAGGTCGACGCCGTCGAAGCCCGCTTGCCCAGCAAGACTCAACCGCTCGGCCAACGACAGCGACTTGCCGCCGGCCTCTTTCGCGATCATGCCCAGCTTGCACGACAGCAGGATGCGTTTGCCCGCCGGCGGCGTCACGACCCGCGGGGTTTCGGTGTCTGCGGCCATGAGGGCGCTGGTTTGGACGGCAGCAGGCGCCGCCACTGCGGCCGCGCCGGTAGCCAGGAAACTGCGACGAGTCACGAAACTAGATCGGTCGTTCATGAGTTGCCTCCTCCCAGGGAAGAATGGTTTCGTTTCCAGATTGCGTTTCACAGTAATGAACGATTGAACTGCTTTTTGCCTCAGCCGCCGGATGGACGCTACAGGGATCGGTGTTCCTACAATCGCGGCTGGCCGTTGACCAGGACCTGGACGGCCCGGCCCTGCAGTTTCCAACCGCCGAAAGGCGTATTGGTGCTCTTGGAACGGAACTGCTGGGGATCGACTGTCCAGGTGGCGCCGGGATCGATGATCGTGACATCGGCGTCCGCGCCAATCTGCAGCGTCCCCTTGGGAATGCCCAGCACGCGAGCCGGATTGACGGTGAGTTTCTGGAGAGCCTGCACCCAGTCCAAATGGCCCGGTTGGATGAGCTTGGTGACCACCAGCCCCAGCAGCGTTTCCAGGCCGACCATCCCGAACGGCGCTCGATCCAACTCCAGCATCTTCCTTTCCGGCGCCCGCGGTGCGTGAGCGCTGGAGAGCACGTCGATCGTGCCGTCTTTCAGGCCCTGCACGCACGCCTCGACGTGCTCCTGCGACCGCAACGGCGGATCGACTTTGCAGTTCGAGTCGAAGGTTCGCAGCAATTCGTCGGTCAGGACCAAGTTGTACATGCACACGCCGGCGCTGACGCTCACCCCCCGCGACTTGACGCGGCGGACCAGGTCCACACTGCTGTGGCTGGAGATGTTCAACAGGTGCAAGCGGCCACCGGTGGACTCGGCCAGCCGCAAGTCGCGGCTGGTCATCACGTCTTCGGCTTCCGTGGGCAGCCCCTCCAATCCCAGCACCATCGACACGGTGCCCTCGTGCATCACGCCGTCGTGCGAGAGTTCCAACTCCTCGGGATGATTGAGGATCGGCCGGTCGAACATCAGGCAGTACTCGAAGGCCCGCCGCAGTAGCTCGGCATTTTGAATGCCCCGCGGGGCGTCGGTAAAGGCGACGGCACCGGCTTCGACCAGCGAGCCGATCTCGGCCAACTCCTTGCCCGCCCGGTCCTTGCTCACGCAGGCCGCGACGTACACGTGGCAGTTGCCCGCTCGAGCCGCCTTCTGCCGGATGAACTCGACGCCGGCTTGTGAGTCGATCGGCGGCTCGGTATTCGGCAGGCAGACGATCGAGGTGAAACCGCCGGCCACCGCCGCGGCCGTGCCGCTCTCGATCGTCTCGTCCTCCTCGCGGCCCGGCTCCCGCAATTGGACGTGCAAGTCGATCAGGCCCGGGGAGACGATCTTGCCGGCAGCCGGGATCACGCGTTCGTTGCCCGTGGCGGCCGCGTCGTAGGCGGCGATGCGGCCGTTGTCGACCAACAGGTTCGTGACGCGATCGAGGTTTTGACTGGGATCAATCACGCGCCCGTTTTCGATCAAGATGCGCGACATGGCGAAAACCCTCCTGGAGAACGGAATGGGAAATCTGTTTGGAAGCTCGGAGTCTGAACGACGCCGGGCTGCGTCGGCACGCAATCTCTCAGTAGCCGGTATTGCCCGAATTCTAGTTTTCCCGTGCAAGTTTTTGGAGTGCGGCGCCTTGTCGCCGCTTTGGCTCGACGGCGGTGCCACGACCGCCGCTTCGTGTTCCGGTGCCCTGGTGTGTCTCCTGAACCCAATCCGCCGCAGCGTTACAGGCCGCTGCCCAAAGCGGTGACAAGGCGCCGCACTCCAAAAACCCGCCGCGGCCCCAGGCCACACGGACCAGCCGCCGTCAACTCTAGCGACCGGACCACGCTTCCACAACCCTACTCGCGGTGCCAACGCATGAACATCTCGACCAGCGTCTGGCAGCCGGTTTCGGCCTGCAGTTGCTCCAAGCTGCCTTCCAGACGCAGTCGGCCTCGGTGCAGCAGGCCGAAGCGGTCGCACAGCCGCTGGGCCTCGTCCAGACGATGCGTGCTGACCATCACCGCCTTGCCCTGCTGGCGCACGTGACGGATGTAGTCGAAGACGACTTGCGTGCCGATCACGTCCAAGCCGCGCGTGGGTTCGTCCAACAGGATCACCGGCGGATCGTGGATCAAGGCCCGCGCCAGCGTCACGCGCTGCCGTTGACCCGTGCTGAGCGTCCCGCAACGCCGGTCCAGGAAATCGGTCAGCTGCAGCAGTTCGCTCAACCGAGCCAACGACGCTTGCGCGGCGGCGAATTCCATGCGGTACAAGTCGGCGAAGAACAGCAGCATCTCGTTCACGGTCAGTGACGGGTACAGTCCGGCGCTGGCCGACACCAGACCGATTCGCGACTTGACCTCGTCGGGCATGTCGGACGTGCGAAACCCGCCGACTTCGGCATAGCCCTCGTCGGGCCGCAACAGTCCCACGACCATGCGGATCGTCGTCGTCTTGCCGGCACCGTTGGGGCCCAGCAGCCCGTACACCTCGCCGGACGGGATCGAGAACGAGACGCGATCCACCGCCAAGATCTCACGGCCGCCGCCGTAGAACCGTTTCGTCAAGCCGTGGACAGCAATCATGGGGTCAGGAGTCAGGGTTCAGGGGACAGGTGCTGTGGATCTTTGTAGCATGGCTCTCCGAGCCGTGCCAGCCATCGCGGAATACCTTGGAAATCAGCACGGCTCCGGAGAGCCATGCTACAGCAAAAGCGAGGCTCGCAGCCTCTCAGGGGATAAGGCACAGCAGGGCTGCAGCGCGCCGAAGAAGCCTGGGCTGTTTGGAAAAGCCGGGCTTCTGGAATGGTGTACGACGTTTGGGAAGCGGCGGTCAAGCCCGCTCGTTTGCCAGGTAGGCGTCGATCACCGCCCGCTCGCCTTCGGGACCGGATTGCGAGTTGCCGTGCTGCATGCCCACGATGCCCGTGTAGCCGCGGCCGCGCAGGTCGGCGAACACCCGGCGGTAGTCGATCTGGCCCGTGCCCGGCTCCTTCCGCCCCGGATTGTCGCCGCATCGAACGTAAGCGATCTGGCCCCAAGCCGCCTGCAGGCTGGGAATCAAGTCACCCTCACGGACGTGCTGATGGTAGACGTCAAACATCATTTTGCAGGACGGACTGCCGACGGCCCGGCAGATCCGGTGTACTTGCGGGAGTTTCGGAAGCAGCAGGCCGGGATGGCGGGCGCGCCCGCTGTCCAGTTCCAAGACCAGGACCAAACCGTGCGGTTCCAAGAGCGCGCTGCACCGCTTGAGCAACTCGACGCAAGTAGCTGCCTGTCCGTCCGGATCCGAGCCGGCATCGAGGCGGCCCAGCGCGACCGTCATCCACTTGGCGTTCACACGCCTGGCGACATCAATGCTGTGCCGGAGTTCCAGCAGTACGCCTTCCCACGCGGCCTCACGGTTCCGCACGGAATTCACGTCCGCGAAGCTTGGCGCGGCCGCGAAGGCACCCAATTCCATACCCAGCGAGTTCGCCGTCCGGGCGATCTTTTCCTGGACGTCGACCGGCCGGGACATCAGGCGGTCGTCCTCCCACGCCGTGAAGCCTTCGCGGGCGGCGAAACGCAACTGGTCGACCAAGTCGTCGCCCGCCGAATGTCGGAACATGCCGAAGTGCGGGGCGTAGTTGAGTTGGAATCGGCCGCGGGCCGCCGACTGCTTCGGTTCCTTGGCCGGCAACTGTCCCGGCCAACATGCACCCACCAAGGCCGCAGCCCCGGTCCGCAGAAAGTCACGCCGCTCCATGCTCTGCTCCCCGTTTTTGCACCGCCCCACGGTTCGTCTCACTTAGCTCCACCTCCGGCACGGCCAACAAGTAGGCCGTGCCACGCTCTTGCACGCCCCACATTCCATCTCACTCAGCTCCCCTGGGGCCGACCCAAGGTGACCGTACACGTGACCGGCTGCTGCTGGCGGCGGATCTGAATGTTGACGATATCGCCTGGCTTCCGCTTCTGCAAGCCGTCCATCAGCGTGCGCAGGTCGGCCACGGTGGAATCGCCGAATTGCAGTATCACATCTCCCGGTTGTAACCCTCCTTGCGCAGCCGGTGAGTTTGCGGCCACGGCGTTGATTTTCAGGCCGTCGCTGCCGGCTGCGCCGTCGAGTGTAACGCCCAGGTAAACCGTGCGGGCGGGGCCGGCTGCGGGCGTTTCGCTCTTCACAAATTCCGGCCGTCTTGGGAGCGTCAAGACATGGTCCAGGACGCGTTCCGCAAAGTCGATGGTCCGCACCACGCCCGGCACGTTGATGGTCACGAAATCGTCGTCCGGCGTGTGGTACTCGCTGGTCATGCCCGTGAAGAAGTGCAGCGCGGGAATCCCCCGCTGAAAGAAAGGAAAGTGATCTCCATTGGCCCGGGTCCCGTCGTCTTTCTTCAGCTTGAGCGCAGCCTCGGCGCCGGCCCGGTCCAAGAATTCGTCCAACTCCGCCGCCGACCGAGCGCCGAAGACCGTCAGTTCGTCGTTGCGGAGCCGGCCGACCATGTCAAAGTTCAGCATCGCCACCGTGTCGGCCAGCGGGAACAGCGGATGGTCCACGTAGAACTTGCTGCCCACCAGACCCCTTTCCTCGCCGCTGAACGCGACGAACACCAGTCGCCGGGCCGGCGGTTGCCCGCGACGGATCATTCGCCGGGCCAGCTCCATCACGGCCGCGGTCCCGGTCGCGTTGTCGTCCGCGCCGTTGTGGATCTCGCCCGAATCCCGCTTCCGCGAGCCGAACTCGCCGCGGCCGATGTGGTCGTAGTGCGCACCCAGCACGATCGTCTCCTGCGCCAATGGCCCGGCGGCCTCCAAGACGCCGACGATGTTGGCGGTGTCCGCCACGGCCTTCTCGAACGTACACTCCAATTCCGCCGACCAGCCCGGCAGCGGTTGGGAGACGGGCTGGAGCGCAACGTCGATCTGCGCCTCGACGGCCGCGACACTGGCCAACTTGGTTTCCGCCGCAGCCTGCAGCGGAGCCGCGGCCAGCAGCTTGTCGGCGACCGCTTGCGTCACCTGCGCGAACGGGATGCCGGCCGCGCCCGAGCCGAACGCCGCCGGCGGCGCCAATGGGTCGCGGCCCTCGGCCGTGGTCGTGAACGGGTCGTTGACCATCAGCACCGCCGCCGCCTTGCGTTCCTTGGCTTTCTGCAACTTGGTGTTCACCAACGAGTGTGGCGTGACGTTCGTGCCGTCGAACTTGCTGTTGGCATCCCCCTGCTGCGGTTCGCGACGAATCACCAACAGGATCTTGCCCTCCGTGTCCAATCCGTCAAAGTCATCGTAACTGAGCTTGGAAGCCGAGATGCCGTAACCGGCAAAGACCAGCGGGCCCTGAACTCGGCCCGAGCCGCCGGCCGCCAACGCCTGAAAATCACGTCCCAGTTCCAGCTTCCACACCTGGCCATCCGGACCGCGCAACGTGAGCGACGTGCTGGCGGCGACGATCCGGGAACCGACGGAGACTTCGAACGGCTGCCGGTACGAACCATCGGCCGGGCCGCTCTTGAGCCCCAGGCGCCGAAATTCTTCGCGGACATAGTCTCCGGCCTGTTCCAAACCCTGCGTGCCAGGCCCTCGGCCCTCCATCTCGTCGGCCGACAAGACGCGAATGTCTTCGGACACGCGCGTCAGCACCGCCTCGTCTCCGGCAACGATCGCCGAAGGAGAACTCGGCAGGCCGATCCAGGCGACGCTCATCAGCAGCGTCAGCCACATGGTTCGACAAACGGTCCTTTTCACCGCACGCACGCTCATCATTGATGTCCCACCAATTCTGGACTCTCATCCTGGTGTCGCCGGCGTGCCTGCTGTTGACGAGCTGAGCCAAGGGGCAAAATTCACGTCGCGCCGCCGGCCCCAGAACCCAAACTATACCGCACGCGTTTGCCGTTGACACCAGCCCGACGCGCAAATTGTGAGGTTGCGGCAATGCCCCCGACCGGGTATCCTGTGGGTGCGGGGGATGGTCACGCTCGCTGCCACACACGACGCCCCAACCCCCGCGCCAATGCCGACGGCTGTTCGGGGGATGGTTACGTTTGCTGCTACCCGGCCCCCGCAAGCCTCCCCCGGATGCCACCGGCTTGCCCGGTGGAGGTTCACGCTCCTTGCTCGCAGATGGCACATCGGGCGCACTCCCATGATTTCCGATGCGTGGCGGCGGGTTTAGGATACGGCAGACATCACCCAGGAGAAACACAGTGACCGAATCACACTGCAACAACTTCGGCCGCGCCACAGCCCGTCTTGGATGGTGGGGCTCTGCGTGCCTGTGCCTGGCGTGGTTTTCCGCGTGGCTCGCTGCGGCAACGGCTGGTGAAGGGAAACCGGAGGCCAACAAGGGCTTCCTCGAGAACGGGAGCTTCGAGTCGATCCAGCGCCTGGCCGCGCCGCCGAAGGGGAACGACTTCGGGAGCTGGGTCCTGAAGAGCGACCTGCAGGCCCCGGCGGCGTGGATGTTGAACGCCGCGTTTCCGGGCACGCTGGAGATGGCCGAAGGCGGGGCCGCCGACGGCCAGCGATTTCTGCGTCTGGCGGCCGGCGCCGATCGGGCCGCGCACCTGATCCAGAGCTGTCCTCAACTGCGGCCCGGCTTGACGTACAAGGTCACGCTCCGCTACCGCGGCGGCCCGGTCGAGTTGAAGGTCTATGAGTATGATGCGCAGAACAAACTGAAGACCGATCGGCCTTTTGCCGAAGGCCTGGCTACCCCGGTGCGCAACGGCGCTTGGGCCACGCTCGAAGGCGTGTATGCCCTGCCCGAAGGCATCGCCAAAACCACCTTGGTCGTGTGTGTGCCCGGCCGCAGCGAAGCGGACCTGGACGACGTGCGCGTCGAGCGGTTCGTCAGGCCGGAGACGCCGGTCGACGTCCGGGCCTTCGGCGCCAGCGGCTCGGCGTTCGAAACCGCGGCGGAAACCGTCGCCGGATCGAACGTGGTCGTGCTCGAAGAGGTCGGCGATTTCCAAGTGGGGCAGCAGGTGGCGGTGTCCAAGTGCAACCCCCACGTGTGCGATCTGCACATCTGGGAAATGGAAAAACCCTGGGGCGGGGACACGTCGCCGGAAGCACAACAGGTCGAGGTGCGGGGCTATGACGGCAGCCTCGGCAATTGGACCGTGTACATGCTGGACTTCGCCGGCACCACGCCGCCCACCTTCCGCTGGAGTGACGACTTGGCCTTAACCTGGAAAGAGAGCAAGGTGCCGGTCACGGGCGATTGGCAGAGACTGAGCGGCGGCGTCGAAGTGAAGTTGGGCAGCCGCGATTGGACGAAGCCCTGTCTGGTCACCTTCAGCGGCCGCGACCAACTGATCAGCACGATCCTGAAGATCGAAGGCAACAAGGTGACGCTGGCGGACGAAACACCGGTCGGGGCCAAGGATTGCGTGATGCAGCACACCGACAGTGGCCCGCTGCAAGCGGCGCTGGATCGCGCCGTGGCCGAAGGCCGAAACGTCTTCATCCCCAGCGGCCGCTATCGCTTGACCTCCGGCCTGAGCCTGCGGTATGCCGACGGAATCACGGTGGCGGGCGAGAACGAGGAACGCACGATCCTGGACATCCGCAACGGCACGGGCGCGTGCATCACGGTCCGGGGCGGCACGTCGGTGACGCTTCGCAACCTGCGGTTCCAAGGGTTCAGCGGCTTTGCCGAGCGCAAGCAGATGGGTTCGCGGCCGCTGCCCGGTTACGCGCAGATGTGGGGCTTCTACATCAAGCACTGCAACGCCGTGGGGATTCAGAGTCCCGAGCGAGTGCTCGTCGAGAACTGCCACGCGACCGGCATGTCCGCTGAATGCTTCTATTCCGCCAGCAGCAGTCGCTCGGGCAACTCGGACCCCGCCCGGTACACCAAGTCGATCGTCTACCGCAACTGTACGGTGACCGACTGCGCCCGGAATGCCTTCAACAACAACGACATGGCGGAAAACACGGCGGTGCTCTACTGCCGGATCCAGGACGTGGGCGGCTGCACGTGGGAGGGGGCCTCGCGGTTTGTGAAGTTCGTCGGCAACTATGTCCGCAACGCCGGCACCGTCGCGATGGGCAACATCGGTTCCCGCGATGCGAATTACGACGTTCTCCCCACCGGCCAGCACATTGTGGCCCACAACACGTTCGAGCAGGAGATGGTCTACGGCGGCTGTGCCATCCGCACGTGCCACGGCTCCACGCCCGTCATCATCAAGGACAACATCTTCGTCAATTTCAACACGTCGGCGATCGAGGCCAACGGATCCGGCGAGGCCCGCCATCTGCCGTCGGCCAACACGATCATCAGCGGGAACGTCATCGATCTGACCTGCGTACGGGACGACGCCCGAGTCCGGGTCGGCATCGGCGTGTCGGCGGACGACACCATCGTCAGCGACAACCAGATCTACGTCCGCGGTTCGGTCGATCCTTTGGTCAAGGGCATTGTCCTGATGGAACCGGCCCGCAACCTCATCGTCCATGACAACATCATCCGCGGCTGCGCGGTCGGACTGCAGGGCGGGAAGCTGACCGGGCGCATCGCCGAGGTGATCGACTCGCGGACGTTCAAGTCGAGCGGCCCGCTGCCCTGGCCGCGGCGCCGCACCCACGAGTATCGCGGTTGCCGGATCGCCTGGCTGCCTGGTGACAAGGCCGTGCCCGGTCCCGAAATCGAGGTCTTCGATGTGGAGGAAGGCCTGTTCCGGCTGTCCCAGGACAGCGAACTCAAGCCGGGGGCGGTCTTTGCAATCTACGGACGGCAGGGTTTGAGCTGGAGCCTGCACCACAACGTGATCAACAACTGTGACCGACTGGTTGACTTGGACGTGTTTGGCGGGGCGACCGCGGTATTCAGCGACAACCTCCTGGCGCGCGGCGAAGTCGCGAATGTGGAAGTCGCCGTGTCGATCCGCGGCCTGTTCAGCATTACGGCCAACCGTTTCACATGTTTTGACGGGCCCAAGTCCGTCGCCCTGCTGCTGCAGCCCGACGCGTTCGGGAAAGTGCCGCGTTTCCTCTGCCGGGACAACGTGTTCGATCAATGCACCACGCCCGTCGGCGAAGGGGCGGCCGGGGTGTGGAATGCCGCCATCAAGGGCGGCAACGTTTTCGGCGATCAAGCGGAAACGTCCGTCGGCGAGACGGTGCGCTAACCCGGCGATTTTCCCCGTCACGGCCGTAGCTCACTCGCCGCGCCCGCCATCACTTCCCGGCCCGGCCGACGCTCCGGACGGCTCGCCGACGGTGAATCGCCAGGCGTCGCTCCACGTGGAGCGACTCGTAGCCGGCGAGCGTGCGGTTGTCGGCCTCCAGGTAGAACGCGCGGGCTTCGGGATCCAGCAGGTGCCAGCGGCCGTCGTAGAAGACCTCGGCCACACAGTGGTTCTCGTACTGGTCGAACGGACACATCCACACGCAACGCGCCGGCAAGCCCGCGCACCGGGCCAAGACGGCACAGGTGGTGGCGCTGAACTCGCGATCGTGAAACCCCGAGTCGGCCGGGCCGCCCAGCAGGGCGCGGACCCACACGTCGTACTTGCCCGCGCGGTCCAAGGTGAGCTTGAGACGGGGATGCGTTTCGGCAATCAACATCCGCCGGCGATTGCCGAGATAGCCCTCGCCGCTGAACCCCGGCAGTTTCGCTTGCACCTCCCAGTCCGCGGTCGCCTGGAACGTCTCCGCTTCGATGGGCGTCCCCGAAGCGGCGGCCGGAGGTGTCCCCGCCAGCAGACAAGTCAGAACAGCAGTGGCCACACTTGTCATGAAGTTTCTCCCGATCACTCCGGCTCCGCACCTTCCAGCACGGCCTCCAGGTCCGCTCCCTCTGGCTCGTGCTCGGCCTCGCGCAGCAGTTCGCTCACCTCGCGGCGACCCATCCAGTAGTACACGACGCCGACTGCGGCAATCGCGATCGTGATCAGCCGAAAGACCAGGGCGACCAGGAACCCGTCTCCGCCGCCTTGGGCGGGAATCACCTGGTACAGGATCTTCATCGCCGCCTCGAACGTGCCCAGGCCCGCGGGGGCCAGCGGCAAGGCGCCGGCCGTCAACGAAAGAGGAACAATGATGAAATGATCGGTCAGCGTCGGATGATCCGGAAAGACGGCTGCGGCCGACAAGTACAGCGACAGGGCAAAGACCACATGGACGGCCAGACTCAGTGTCGCCACCAGCGCCAGCATGCCCCGCTTTCCTCGGTAGATCTTCAGGGCGGTGGCCAGCCGATGGACGACGTGGCCGATCTTGGGAAGCCGATACGCCGTCGTCATCAGCGACGAGCGATCCCAGCCCGGAAGCAGCACCACGACGATCGCCACTGTGCTGGCCGCAGTGGCCGCCAGAGTCAGGTTGCAGATGGTTCTGATGTCCGCGTTCCAGGTCGAGCTGTAACTGAACAGAATGGCCACGCTGGCGACGACCAGCAGCGAGTGCAGTCCAACGACGCGGTCCAGAAACACGGTGGCCACCGCCTCCGTCCGCCGTCCCGGTTGCTCCCGGGCCAGAAAAACCGCCTTGAAAAGGTCGCCGCCTACGCTGCCGAAAGCCACGAAGTTCAACAAGTAGCCGACAAAACTCAAGCGAAAAGCGTCGGACAGCCGAAATGGCAAACCTAATGCCCGAACGAGCACATACCAGCGGACGAACGTCGCACAAACACACAGCGTCGCCAGGGCGAAACCAGCGCCCAGCAACGGCCAGCGGATCGGGTTTTGCCCCAGCTGCCGCAACTGATCCCGGTCGAGGCTGCTGACCAGCCATACGATGATGGCCAGCGGCAAGACGATTTTGAGCACAGTAACAACGTGGCGTTTCTTCAAGCGAAGCATCCTGTAGCGTGGACGACTGGAGCCAAGACGCGAGCCGAATTCTCCGTCCGACCTGCGAGGCGGGCAAGGACCCTTGCGCACCCGTACGTGGCTGGCGACGAGAACTAGAATAATCGCTGCCCGCGCCCCTGTCGCGAACGCGAAGCACGTTTTTTCGGGGCCAGACCGGACTTGTGCCCGCGATTCCGCCGTCCTTGACAGCCAAACGCGGCCGTGGTAATTTTCTTAGATCGTCAACGCGGAAGGCGTCAGACTATCTGGACGACTGGGGGATTAGCTCAGTTGGGAGAGCGCTTGAATGGCATTCAAGAGGTGAGGGGTTCGAGCCCCCTATCCTCCACCTAACCTAAGGCCATAAACTGCAACGGTTTATGGCTTTTTCTTTTTCTTGAATTGCTGCTTGCTGTGCGAAATCCCACTCTTCCGCTTTTTGGATGGCCGACACGGCCGAAAAACCACATCCGATGGAAGCCGTCGGCCATGATCACAACTTTGCGAAGTGCTAGCAGTAGCCGAAGTCGTGAGACTTCGGAAGGAAGCGGCAAAAACCGAAGTCTCACGACTTCGGCTACGATGCTCGAGGTGGCAGCATTTCGCAACGTTGCGATCAAGGCCAAGCCGTCCGTCGATCAACGCTCCAGTTCGCCTCCGTCCCGCAAGACTGGTGGGGTGCGTCCCTCAGGCGGATCGGCGGATGCCCAAGAGCTTCCGCAGCGGGGGTGAAAGCGCCAGCGTATGGATTGCTGGCTCCGCTCGGAGCGCCTCGGCAATCTGCTCAAGTTGTTCCGCCGCGTTCAGGGCCAAGTCGACGAAAATCCATTTGCGGCCGGCAAACTCGCATTGGCCTCCCCCGCTTCCGCCGATCCACTCCTCGCGAATGTGATAGCCCAACTGTTCGGCTGCCGCCAGAGCCTGTTCTCGCAGTTCCACTGTGTGCATCGCCGTGAATCCCCTTGGTGTCGAGTGGGATTATAGGGGCTTACGTTTCAGTTGCCCAGTTCAATGCGACGATATGAGTACTGCGTGTAAGCGGCTGTTGGATAACGAGTTAAGACATGCCTGACAGGTAAGCCACAGCAGTCGCCAGCGACTCGGCAAGCCTGTGAAGATGGCGGTTCTGGCAGCGATTTGAGGCAGAACGATGAGTAACCGCGCAACGAGTGGGATGACACGAACCGATGAACGGATTGCGATCCTGCAACAGCAACTGGCCCAGGCGCAGAAGCTCACCGCGCTGGGCGAACTAGCCAGCACCGTCACCCATGAGTTCAATAACGTGCTGATGACCATCATCAACTATGCCAAGATGGGTCTGCGCCACAAGGACGAGGCAACGCGCGACAAGGCGTTCGACAAGATTCTGGCCGCGGGCGAACGGGCGGCCACCATTACCAACTCGGTGCTGGGCATGGCCCGGAACCGGTCGGATTCGTTCGAACCGACCGATGTCGCGGCGATCATTAAGCAAACGCTGATCCTCGTCGAGCGAGAAATGCGCAAGTACCGCGTGAGCGTCGAAACGCAAATCCAGCAGGTCCCGCCCGCCCATGCCATCGGCAACCAGATCCAGCAGGTGCTGCTGAACCTGCTGATCAACGCCCGGCAGGCCACCCCCGAGGGAGGCCGGATCCTGATCGGATTGTCGCACGACGCGACGAACGACACCGTCGATCTCATGGTGCGAGACACGGGCAGCGGCATCCCCGCCGATAAACTGCAGCGGATCTTTGACCCGTTTTTCAGCACCAAGCAAGGGCCGGATGGCAGCGGCAAAGGCGGCACGGGGCTGGGGCTGTCAACCTGCCGGAACATCATCGAGCATCATCGGGGACGGATCCGCGTCGAGAGTTCGGTCGGCGTCGGAACCTGTCTTACGATCAAACTGCCGGTTTATCGAAAGCCTGCGCCCATCATCACGGCGACCGGCATCCCCCAAGCCTTTCCCGCCGCAGCGTTCTCCCACCCGTAGCATCGGGCTCAGGGCCCCGTGGTCCGCTCGCGAATCTCTTGCAGGATGCGCTGCTCCAGCGACACGTCGCGTCCCAGAGGAATCCATCCCAGCGTGTACGTGTCGGCCCCCGGCTCCTTCTCGTTCCGGTCCAACGTCGTTTCGTGGCGTACCCGCGCGCGGCCGACGGTCGCGTGCTGAGGACTCGCCAAATCCTCCAACTCCTTGTACACCGCCACGTCGACCAGGTAGCCCCCCGAGGTCGGTGTTACTCGCACCGTGGCCCGCCGGCGAATGGACTGCAGCGTGGACTGGGCCCTCTCAAACCCGTGGGTCGAGTCCTTCCTCCACGGCTCCAGCACGGTGGCCCCGCCCACGGGAAACGTCTCGATTCGGCCCTCCAGCAGCACATCGCCAACTTGACGCACGCGTTCTTCACGCTGAATCGTGAAGTAGTTGTCGATCGTGTCGCTGACCTGGTCCCACACCACGTCGCGATCCGCGACGCTGACCAACATCGGGTTTTGCAGGGCCGGCATCGGAAGTGCCCCCTGCCCAACCAACGGACTGTGGGGATGCCAGCCGCAGCCGCCAACGCAGCTCGCCAGAAGCGAGAAGATCAGCCCAGAGCGTGCCCAAGCTAGCATCGGAAATCCGCAAGGGAAAACCTGAAAACCGTCACCGCACCCGCCGAAGTCGCCGTAGTGTCTCCAGAACGCCACACTGCCGCAAGATCAGTCCGGCGGAACGTGGCGCTGGGGGTGAAAGATGAGGGTGGGAGATTAGAGTCCCAGTCCGTATCATGCGCGCGGCGTGCGCGCATCTTTTCCGTCAAATGGCGGTGGCCAAACCATGATAGTGCGGCTGGACCAACGCGCCGAGCACCTGTTGGCCGAGTGCCGTCACGCGCCAGCGGCGGGGGTGGGGGATCTTGGCCAACAGACCACCATTTGCTGCTACGGCGGGGCCGGGTCGTTGACGATCGACAGGGCTTCCAGATACCGTTCGTTAGCGGCCCGCGCCACCCGTTGATAGCTCGGCAGGTTCGCGACGCCTTTGTTCATCGGGCAAAGACGTACGCGTTCCGGCAGTCGTCCTCAATCGTCGGCTCCGGCCGCGGGACTTCCAACACGTCGCACAACTCGGCCAAAAACAGCTGATAATTGGCCCGCTCCGCGCCGCCCGATTTGGACCACCGCGTGATCAATGCCTGAACCGCTAGCTCGTCCATGCCGGCAGCCAAGGGTTGGAGGAAACAGGGTGGGAAAAACGTGATTGGGGGCAGTATAGCAAGTCCGAACGCTGCCAGTCAGAGGAGTACGGCCCGACACCGCAGGTGTGGACGCAGGCCGCCTTGGGACCGCAAGTACTTCGACGTTCCGCAGCTCCAAGCCACCGGCTAAGCCAGCCATCTTGCCCGCCGCGGCCTGCGGGCCGACCCGTCGCCCGTCGCACCGTGGGACTGGCGGGGCCAGCATCGAAACGCAGGGGATAAGGCGACGGCCAGCACGACGGCGGAAGGCAGTCGCTAGCGTCCACCCGTCGGGTCCGCCAGTTGCACCCACCCCGTGCCGGAGTTGCGCTAATCGTCCGGGGGCGGACGTATGGCGAATCCTGAACATATTAAGATCGTGGCGGACGCAATACGGAAATGGCGGGAGAAGAATCCCGGCGAGAGTTTTGACCTGAGCGGAGGTAATCTGTCCGGAGCGAGACTCGACGGGGCGGATGTCCGAAAGGCGAACATGCGCGAAGCAGCCCTTTACGGGGCGGACCTGCACAGGGCGAACCTGTGCGAAGCGGATCTCACGGGGGCAGACCTGAGTGATGTCAATCTCACCGGTGCCACACTGCGCAACGTCCGTTTGCTGGGCGCCAATCTCTTCGGTGCAAACCTCAGCGATGTAGACTTGCGGGGGGGCGAATCTCGGAAAGGCGAAAGTCTGCAAAGCGATTTTTCGGAACCTCGGCCGCTCGTTATCGGAGCCAAGTCCCTCGCAACAACCTCCGGGCATTCGCCCTAATTGATCCCGCCCTCCGATCCTCCCCACAATACAGATACCGCTTCGTCGCCCGGCCACCGGCCTCTATCCACACGCCGCGGGCGACACGCGAATCGGCAACGTGCCGGCAGGCCGTCATCCACGGTGAGAACGGCACGGGGTCAGGGGACGGAAACCAGTGACGATCCCCCTCAGCAGCCGCTGACCTGAAACAACAATTCCAGGGAAACCAGAACCGCAAGTCAGCGTCTAGCCCGCCGATTCCGATAGCCGGTCATCTGGCCCTCGGTACGCGCGATCGGAGTCGGGGTCAGGAGTCAGGGGTCAGGGGTCAGTTGTCGGTCGTCAGAATCCCGGTTCTCGCGCCCCGCAACTCGCGTCCTCGCATCCCGTTCCCGCGATTCCTGACACGGAACTCTGGCTATCACCGCTGGATCCGTGCCGAGCCGCCTTGGGCGAAGGCTTGGACCTGCTCCAGCGTGGCCATCGTGGTGTCGCCGGGGAAGGTGGTCAGCAGCGCGCCGTGGGCCCAACCCAGCTTGACGGCTTCGTCCGGCGCCTTGCCGGTCAGCAGGCCATAGAACAGGCCGGCCGCAAAGCCGTCGCCGCCGCCGACGCGGTCGTAGACGTCCAGTTCACAGGTCGGTGCCACGTGGGTCTTGCCGTTGATCCAAGCCACGGCGCTCCAGCTGTGCCGGTTGGTGGAATGCACTTCGCGCAACGTCGTTGCCACGACTTTGACCTGCGGGTGCTGGGCCACGACGCGGTCGATCATGCCGAAGAACGTGCTGGGGTCCAGCTTCGACTTGGCCGCCACCTCGGGGCCGGGCACGCCCAGTCCTTTCTGCAGGTCCTCTTCGTTGCCGACAAGGACATCGACGAATTCCACGATCCGGCGGATCGTCGCCTGAGCGGTATCCAGGCCGCCGGAGATCTTCCACAGCTTCTCGCGGAAGTTCAGGTCGAACGAGACGATGGCCCCGGCCGCTTTGGCCGCCCGCATGCCCTCGATGATCACCTCCGGCGTGGTCTCGGACAGGGCCGCGAAGATGCCGCCGCTGTGGAACCAGCGTGCGCCGCCTGCAAACACCTCCGACCAGTTGAAATCGCCCGGCTTGAGCAACGCGGCCGCTTCGTTCGAGCGGTTGTAGAACACGACGGGCGCCCGCACGCCGTGCCCGCGATCACTCAACACGCACGCCATGTTCGGGCCATTCACGCCGTTGTGGGCGAAGTGCTTGTAGAACGGCTTGACGCCCATCGCCCGGACCCGCTCCGCGATCAGGTCGCCGATCGGGTAATCGGCCATCGCCGTGGCGATGCCGGTCCGCAGGCGGAAGCAGTCGGACAGGTTCGCCGCCACGTTGAATTCGCCGCCGCTGACGTGAATCACGCACTGAGTGGCCTTGCGAAACGGGATGATCCCCGGATCGAGGCGATGGACCAAGGCTCCGAGAGATACAAAATCCAACTCACCACCCTGGCGGACGTTCAGACCGGCGTTCATGCGACTCCCCTTCGTTCTTCAAGTTTCCAAATATCAGCAAGACCACAGAATACCACATCGGCGGCGAGTGTGGCAACGAGGTATGCCGGCCGAGTCACAGCGGACGGCACACGGCGGGGCGGTGAGTGCTTGCGATCGCCCCGTAGCATGGCTCTCCGAGCCGTGCAGATGTGGCGAACGGCCGGGCGCAAGCCCGCCGGTGGTAGCGATGCAGAGCCGTTCCACCAGCGGGCTTAGGATCGGCGAATCAATAACTGTCCAGTTCTTGTTGGCGATCATCACGCGGAGCGTGATGGCTACTTTGAAATCGCGACAGTTATTGATTCGCCGAACCTTACGCCCGCTGTTCGCCCGGCGGAATGACGCACGGCTCGGAGAACCATGCTACAAGTTGTACGGGGCCGCCATCGGCGTGACGAGCGTGCCGATCGAGCGGATGGTGGCTTCGATGCGATCGCCGGGTTTCAGGTACGTGCCGGTCGCATCGCCCACGCCGCCGGGGGTGCCGGTCGAAATGATGTCGCCCGGTTCCAGGGTCACGAAGCTGGACAGGAATTCGATCACGGCGGCCACGGGAAAGATCTGATACGCGGTGTTCGAATCTTGCCGGACCGTGCCGTTGGCGGTCAGTTTCATGTCCAACGCCTGCGGATCAGCAATCGCATCGGCCGGCACGACGCAGGGCCCCATCGGGCAGAAGCCGTCGTGCCACTTGCGCCCCAGCAACCGGCCGCGATCCTCGGATCGCCGGTTCCCGTGTCTCTGCCCTTTCGACTCTTCGACTCTTTCGCTCTTCGACCACTTTCACTTTTTCACTTTTCGACTTTCTGCTTCAGGTGTTTGTCCGCGAACTTCAAGTACTGTTCCCAATCGTAGTCGGTCACATCGTGTTTGCCGGTCCGGATGTGGTAGCCGATGATGTCGCTGACCGGTTGGTCCACGGCCGGCATGTCATCGGCCGGCAAGCCGCCGGCGCCCAGCAACCGGTACACGGGCTCAGCGTGCTTGGCCGACAGGAACTCGCCGCGGGGATCGGCCCAGCGATCCTCCTCCGCGCTGGCCACGTACACGGGCCGCGGAGCCATGAGCGCGATCAATTCGTGTTGGTCGATGGGCAACTGCGCTTCGTTGTCGTTGTACTGGTTGAAGTTGTCACAGAACCAGTGCGGGAACGAAGTATTGATCCGCCGCACGGTTTCGCCGTACGCGCGGCGGCTGAGCGCCGCGCCGCCGCAACCGGAGTTGTTCGAGATGACCAGCGCGAACCGCTCGTCCTCGGCGCCGGCCCAGAGGGCGGTTTTGCCGAGCCGCGAGTGGCCCATCACGGCCACGCGTTTGGCGTCGATGTCGGCGTCGGTCTCGAAGTAGTCCAGCGCCCGGCTCAAGCCCCAGGCCCAGGCGGCGATCGAGCCCCATTGGTCCGGTTCGGGTTTCGTCTGGCCGGAGCGATAGAACAGAGGATGGACGCCGTTTTGGAAGCCGTCGTCGAAATCCGGATCGATATCGCCGTAGTAGATCGTGGCCAGAGCGTAGCCGCGGGACAGGATCTTTTCGACCGCCCAACGGCTGGACGCGGCGCCACGGTTGGCTTCCGTCGCGCGATTGTCGACCACGCCTTTGGACGGGTTGGGACGCATCCAGCTTTTCGAGAGCCGGATCCCGGGATCCTTGTGGATCGCGTGATTGCCTTGAAAGTTCAATCCTAGGAAGGCGGGCACGGGTTTCGTTGCCGCGTTGGGCAGGTAGATCAGGATGTCCATGCTGGGCCCGTCCTTCTTGCCCGTGAAGTTGACCGACACCTGCTTGCGAGTGGCCGTGCCGCCCAATGCCTGCTGGTCGCAATCGAATACCTCCCAGGTCAGGCTCTCGGGCCGGCCGGGGCTGCGTCCGAACATTTGCGTCCGGAACAATTCCAGAATCTCGGGCCGGCGCTTGGTCCGCCAAGTCTCGGCGCCGGTGACCTTGTCGCCGTTGGCCATGACCAGCGGATCGGGCAGCGTGTACTGGGGAACCTTGGCTTCATCGTAATTCGCTTCCGCCGCCTGGGCCGCGGGGCGCGTGCCGCCCAGGACGCAGGCCAGAGCCAAAAGGACGACAGCACGGGGCAATCGGTGAAGGATGCTCATGGGAACCTCGCTGGATGGATTGGGAATCAACGGTCTGGAAACTGTGACTGTAAACCATTTTTCGCGGCGTCTCAATCCGTGGTCGCGAGGTGGCCGAGTTGTTCGACGTCGCGGCCAGTATCGCCCTCCGTTCGTCGCGCGGGAGCGGTCTGGGTGAACAATTCCGAAACCAGTCGAGTTGGCTATGGCCTCTTCACGGACCAGTGCAGCGTATTTTCGCCCGGCGCGAGGTTCGCCAGCGGCCCGACGACCGGTGCGGCACGCGGTTGTCCGGGCAGGTCGGTATCGACGCGGATGGGCCGGCCGGCGGCATCTTCGATCGTCTGCCCGACGGTCGGAAGAACGCCGGCCAAGTCGCCGTCCACCCACGGTCCTTTCACGCCCATCACGGCTTCGTTTACGTGCAGCCGGATGGAAACACCCAGCGGGCTGTGCTCGCGCGCGAATCGGGCCGCCACGGGGTCCACGATGCTGTGTTCATCGCCGAAGGTGTTTTTCTTGGCGCCCCCCAGGAACACATTGTAATCCGAGACGTAGCCCGGAGCCGGCTTGACGCCCTGCAGTTCCCGGCGAACAAAGATGTTATGAAACCACTTGTCGTCGGACGGGATGCCGTGCTTGCGGGCGACCACTTTTCTCGTGTGCGGCTGGTAGTACTGCGACGAGCGCCCGGTGTCGGAGCCGATGTCGAATCGGCAGTCCACAAACAGATTGTGCGCAAACACGCTGCCTTCGGAGTTGCTCCGCACCCCGTGTCCGGCGAGCACGTTGTTGTCGACCAGAATCGCTCCGTGATTCATCTCCAGGAAAACGTTGGCGGCTTGCGTGTCGTAGATGATGTTGCCCGAAATCCGCGTCCCCTGATTGCCCCAGTCCATCCGTCCAGGTAGACGTCGCCGCGGTGCAGCCACTGGCCGTACAGGAGCCAGCCGCCGGAGATGTTCAGTGCGTAGGGGTTGTAGTCACCGAAGAAGCGGTTCGGCAATTCGACCATCCAGACCCCGTCCCCCTCGTGGACCCACGAAGTGATCTGCTCCGAGCCCTTGACGAGCACCTCTTCGCCCGCCGCGGCCCGGTACACGATGCGGCTGTTCTCGTCCCCGCCGCCGCGGGCCGGCTGGACCCATTCGCGATACGTCCCGGCGTGAACCGTAACCGTATCCCCGGGCTGTGCGACGGCCGCCGCCTTGCTGATCGTCAAGAAGAGGCTTTCCAGGCTGCCCGGATTCTGATCGTTTCCCGTCTTCGCAACGTGCATCTCCCGTCCCGGCGCGCTGCGGGCCATCACGACCATCACGGCAACGGAAGTTGCGAGTACGACGGTTTTGATTCAGGCGGCGTGGGTCATAACCGTGCTTCCTTTCGAAAAAGCGGTGGAGCGGACCCCATCTCAGTATTGCGGACGCCCCGCCAAACCTCAACGAAGCGACCCGGAGCATCTGTTGAGATGGCCTTGACCCGGTCCTGCAACGGGCGGATTGGGATGGCCATTCGGCGCATGGCACCATCTGCCGTCCGGCTACAACATTCCAGGGGCGAGATTCTCGTCGCGGGGCGACTCGCGGCTCGCGCCTGCTCCAACGAAGCTGCCTGCGGCCGAGTCCGCGTGCGGCCAGGTCTTTCCTCGCGGCACGCGTTCCAAGCGGTGAGGTCAGTGGACAGAATTCCTCAGAACGGGTTGTGCCACGGGACGAAGTTCCAGTTCTGGAATAGGTTCATCGCGGCGCGGTCTGTAGCATCGTCCTGCGGAAGAAGGACCAGCGCATCCAGCCAAGCGCCGTTGGCGGCCGAGAGCGTGAGGCGGTGCTTTCCCGGCGCGAGGGTCACCTTCGGAATTCGATACCAGGCCCAGTGGTCGTCTTGCTCCCGGTGGAACCGCTTGGTGTGCGCCGCGTTGGCGGCGGTCCAGTCCTCAAAGCCGATCATCCGTTCGATACGGAGCGGGCGAGGGTTGGCGGCGTCGAGGGACAACGACAGGCTTGAGTCGCCGTCCGGCTTCCAGCGGGCCCGCAGCCAGAGGGCATGCGTCCCACCGCGCGGCGTTTCAAAGTCCATCGCCAGCCGGCCACGGCCGGTGAACTCGACTCCGCCGGCACCGCTGAGTTCGGCCATCTCGCGGACCGTGGCCACGCCGGAGGTCTCGTCGGCATGCTCGGCCTCGCGCACCAACGGCGCCTCGGCTACCAGCACCTGAAGCGG
Organism: uncultured Pirellulaceae bacterium; assembly: GCA_964486845.1. GTDB lineage: Bacteria > Planctomycetota > Planctomycetia > Pirellulales > Pirellulaceae > Anammoximicrobium. The sequence continues at coordinate 23,979 of CAZAQY010000012.1, forward strand.
CACGCGGCGCTGGCCGTCGCCCTGGCCGACCACGAGCGTCAGGGGAACGATGTCGCCGGACGGCGTCCCGCTGGCATGCACGACAAACTCCGCGGCGCTGCGCGCGTCCGAACCGGCCGACTCGGCCGCATCGGCCGTGAACTTCGGCGGCGTACACGTCCAACCCTCCGGCAGGCCGTCCAGTCGCACCTCGGCCTGCGGGCGCGGTCCCTGGAGCGTGACCGGGACGGACACCTTGCCGTCCGGCGGAACGACCAACACGTTGCGGTGTACCTCGTCGCCCTCGGTGTAGAAACTCAGCCCGCCAACGGACACGGCCAGGTCGCTGCGATATCGCTCGGTCCAGCGGCAGGTCGTCTTGATCGGAACGCTGGGCACCCCGCCCGCAAATTCGATCCGATTCTCGCCCAGCGACAGCTTGCCGGGCAGCGCCAGCGGCGAGGCCACCAGCGTGCTGCGAACCTGCAGGCCGCGGACGACTGCGTCCTGGCCGGCAGCCAGTTCCAACTTGAGCCAGTACGCATACCGCGCGGTCACGTGCTCCCGCAACGCCGCGGCGATCGTCCCGCGGGCCTCGGGACTGCGCCACACCTCGGTCCAGTGCCGGCCTTCATCGAACGACAGCGACAGGCAAACGGCCCCGCTTCGGTTGGCTGTATACGAGCCGCGAACCACGGCGTCCGAGAAAATGTAAGGGCATTGGGCACGGTAGATCAGCGACGCGGCCTGCCCCGCATCCTTGGCGCGGAGTTGGCACGTGCCGTCGCTGCCGCGCTGGCTGACGAGATTGTCCACGGCGGTCGCTTCTCCCTCCGCCGTGGGCTCGTAGACGAGGCCCCCGTTGCCGAATATCGGCGGGACCTTGGCCAGCGGCAGGGGCTCCCGATCGCCGAACACCTCGAACCAGCGTCCCTCGTTGTGCCAGCACAGGCTCGCACGTTCGCCCGGTCGTAGCGGGAAGTCCATGCTGTGCGGGCGCACAGCCGTGCCGAAGGGAATGCCGGTCGGGCGGCCCCGCAGCCAGGCGCAGACATCGCCGCCTTGCCGGATCTTCAGGTAAGGATCTTCCTCCATGTGTCGCCGTCCGATCACGGTCGCGTTGTCCCGGTCCAGCCAGAACACGCGGGCGGACAGGTCAAACAACCGCCACTGCCCCTGGTAGTATGCCTGCTGGAACTGGTGGTGCGTGCCCGACGAGTCGTTGGACGAGATGCCCGTCGCCAGGAACAGCTTGCGAAGCATGTGGTTGAGCGGGCCGCACTGGTCGAAAGGATAGATGTTCAGAGCCTTGGTGAAGGTGTACGAAGTCCGCGGGCGATGTTGCGTCGGCAGAGTTTCGCAGTAGCAACCATCGTAGTAGTGGGCGGTCTGGAGCGCGTACCGAAACGTCTCGAACGCCTTCTCGGCGTCGCCTGCGGCCTTCGCGCCTAGCGTGGCCCGAACCGTCTCGAACGAGAGCGGCACCACGGCGTCGTTGGCTCGCCACTGCGGGAGCAGCGTCGTGGCGGCGGACGACGGATCGGCTCGCTCAAAGGTGACGCAGCGCATGAGCGGCGGGTAGTCCCCTCCCACGGTCAGGGTGAAGCCGGCGTCCTGGCCCGTCACGGTGCGCTCCACATGGCGCTCGCGATACTCGATGAGCCGCGGGTCGGGCGGCCGGCGGAACGGAGGATTGACCGGCAGTCGGCCCTCGGCCCGATTTGCCTCGAACTGCGACTCCGGAGCGTGCGGTTGGACAAGGACCATCTGCCGGCGGATCTTGCCTTGCTCCAGGATTTCCAGCGGCGCCGTTTCCTCCTGGATCGGCAAATCGACACAGAAATGCCCGCGGACGAAGCGATCGTCGGCCGCGTGGACACCGTCCCGTTCGTTCTCGAAATGGAACAGCGCGCGCGTGTGCTCGTCCACCGCGAATTCCTCGCGCGCGGGTGTGAACTCGGCGGCATAGCGCGGAATGTCCGAGATGCGGAACTCGTCCAGCACGGACTCGGCCGAGCGTTCCGCCGAGCCCCCCCGCTCTCCGCCGATGCAGGCCTGCATGGGCATGCTCCGGCCATCCCGTTCGGAAATGCCGATGCCCTTCGTGTTCCCGCCTGCCGCCGCCAGGCTGCTGGGCCACGAGGCCGACTCCGGTCCGCGGGAGGCGATGGGCCGGCCATCGACGAACAGCGCCAGATGTGCCTTCGGGAAATCCCAGGTGGCCGCCACGTGGTGCCACTGGCCGGCCTTCAGCGGCGCCGGGCCGCGCACCGCATGGGCGGTGCCGTCTGCGTCGGCGATGGAGAACTCCAGTTCGTTCCGCCCGGCGCTGCCCAGTTTGCGCAGCACCGATTGCCGGCGGTGCATGTAGGCCACGCCGTCGAAAAAGACTCGCTCGACGCCGTCGGCCGCGTCCCACGAGGGCCGGCACCAGAACTCCAGCGTGCCGGCCTGCAGGCCCCAATGGACCGACTGCGGGCCGGGGTCCGCCGCGCCGCGGGTCAACGTGCCCTCCGCAGCGCCGTTGAACATCAAGAATCGCGAACCGGTCAGCGCCACGCCACGGTTCAGCGGGGCGTCGGTCAAAGCGCCTTCCACAAAACCGGCGTGACTGGCCGCCGGCCAAGGCCACCGCTCGCCCGGCCGAACGACGAGCCGGTCCAGCCACACGGTGAAAAACGACCCCGGACCCGTGACGGCCTTGCCCGTATCGGCGTCGGTCACGCGGCAACGCACCCGCACGCGCACCTTGAGCGTCGCCGCGTCCGGGCTGAACCGCCCGCGCTCGCAGAACTGGACCAACTGGCCCTGCGCTAACTCGATCGCCAACCAGCGCGGCTCGACCGCGCACTCGACGATGGCCGAGCCGTCGGCCCGGAATTGTTCGAGTTCGATCGCGACGGGCGCTCCGTAGGCGGCCCGTTCGGCCAGCAGATCGCACTGAAACACCATCTCCTGGCCCGCGAACCGCCGCACGTCGAACTGCTGCGAAATGGTCACCTCGCGAGCGGCGTCGGCCGCAGTCGTCTCGTCGACGACGACCGCCAGCGATTGGCGCCCGCTGGTGTGCTTCATGCGGCCCAACCGCACCAGGGCTGCGGGTTGCATCTGCCAGGCGGCGGGCAGTCCGTCCGCGGCTTCCTCGAATCCCGGATTGGCCAGCAAGTTTTCCGGCGGCAGGCGGTCGCGCGCGTAGTTCGCCACTGGAACCGAACGGTCCTTGGTGTTGAAATAAATGTCGTACTCGCCGCACTGTCCCACCCGCGCCGGGGCAACCCAGGCCAAATACGTCTCCGCCCGGTTCCGAGGCACATTGAATTCGGTCCGGCAGGCCGCAGGCACCTCGGCGCCGGTCTGGCGCTGCACCACGCGCACCGAGTCCGGATTCCATGCGCGGGAAATACCGGCACGCTCCAACAACCGCTGGAAATCCACGACCACCTCGACCGGCCGCTCGGCGCCGTCACGGTAAGGCGTGGGACGAGTGACGGTGGTGCGGAACTGCCAGTCCGGATTCCACCACCCCGCCTCGTCCGCCGCCGCGGCCGTCACGCAACCGATCAAGATGCAGCAAACTGCGGTCTTCAACATGGTGAGTTCCTCAATTGGTTCGACTGTTTCACTTCGGCGTGGAGGCTAGGTTTTCCGTTCGTCAGGAATCGAGCACACGCAAGAGCCGTTTTCCAATCCCTTGGCCTTGTGCTGATTGCGCTACGGCCAAACGGGCAATGCGCAGTGCCGGCAGAGGGTACTTGGGCATTCGCTTGCGCGTGCGTGCGGGTAAACTGTCGATCGTGATGGAGGTTGCCGCGACCGTCACAAACCCCAATACGTCGCGGCCTGCAACCGCCACGTACGTCGTTCCGATGTGCAGACGAAACTGATTTTGCCCTGCAAACTTCCGGAAGAAGCGATCCAAATCTGCGTCACCGGATGTAAACGATTGGCGGTCGTCCTCCGGTCTTAGCGGCCGAACCTCAATCATCGAACAGCGCCTTCATGGCTGCGGTCGGGGCCGGTGGGTTCTCAAGACGTTCCAGAACCCTCTCCCCCGACTCTCGAGAAAGCTCCAGAGCAGGGGGAATCAGGATATCCGCCGGAATCTCGTCCAGCGCGCGGAGGTGATGCTGCAGAGCCGTTTCAATCAAGTGAGACCTCTTGACGCCGTGCGCTCGGACATATTGTTCCATTCGTTCCTTGGTCTCCACCGAGATGTTCGCTGAGATCTGAGTTAGACCTGAAGCCATGATCCACCTCCGCGTTGTAGACGGATTCAACTGGTCCCACATGATTGTAGAATTTTCTATGGCTACGATCAACACGCAAGCGTTAGGGCCTGGGCCGAGTTCCATCGCCGCTGATGATGGCTTCCAGCCGGTCGTGCAACCGCTGCCGTTGTTCGGGATGCTGGGCGGCGACGTCGGTCTGTTCGCCGGGGTCCCGGGACAGATCGAACAGTTGCTCGTGGTAGGACGGCTTTCCGGCAGCGGCTTTCCCGGCGCCGGCTTTCGCCGCCTTCTTCGCCGCCGTTTTGCCGCCTGTCCTCCGGCGCACCAGCTTCCAATCTCCCACGCGCAGGCCGAAGCTGGCGCCGGTGTTGTCCTGCTGCAGCAGATGGTCGCGGCCTTTCGCGCCGGGCTCGCCGAGCAACGCATCCAGCACGTTGAAGCTGTCGCGGCAGGCCTCGCTGGCCAGGCTCTGGCCGGTCAGGGCAGCGAAACTGGCGGCCAGGTCGATGGTGCAGACGACCTGGTCGGACACGCCGGGTGGGATGCGGCCTTTCCAACGCGTCACCAGCGGCGTTCGGGTGCCGCCTTCGAACACGCTGTACTTGCCCCCGCGATACGGACCGGCGGGCTTGTGGTCCCCCAGTTTCTCGACGGCGCCGTCCTGGTAGCCATCGTCCAGCACCGGGCCGTTGTCGGAACAGAGCACGACGAGGGTTTTCTCGGCCAGGCCGAGACGGTCCAGCGTCGCCATCAACTGGCCGACGGACCAGTCAAACTCCAGGATGGCGTCGCCGCGGAAGCCCAGCGCCGTCTGGCCCTGAAACCGCTCGTGCGGCATGCGCGGGACATGGATGTCGTGCGAGGCAAAGAACAGGAAGAACGGCCGCTCCCGGTTTTCCTCGATCCAGCGGGCGGATTGCGTCAGCCACTGGTCGGCCAGGTCTTCGTCGCGAAAACGGGCCTTGATGCCTCCCGTGTAGAAGCCGATCCGGCCGATGCCGTTGTGGATCGTGTTGTTGTGGCCGTGCGACCAGTCCATCCGCAGCAGGTGCCGGTGCGTGATGCCGGTCGGATGATCCTCAGAGGGCTTCTCGTCGCCCACCCACAGCGGATCGGACGGGTCAAGGTCGCGGATGCGATGGTTCTCGACGTACACCTGCGGCACGCGGTCGTTGGTGGTCGGCAGCAGGAAGCAGTGATCGAAACCGATTTCGAGCGGGCCCGGTCGCAGTTCGCCATTCCAGTCCGGCGCTTCGTCGCCCAGGCCGAGGTGCCATTTGCCGATCACGGCCGTCGCATAGCCGGCGCGTTTCAGCAGCGAAGCGACGGTTTCCGTGCCTGGCCGGATGATCGCCGGGCCGTTGGGCGGAGCGATCCCGGTCCGCGGCGCGCGAAACGCGTAGGTCCCCGTCAGGAACGAAAACCGCGTGGGCGTGCAGGTGGCGGCGGAGCAGTAGCCGCTGGTGAACCGCAGTCCTTCGGCAGCCAGCTTGTCGATGTTCGGCGTCTTGACCCCGCCGGCCCCGTTGCAGGAGACATCGCCGTAACCCAGATCGTCCGCCATGATCACGACGATGTTGGGCGTTGCCGGTGGCTCGGCGGCGACGGCGCTGGCGGCGAGCAGCCCCCATGCCAGCACGATGGCGATGATTCTGTTATTCATGAGCAACTCCTTGCGGTAACGCGGATCGCGTCTTCATCTTAGACACCGAGTCTGACGCGGCGAAAGACTTCAGCGGGCGGAGCCGTTGCCGCCGCTCAGCAACTCGTCGATCGAAATCTTCTCGAACACCAGGTGCGCCCCGCTACCCTCGTACACGATGCCGACGTGCCGGTCATCGACGCGGCTCAAGCTGGGATAGCCCGCGCCGCGGCCTTCGTCCAGCAGCAACCGGTGCTGTGCGGGCCACGTGCGCCCCTCGTCGAAACTCACCTGAATACTATGGTGTGTCCGCGCCTCCTGGGAATGCGGATTGGCGAACAGCAGTACGGATCGCATCCGGTCTCCTTCGCGGTAGTCGAATCGGTACAGGCTGCCGTTGCAGTTCGGCTCGATCAGACCGTTGCGGTTGGTTGGATGCGGCGTCCAGGTCTGGCCGAGATCGCGCGTCACGGCCACGGTTCGGAACTTCGTCGGGCTCTCCGTGCGGCAGTTCAGCATCATCGAACCGTCGGCCAACTGCACGGCCTGGCACTCGGTATTGCCGAGCGACGCCGCCGGACTGACCGTCCACGTCTTCCCGTGGTCACGGCTGATGAGCAAGTTGGAGAAGAACCGGTCCTGCGCGTCGCGCCCCTGCGTGGGCATGACCAGCGTGCCGTCCTGCAGCGCGATGCCCTGCTGCGGCGACGGCGCGTACAGGATCCATTCCGGGGCCTTCCAGACGCGCGTCATATTCTGCGGTTTCGACCAGGTTTGCCCGCCGTCCGCCGAACGGACCATCATGAATTGCGCGCTCTTGCCTATCTCGAAACCCGGCTCCGAACCGCCCTTGTTCCACTGGTGCATTCCGGCCTTGCCGTTCATCCAGACGGCAAAGCAGAAGACCTCTCCCGTCGCGGGGTCCACGAGAATGCCCGGATCGCTGCACCCGTTCACTTCTTGCGGCAGTCCGCCGAAAGTGCCCATGTCCATGATGATCTGTTGGGCGCCCCAGGTGCACCCGCCATCCGTGCTGCGCAGCAGGCCGATGTCGATATCCTCTTGCAAATCGCGCCCCATCCGCCGCCGCATGTCGTACACGCACAGCAGCGTGCCTGGAGGCGCCGTGGCCAGAGCCGGAATGCGGTAGGTATGCACGCCGTCATCCCCATGCCGGCGCAGCGCGATCCCGATGCGTTTGCGCACCTGAGGCGTCTGATCACGCGGCACGATGCGACCGGCCGAGGTCTGGAGGCTCGTTATCGACGCATCGACCCGGTGCGACAAGTCCGCCTCCGCCCGGACCCGGCAGGACAGCCAGAAATGATTTGCCCCGGCCGCCAGCCGCGCGTGGCCCTGAAACACCACGGTCTCCGCCGGCCGCAGCCGTTCGCCGAAGGCCTGTTCGCTGGACGTACCGGTTTCGCTGCCCGTGAAAAAGAACTGGAGCGATTCGAGATCGGCGGCACCTGCCAGCGACACGCTGATGGACTCGAGTTGCACGAAAGGCTTGGCCGCCGTGACGGTCAATCGCAACAATGTGTTGTGTTCGTTGCGAATCAGCACCGGCCCCACCGCTTGCTGCGTGACGGCCTCAATTTCCGCCGCGCGCGCCAGCCCCGATGCCAAGACCAATCCGACAAGGAGAATTCTCTGCATCACGATGCTCCCAAGGGACAAGGGAGAACCAACAGCACGCAGTGACGGGTTCAAGTCTCCAACAGAGCACGTAAGAAGTCAAGAATGCCTTAGGCCCCGTCATCGCCGGACGCGGAATTCTCGTGGAGGCTCCGGCAGGATCGTTTTCTGCTGAAGTCCGCAGGCAATTTCAGCCCGCGCAGCGACACGCCACACTATACCTTTAGTCCCCGCAGATTCACTTCGCGGGTCTTGCCTTCCTTGATCAATTCGTCCATCGTCAGCCACGTTTTTCGCAACATGGCCTCGCGGCCGAGGATGCCCGTCAGGGTGCAGTCGACCGAACGGTGCGCGGTGGCGTTGTCGAATTCCCCCTGCGTGATGCAACGATAGAATTCGGCGATGTTGGCTTTGGCTCCGTCCTCATAGATGCCGCCGGCCGCGGCGCCCGAATAGTGCTTGGACCCGCCGCGGATGAACACCTGGCCCGTGTAAGCGATGTGCGCGGTGGCCTCCAGTCCCATCAAGTCGGCGGCCAGGTTGTACATCACCGCGTTGTTCTTCAGCAGCTGAGTGTGATGAGTCCAACAGGTTCCATCCGGCAGTTCGAACACGACTCCCCCGCAGTCCGTGCGGTCGCCGTGCGGATCGGGACGGACGATGCGCGCGGACCCGCTGGCGGCGGCGGCTCGTTGGCCGAGCACCCACGTGATGCCGTCGATGATATGAATGTCGTACAGCAGCAGCAGATCGCCGCTAAGCGCGATGTGCGAGCACCAGGCCCGCTTGAACAGGTTTTCGATGGTCGGCCCCACCGGCGGGTCGGGCAACTGGCCGCAGGTCCCGCCGGAATAGATGTGTGCCAAGCCGCCCAAGGCGTTTTCGGCGATGCGTTGCTTCACTTCCTGGTTCGCCGCGTCGGTGGGCAGCTGGTAGTCGACGCGGAAACACAACTTCTTCTCCGTCGCCTTCTTGGCCAGGGCCTGCATGGCAAAGACGGCCGGCACGTCTACGGCAAAAGGCTTGGCCATGTACACGTGGCAACCGGCGTCGATCGCCGCGGCGGCCTGTTCGGGATAGAAGTACGGGATGCCTTCCAGCACCAGCGCGTCGACGCCGCTGTCGAGCGCCCGCTTGTAGCCCGATAGGCCGCTGAAGCGTTTTCCCGCCGGAATCCCCAGCTTGTCGCCGACCGTATTGGCGGTGTCCTCGAAGTAATCGACCGCCGCCACGATCTCGTATCCGGGGTGCTGCTTGAACAGATTGGCAATCCAGCTGCCGCGGCTGCCCAGCCCCACGAACCCGATGCGCAGCTTGCGCTCGACGTGGACGTCGGCCGCGGGCTTAGCGCCGGTTTCCTGGGAGCGTGCGGTGGACGCGGCGGCCAACAGGGGGATGGCGGCCGCAGCCGCAGTCTGCTCGACGAACTTCCGCCGTGTCAGGGATCGACCGGTGATCATGGCAAGTGCTCCTGTAGTCTGTGGTGTTTCTCGGACGATGTTAGTTGAAACCGAGATCGCGCGCCCCGTCCAGTTCGCGTTCGATCGTGGCCGCGTCGAATGTGTCGGCTTGCCACATCTCGACATCGTTGACCGCCGTGCTGGGCAGAAAATCGCAGCCCACCAGCCACGGCTGGGCGGCACACCAGGTGCGTGCCTGTTCCGGCGACCACGGGCCGCAAGCCGGCTCGCTCGATGTTTCCGCTGCCAAGGCAGTCCCGCACAGCCAGAGCCACGCGGCGACGAGTGTTAAGTGGCGTTTCACAGGTTGGCGCTTTCACGTCAGTTGCAGGAGGGATCGTCCGGGGCCGCCGCGTCGTGGAGCAGCAGACTGGTGATCTCCTTGCCGATCTCCTGCGAAGCCTGCCGCCACATCGTGTCCGGATCGCCGAAGACATAGTCGATGGTCGCGGGTATGACCATCCAGCCGCCGGCTTTCAGTTCGTTTTCCAGTTGGCCGGGCGCCCAGCCCGAATAGCCGTTGTAGATGCGGAACGGCAGGTCCGTTTCGCGGACGATTTCGTTCAGCCGATCGCGGTGCGTGGCGAAGAACACGCCCGGCAGGATCTCGGTCTCCGAGCAGTCCGCGTTGGTGTGGATGGCCATCAGCGGCCCGCTGACCGGGCCGCCCACGTTGATCGGCTCGTCACACTCACAGGGTTCATCCGACAACGCATCCCAGACCTCGCGGATCGTGCTGCCCGTGGGACGATTCAGCACCACGCCGATGGCGCCTTGCTCGTTGTGGTGGATGATCAGCACGACCGTGCGGTAAAAATTCTCGTCCGGAAGCCGAGGCGATGCCACCAATAAATGTCCTGCCAGCGACGTCATGGTTCTGCTCCGCTCGTGTACGTTCCAAGGTTATTGTACACCGCCGCCACGAGCAAGGGGAGTATCCCTGTCAGGGCCGCTGGAATCGAGCCGGTGCCGTTTCCAGCTGCCGGATTCCCCGCCGGCGGCGAGACGGCAAGCAGGCCGGAACAAGTCCGCGAGTTCCGCCAGGAAGTCCAGCGGTTTTGGGTACTACCCGTTCCAGGTCTCTTGCCAGACACAGCCGGCCCAGGACCAGCCGACGCCGAAACCGACGAGCAGGCTGCGCGTGCCGGGGCGGAGGCGGCCCCCGCGGCGCAGGTCGTCGATCAAGATGGGAATCGTGGACGACACCGTGTTGCCGCAGTGTTCCAGCAGCAGCGGCATGCGGTCGTCGCCGATACCCAGCCGCAGCTGCAGTTGCTCCAGCATCTTCTTGGTGGCTTGGTGCAGCAAATACAGGTCGATGTCGTTCCCGTCCAGTTGGGCGACTTCCAAGACCTGCTCGATCACCCTCGGGACCTGGGCCACCGAAAAGCTGATCAAGCTGGGGCCGTCCATGTACAGGGGGCTGGCCCAGCGTTTGCGATGCCGCGGGGGAATGGCGTCCTTGGCGGGGCGGAGTCCGCCTTCGGTCACCAGCAGGGTATCGGCGCCTTCGCCGTCCGTGCCGTACTTGAATCCGTACAGCGTCGGCGCATCGACGGCTTCGACCAACGTCGCCGCCGCGCCGTCCCCGAAAATCGTCCGCAGGCTGCGGTCCGACGGATGGATGTACTTGGAGTACGTCTCGGCCGTGATCAACAACACGCGGCGGCAGGATCCCAGGCGGATCAAGCCATCGGCCAGGGCCAGGCCGTAAACGTAGCCGGAACAGCCTAAATTGAAATCCAAAGCGCCTGTCGAAATAGGCAACCCCAACCGAGTCTGCATCAGGCAGGCCGTGGTCGGCAACGGATAATCCGGCGCCTGCGTACACAACAGGAGGAAGTCGATGCTCCGGGGGTCGATGTCGTATTGGGCGAACAACTTCTGCGCGGCGGCGACGCCCAAGTCGGACGCACATTCATCCGGGGCCGCGATGTGCCGGGCGGCGATCCCCGTCTTCTGGTAGATAAGATCCATGTCCCAGCTGGGGAACTCCCGCTGGAGATCTTCGTTGGTTTCCACCTTTTCGGGATAGTGGATCGCGATAGGACCGATCGCTGCGTACTTCACCGGCCATGCACCTCGATTTTCAGACCAGAAACAGGAAGTCAACACGATAGCGACACAAGCGAAGGTGGTCAATGCGGATGATCGAGGGCAACATCAAAGAATATCAATTCCGACATCTCCTCGCCGGCGAGCGTCACCGCCAGCCCCTCCTCCATCAACTCCGCCCTCCGCGATTTGCTCGTAGAGCGGACTTCAGTCCGCTCGGGCGGATTGAAATCCGACCTACGAAGTTGCTGGACGGGTGCTTGGTTTTCTGCCTACGGCGCGGGTCGGATCGTCAGCCGCACGGTGGCGGTCTTAGCGGGCTGGTCCAAGGCAATCCCCAACCGGGTCGGCGGAGGCCCGCCGCGGTCTTCCTGAATCTCCTCGGCCCGGATCGTGAACGCGGCTTCGCCCGTGTCGATCTCCACCTCGACGGTGCCCTCTCGATCGCCGACCGTCAGCTTGTTGGGCGTCGCTTGCTTCCACTTGCCGAAGGTGATCAGCGCGGTCTCGAATG
>CAZAQY010000012.1:35595-69257 GCA_964486845.1 uncultured Pirellulaceae bacterium
GTCCGCTGCAACTGGCCGGCGATTCGCGGCACGGGATGGCCCAGCGAGTTCAGCAGGTTGCCCTCATAACGGCGCCCGCTGAACGTGCGGGCCGTGTAGACTTCGGCGCCCGGATCGACCAGCGGCGTGCCGCGCTCCAGCGCCACGACGAACGAACCCGCGTCGTTGTGGTTGTGGTGCTCCGCATTGTGGCCGCCCTTGAGCGCGGCTCCCAGTCCGCCCTTGGCGGCGGGCCGGCAGATCAGGATGCCCGCGTCGGCAAACCAGTCGCGGGGCGGCGGTGACGCGGCCTGATCGGCGGCCGGTCGAGCCGAAGCCGAATTGGGGAAGGCGTACAGGCCCAGTTCGAACAAGCTCCCGCTCGGTCCGCTGGCCGCCAGCAGGCCGCGCCGCTCTTCGTTCTTCAGGCCCCAGCCGAAACGCCGGCTCAAGAAAGCTGTCAGCACCGTGTCCGGCTCGGCGCCCACGTGGCAGTCCGCAAAAGCCGGATAGATGCCGGGCACGATTTCCATCCGCCGCCCGAAACCGGCGATGGGCTCGATCCGCTCCTCGGCCAGCCAGTCGATCCGCTCGCCGGTCGCCTGGTACAGCGTCTCGGCCAGCGAGACGTAGTTGCCAAACCCGTAGTTCCAGTAGCCGATCCCCTCGGAGCAATAACCGTCGGGCGTGAAGCCCTTCAGGAAGAACTTGATGTAGTGTTCGGCGGCCGCCACGTAGAACGCCCGCCGCTCGGCCGGTTCGATGGCGGCCAACGCCGCGCCCGTCACGCCGGCCAGGCACACGGCATTCCAGTTGTTCGTGCCGGTAGCCCACCACAGCTGCGGCTGGCCCGTTTTGACGTAACTCTCGAAAGGCTGGAAAGCCCGCCGTTCCAGCTGCGCGGCAACCAGCTTCCGCACATCTTCGTTCAGTTTATCTCCCAGCCAATAAGACATCGTAGCCAGACTCCAAGACACGGCGGCCGACGCCAAGTCGATCTCCACTACTTCGCCGCGGAAGTTCCTCAAATCGCGGTCGTGGGCCGGCAACAACCAGCTCTTTTCCGCGCACGTGGCCCGCACCGCGGCCTCGATCGCCGGCAGGAATCGGCCGCGGTTCTCCAGGCATTCCGCCAGGACCAGCGTTGACAACCGTTCCCGCCGCTCGCGCCATACTCGCTGGTAGTGCGTGCGGTTGCCGGTGCGTGAGAATTCGAGATACAGTTCGTCCGTGGGATCCGGAATCGCCTGCGGCAGCAGTTCTTCCGCCTTCGCGATCACGTCGCGAAACTCGCGGGCCTGGGCCAGCACGTCCCAAGCCGCCCGATCCCCCACAGGCCGCCCCACGCCCACAGGCGTCTTGGGCAACATCGCGGTCAACTCGGCAATCCGCCCCGCATCAAGCTTCTCCGCAGACCAGGCAGGCGTGGATGCAATAACCAACAGCAGGCAAATGACCATTCGCTTCATCAGTCGGATCTCCAGAGGTGTTTCGCTGAATCGTAACCCGGCGTGCCGCGACAGGCAACGTAGGGTGGCCAATTCCGCGAACGCTGTCCAACGCGGCCCGCGGGCCCAACCGGAGAAGTCCGGCCTGCCCGCGCATCAGTTCCTTCGACGCGCTGAAACGACTGCGTGCATGCCTTCGTCGCGGCGGATCAGTTGCACGTCTTCAAAGCCGGCGGACTGCAAATCGTCGCAGATCTCGCTTAGCGTGTAGGTGCCGCCGCCGGGGGTGGCGACCAGCATGTTGACGGCGAACAGGGCGCCGGCCAGCGGCGCGGTGCGGGATTCGTCCATGACGGTGTCGCGGATCAGAACGCGGCCGCCGGGCTCCAGGGCCTCGGCCACCCGGCGGTACAGGGCGCGGTTCTCGTCCGGCGAGTTCTGATGGATGATGGCGCTCAGCCACACCAGGTCCGCGCCGCGCGGCAGCGGGTCGGCGTAGAAGTCGCCAGGGACCAACTCGACGCGATCGGCGACGCCACAGGCGGTCAAGCGATCGCGGGCCATGGGGATCACCGCCGGCAGATCGAACAAGATCGCTCGCGCCGCCGGTTCGGCGTTCAACCAGGCCAACGTCCAGGTGCCGGAACCGCCACCCACGTCCAACACGCAGCGGAAACCGCCGGGATTGATTTCGCGGATCAGCGGTTCGGCCACTGAGTTAGAGACGTCGTGCATGGCGCCGATAAACGACGCTTGATCGGCCTCCGGCCCGCGCACGCTGGTACCCGCATCGGCCGGGCGGCCGGTCTGGACCACCCACGGCAATCGCGACCAGCGGCGCAGGCAATTGGCCTGGTGTCGCAACATCGCGGCCACGCTCGGCGGCGGGCCGTCCACGACCAGCGGGGCAACGGCCGGCGCCAAAGCGTAACGATCGTCCGTCTTGACCAACACGCCGATACCGGTCAGCGCGTCCAGTAGGACCGTCATCGCCCGCAGGTCGCAATGCAGTTGTCGGGCTGTCTCGGATGCCGAAAGCGGCGCAGCGGACAGCAGATCAAACACATCCAAGTCGGCCCCTGCGGCCAACACGCAGGGCACCTGAAAGCCTCGCATCAAAGCCAATAATTGATCGCTATTTTGGATTTCCATGAGAGTTACTTGTCGGTCGTGAGTACTCACTGGACCGTGAATTGTACCGTCGCCGTTCTCCCTGTATACAACTCGGTCGCGTTCACAGTCCAGGTCCCCTGGGGATCGTTGAACGCCACCGGCACGTCCACAACTGCGCCTTGCTGGTCCACCACGACAACCTGATCCACCCAGTCCGCCACGGCACCATCGGGCAGCTTCACCTGCAGCTTGACGGCCTGCCGGCCCTCCGGCAGGGTCGAAGTCACCGTGACTTGCTGCACGCTGCCCGGCGACACCGGCGGCGCGGTCTTCAGTCCCACCGCTTGGAGTGGCTGCGGCGAGAGCGCATAGAACAGCGCCCGGTAGGGCGTGACCGTCAGGCTGACGGCCTGTTGCCGGCCGCAGTCCTTATGGGCCTTGAGATCGTACACGCATTGCGGCTGCGGCAGGTTCAGCGTCGCTGTTTCGGGCACTCCCTGGTGGCGGAACACCGAGACGATCTGCACCGGCCCGTTCATCCAGCGCGTGATCTCGACGTTGCGCAGACGCTGGCCGTTGGCCCCAGTCAGACGCAAAGCCGGGGAAGCGCCACCCTGGCCCAACACCTGTTGCAGCAGGCGAGCGGCCGTTTCCGGCGTGCCCTCCGCGCTCAGGGCCGGAAAACTGCTCATCGCCAGATTCAGCAGCACGGCCCGTCCTTGGCCGAAGCGGTTGCTCAGAACCAGCGGGGCCTGCCCGGCGGAACCGGCCGCCGGCGCCTCGGCGGTCTGCACCCCCGCATCGGCTCGCACTTTCGTCAACTCCAGCGTCTCCGTCTTGCCGTCTGCCGCGGGCACCTGGATCACTCCGTCGTCCGTGTAGGCCGCAGCCAAGCCTGTCCGTTTCACTCCGAACACGTCATCCAATTGCCCCGCGGGCAACGGCTTGACGTGGCCGTCGTAGATCGTGGGACGAACGTCCGCGATCAACATGCCGCCGTTGCGAACGTACGCGCGGAGCATCTCCGCTTCCTGCCCGCCCAGCGCCTGGGTCATCGGCAGAATGATGACCTTGAACTTGCTAAGTTCCACCTCGCCCAGCCGCATCTGCCGGTCGGTGAAGTACAGGAAATTGAGTCCCAACTCGCGCAAGGCACTGTGGAAAGCAGTATGGTTGCCCTCGTAGCTGCCGTACGACGGCGAAACTTGCACCTTGGCGGCATAGCCCGAGGCAAGCGAGTACAGGATGCCGATGCCGTCGGTCTGCATCTGGGAATCGAGCAGCAGATCGCCCAGGCCGTCGCGCACGATCTGGGTGTCCCGCAGGATCTCCCCGACTGTGGGATACGGGTCCAGGTTGGGCGAGAGCCAGCCGTGGAAACGGCCCAGGGCGTCCCAACGCCACCACCACACGCTGTCGCATCCGCGAGTGATCATCCGCCAGTACTTCTCCAGCAGCGAGTCGGGATCTTTCGTGTAGCCCATCCAGTTCGAGCGCGGAAAGTCGCGGGGGGCAATGGAACGTACGACCTCGTCGGCCGTGCCTGGATACGGCGACCAGAAGGTGTTCGAGCGCACGAAGCCGTCCAGGTCGTCGGCGCGGCCGAAAGTGCCGGCGCCCTCGAACCCGCAGCGACTCGCCGGATCGATCCCGCGAAAGCTCTTGCCAAATCGCTCGCAGAGTTGGCAGAAGTTGTGGGACTGGTAAGCCTGGCGATCGAACCAGCGGGGAAAGTTGCCGGTCCGTAGCGATTCCGCCTCGTCATTGTCGTCGGGCTTGCTCAGTTGCACCTCGTCGAAGCTGGCATAGCTGCTGCCCCACGAGGTGTTCAGCGCGGCGATGTCCGCATACTGCTCCTGCAGGTACGTGCGATAAGCCGCCAGGCACGAGGGACCCAGGCACGAACCGCGCACCGCGATCTCGTCGCCGAGCGAATAGGCGAACACGCCGTGCTGTCTCGCCGGGATGTGCTTGTCGGCGATGGCGACCACGTGCGACTGGATCTTGCCGTCGTCCGCCCAGCACACCGGCTGGCAGGCGGCGCCGATGTGAGTCGTGTACGGAATCCAGGCCATTTCGTAGGCGGCCAAGTGAGGCCGCGGCGAGCCGTGGGCCAGGTGTACCGTCACGCCCGTGTCGGCCAACGATTGTTCGGCCCAGGGCGCGAGAGTGCCGTGCGGGATGTCCCACATGACGAAGTTGAACTGGCCGCGATGGCGTTTGACGACGCGGGCGAACTGCCAGACCGACTCGACCTCCGCGGTTCCATCCAGCAGCGTGGCTCGGACCGTCAGCAGCATCGGAAACCAGGGCTGGACGTCGAAGCTGAATGCCTTCTCCGCCGCATCGGCCGGAGGCATCTGCCGCGCGATTTCACGGCCTCGCCGGTCGAGCAGACTGACGATCAAACGCTGGCCGGGCCGGCCCTCGCTCGCCGGCTGAACCTGGCCTTCCAGCGATTGGCCGACCTCGGCCCAGTCCTGATCGAGCTTCAGCCCCAGCACCTGCTGCGGGTTCACGACGGTGAAACGCACGCTGCCGAAGCCAGCCACGCGGTCGCCGTCACGAGCTACGACATCAAAGTAGTAGTCGCCGGAACGTATGCGAGGGATCTCCAGGTCCAACGTGCCCTCGGGCTGGTCCAGTGTTTGCCTGGTCGTGACGATGACTTGACCGTCGTCGCGGCGGAGCCGGATGTCGGCGACGGCGCCGGGCATGGCTCCCTGCCACTGCGCGCTCGCCGCAGCGGCCGGCAGCGTCGCCCGGTCCAACTCCTGGCTCTTTGTCTGCACGGTCAGGCTTAGCTTCGGCTCCTTGTCCGCCGCCCACAGGATCGCCTTGCCGACCCGCATCGCCCACTGGTCATAGTCCACCTCCCAGCCGGGCCGATACTCGATCGCCGGGCGTTTGGGCAGCCGCACGCCTCGGCCCTTCACGATCGTAAAGGCCGCCGCGCCGTCCACGTCGCACAGCAGCGCCGGCGGTTCCTGGAGTTGGTTCTTGTCCTTCAGCACGCGTTTGTCGTCGCTGCCGATGAGGACCAGGCCCGCGCCTTCGGTGACTGCCTTGAGCATCGCGAACTGCTGCTCGACCGGCAGCATGTCCGGCATCA
This sequence comes from uncultured Pirellulaceae bacterium, assembly GCA_964486845.1. GTDB lineage: Bacteria > Planctomycetota > Planctomycetia > Pirellulales > Pirellulaceae > Anammoximicrobium. Next base: position 41,248 of record CAZAQY010000012.1, read on the forward strand.
GGTCCCGTACCCCGGACGATTCCGGTGACAGAAACACAAAGGCGTCCCATTTCTGAGTCAGCAACCGGGCCATGCGCTGGATCCCACGTTCGTCGCCGTGCCAATGCTCCTGGGTGCTGTCGATGATGCGCGTCCAGAAGACCATCTGCGGGTCCAGGTCGAACCGTTGCACCAGTTCGATGACCTCGCGCGGTTCCGTGTCGTGGCCCCGCAGGAAGAACAACACGCGGGTTTTGCCCAGCGCATACGGCACGGCCCAATCCGTGTGCGGCGTGGTGAACTCGGCGCGGACATTGTGGTCGACATCGAGTTCGGCCATGTCCTGGGCCAGACAGACCCCGGCAAGGAACACAAAACTCAACAGCAGACAGAATCGCATCATGACGGTTTCTCTCGTTATTCCCCTGGCATGATGGTCAGATCTGGATCGTGACAACAGGCGTAAACCAAATTGTCATAGTTGCACACAAGGGTTGAGGCAACCGACTTGGGTTGAAGGTGATCGATGCTGAATGCCTCATTCCCGTCGGGGAACCAACGTTCGCGGCACAAACAGTAGACGCAACGAAACTGGAATTCGTCGCGCAGCCAGGGTTTGAAATCGGCGTAATTAAGGTAGCCGTTCGGTCCATGCCGTCGGACGTGAACGGTGCGGGGATAGGCAAACAGCCGGGGAGTGCTGGGATCATTTTCCATCGTCGCGCAGACTCTCGACAGCTTGCTCCAGACCGCTCAGTTCCGTCAGCAACTGGTCGTCCCAGTGTCCCAGCCGCTCATCCAATTCTGCCTGAAGGATGCTCAGTTCGGCCTGTTCTTCGGTGGACATTTGCTGTTCGATGCCAGCCTGAGCACGCAGTTGGTCTGCCAGTGAATCATTCAAGACAATGGTGACTGACATACGCCTGTTTGCTCCTTCCTTGTCGGTCATGCAACGGTGAATTCTACTTTGCCGATGAACCGTGTGACAACCCCTCGTTCCGCTGGCGGGAAGGGGCGAACCAAGCCATTCTCAATGACACCCGCTCCGGCCAGCGGATGACGTTCGGACGCGCCACGAAATCGGGGCATCCGGTTCCAAGTACACGATCACGCAAAGAAGGAAGACGACACCTTCCGCCGCTCAGATCTCATTTAACAGCGCCTTCAATTTCAGCGCCGGCAGGCCGATGTCCCACTGGCCGATGGTTCTGGCCGCGTCGGCCTCGGCCATGATCGCTCCGGAGGAACCGGAACGTACCAGCGTCAATTGCTCGGCCAACTCACGGGCCCAGCGGTCGTACTGGGCGGCTGCTTCCTTGTCCTCCGGCAGCGAAGCCAGCGCCCGCCGGATCTCCGCCTGCTTCTCCGGAAGCGGCCAATCCGCGAGACTGGGGTCGGTGAAGGCAAAGGCCGTCAACTCATCCAGCAGCGATTTCCCTCGCTCCCCCAGGTCGGACTTCGCCGCAGCGTTCGTCTTGCCTGCATAGTCGAAGAAGACGAAGCGGAAATCGCGCATCGCCGGTTTGAGCGTAAACACCGTATCGGTGCCATAGCTCCCGACGGTGAAACCCGCCTTTTCGGTCTGGCCGGGAGGCCACAGGACCGCGCACGGCCCGACGCCCCGGTGCGTGGGCGAGATGTGCCCGGCGTCATAGACCCTGTCGTAGTACAGCGTCCACCACTCCTGGGCGATGTCCAGTTCTGCCCGTTGGCCTTGAGCGAGATCGCGCGTGGGCGTCAGCACGTGGCGGTCCGCGTCGCTGACAAACGCGGAGGGGTAACAGCGCACCGCCATCCGCACAGCCGTGATTTCCACCTTCGGCTCCAGCAGCACCTGCGCGTACAGGCAGTCCCCGCCGGCCAGCGCGACGAAACGCACGCGGACCACGGCTTGCGAATGGTCGAAGACGAAATCCACGGTGCCGCGGTTGCCGGAGCTGCGCCCGGTCAGCGAATGGATCAGCGTCCTGCCAATGCTCTGGCCGTTGAGTTGCACGTCGAAGAATCCGCCGCCGTACCAGTTGCAGTCGACCGGCTGAGGCATGCCGATGTAGCCTTCGCCGGGAATGGCCGCTTGCGGTTCCTTCGGGTCCCTGGCGATGACATAGCGCAAGCCGTACACCAGCGATCCGGTATCCATCGTGATCAGCTGCCGATGGCCTTGCAGACCGATGGTGTGCGCCGGCGCTCCGGGGCCGATCGTGACGGTCTGCACGCCGGAGTCCGTGACCAGCACCTGCGGCGGCGTTTGCGATGGCGACAGGCTGTCCAGGAGCAGTGCCAGGCAGCACGCTGCGGTCAGACGAAACACGCTCATGGGTACTTTCTTCCTTGCCAAACATCGCGCGCGACGCGCAGGATGTTGCCGCCCAGGATCTTGGCAATGGCGTCGTCGGCATAGCCCCGCTGGACCAGGCCGACGGTGAACAGGGGCCAATTGGTCCAGGCCAGGCTGGGGGCGGCCCGGCCTGCCAGGGAGCCTTCGGGCCAGAGCGCCTCCCAGCGCGGCATGCTGCGCAGGCCCGTGTCGCGTTTCGGGATCTTCGCACGTTCGGCGGCCGAGTTTCGGGATTGGTAGGCGATGTCGGTGCCGATGGCGACGTGTTCCACGCCGAATTTCTTGACGACATAGTCGATGTGGTCGAGGAACGTGCCGATGTGGCCCTCGCCGCCGAGAAAGCCGGAGATACAGCAAATGCCCACCAGTCCGCCGGTGTCGCAGATGGCGCGGATGACTTCGTCGGGCTTGGAACGGATGTGACGGTGCAGCCCGGCGGCGGTCGTGTGGCTGGCGACCATCGGCTGCTGCGATGCCTGGGCGGCTTCCAGACTCGTGCGCCAGCCGGAATGGGCCACGTCCACGATGACGCCGACACGGTTCATCTCGGCGATGGCCGCGCGGCCGAAATCGCTCAACCCGCCGTCGGTCGCCTCGCCGCAACCGTCGCCCAGCGGGTTGCGGCGGTTGTAGGTCAGGTGCATCATGCGGATGCCGAGCTGCTGAAAGACGCGGATAAAACCGAGTTCGTCGCGCACGTTGTTCCAGTGCTGGCGGAGCGGCACGCCGTTGGCCGTAAAGTACAGGCACAGGCGGTTCTGTTTCTTCGCGGCCACGATGTCGTCCGGCGTAGCCGCTTTGAACAACTCGTCGCGCAACAGGTCGGTGGCGAACGTGAACCGCGCCAGCCGCTTGACCAGCCGCAGCGGGTCGTTGCTCTCCTCGCCCGCGTTCTGGAAGATGCACGTCACGCCCGCTGCGCGGAAGGCTTCCAGGAATTCTTTCCGTTCCGCCTGATCGGTGGCGCTGCGGATCATCGGCAACTCTTCGTGCAGGTCGCTCAGCTCCGCCTCCGAGGCGCCCTCTTCCATTGCCTTGCGGATCAAGTCGCCGTCCAGTGCGGCGCGAGGCGAAAACCCGTAGGATTCGAACACCAGCGAGTTGGCGTGGAGTTCGAGCCCGTGTTCGAGTTCCTTCTGGCTGGGCTTCAGGACGTCCAGCGCGGCCTGGCGGGCCTTCTGGATGATCTCGTTCGGGGGCGAGAGCGGCGACGCGACGGCATCTGCGGCCGAGGCCCGCCGCACGCGGCTGCAGGCGGCGCCTGCGGCACCAAGCGCCGAAAGGGCCGCGGCCGTTTTCAGAAAGCGTCGTCGCGTGGTCTGGACAGTGGAATTTCCGGCGGTCATGGGCGCACCTCCCAACATGGTGAATTGGCGTCTGTAGCGGCTTCTAGTTGAACTACATCGTCACGCCTCGGTCAAGACGCCATGCTTGAGGAAGAGGCTTGATGAAGGCTGGTATTCGCCGGCGGCCAGGAGTACACTGGGGAAATGCTAATCGGAACCATCTGCAAGATTATTGCCGAAAAGGGAATCGGCTTCATCAAGCCTTGCGATCGCGGCGGGGATGTTTTTTTCCATTCCAGCGCTGTGGTCGGCGAGCCGTTTGAGCGATTGAAGGAGGGACAAGCGGTGTCCTTCGATCTCGACCGGACCCCTGCTGCGCGCGATCGCCCTCGAGCGGCCAAGGTGCAGCCGTGCGATGAAAAACTGCTTGGCCGAAAGGCGGCCGAGGAACCGCCGCCCGTTTCGCATCCGCGGGCCCGGCATCGAAAGCCGACTTGGCGCAGATAGTGGCGAAATGGAGGAAACATGTTGACACACATCCGGAAATCGACTTGGAAGCGAATGAGTCGGGCGGGTGATTGTTCCAGAGGAGATGACACCATGAGATTTTGCGTTCTTTGTTGTTGCCTGGTTGTCGCTGGCGTCGGCTTCGGACAGGAAATCCTTGCCGCCGAGTCTGTCGCCGAGAAAGCCGTCCCATGGGCCAGCGTCCAGTGCGAAGGGACCTACCCGAAACACCTGCAAGGCATTTGCACCAACGAGCAGGACGCCATTTACTGGTCGTTCACCACGGTGCTGGTGAAGACCGACAAGCAGGGAAAGGTGCTGAAAAAGATCCCGGTGGCCAGCCATCACGGCGATCTCTGCTTCCACGACGGGAAAATCTACGTAGCGGTGAATTTGGGCAAGTTCAACGATCCCGCGGGCAACGCCGACTCGTGGGTCTACGTGTATGACGCGGGCGATTTGACGTTCTTGAGCAAGCACGAGACACAGGAGGCATTCCACGGAGCGGGCGGTATCGGCTTCCGCGACGGGCAGTTCTTCATCGTCGGCGGCCTGCCGCCGGGCGTGAACGAGAACTACGTCTACCAGTACGACGAAGCCTTCCGCTTTGTCAAGAAGCACATCGTCCGCAGCGGCTACACGCTGATGGGCATCCAGACGGCGACCTTCGCCGGCGACGGCTGGTGGTTCGGCTGTTACGGAAATCCTCGAGTGCTGCTCAAGACCGACGCGTCTTTCCACTTCCTCGGCAAGTACGAACTCGATTGCTCGCTGGGGATCGTAGGCCTGCCGGACGGCCAGCTGCTGGTCGCTCGCGGCCCATGCCGGACGGGGATAGGATGCAGCGGAAGCGTTGCCGTGGCACGCGCGGACGCCGAGAAGGGATTTGTTGTCGTGAAGGACGAGAGCAAGTGAGCGACAGAACGGATTCCACGTCGATCGAGGTTCCCGCCTGGGTCCAGGACGCAGTCTTCTACCAGATCTTCCCTGACCGGTTCGCGCGCAGCGAGCGCCTGACGAAACCGGCCGGTCTGGTCCCGTGGCACCGGGCGCCGACGACTCACGGTTACCACGGTGGCGACCTGTGGGGCGTCGTGGAGCACCTGGACCACCTGGTGGAGTTGGGCATCACCGCGATCTATCTGAACCCGATCTTCCAATCCGCCTGCAACCACCGCTACCACACGCACGATTACGAAAAGGTGGATCCGCTGTTGGGCGGCAATGCGGCGCTGCGGGCGTTGATCGGCGAGTCGCACCGGCGCGGAATCCGAGTGATCCTGGATGGCGTGTTCAACCATGCCAGTCGCGGATTCTTGCAGTTCAACGACATCCTCGAAAACGGCCCCCATTCGCCTTGGGTGGATTGGTTTCACATCCAATGCTGGCCGCTCGCGCCGTACGACGGCAACCAGCCCGCGAACTACATCGGTTGGCACGGGCATCGCGCGTTGCCGAAATTCAACACCGACAATCCGCAAGTCCGCGAGTACCTGATGCAGATCGCCGAGCACTGGATCCGGGACTACGATATCGACGGCTGGCGGTTGGACGTGCCGAACGATATCACCACCGCCGGCTTCTGGGAGGAGTTCCGCCGTCGCGTCCGCGCGATCAAACGCGACGCCTACCTGGTGGGGGAAATCTGGCGCGAGGCGGCCGATTGGCTGCGCGGCGACCGCTTTGACGCCACCATGAACTACCTGTTTGCGGCGGCGACGATTGCGTTCACCGCCGGCCACCGCGTGAGCCAAACGCTGGCTCAAAGTCGTTCCTACGATCCGTATCCCGCCATCGACGCCCCCGAATTCGCACGCCGGATCGACCATCTGTTGCAGCTGTACGACTGGGAGGTGACCAAAGCTCAACTCAATCTGTTGGACAGCCACGATGCGCCCCGGCTATTGAGTCTGGCGCGCGGCGACAAGGCCACGGTCCGTCTGGCGACGCTGTTTCAGATGACGTTCCCCGGTGCCCCCTGCGTCTACTACGGAGACGAGATCGCGTTGCGCGGGACGAAGGCCTATGACAAGCCGCACCGGGACCGCGACGCCCGCTGGCCGTTTCCCTGGCACGATCCGAGCCGCTGGGACCGGGAGATGCTGGCGTTCTTTCGCCAAGCCATCGCCCTGCGCCACGCGCATCCGGCGCTTCGCCATGGGCGTTACGATACGCTGTACGCTCAGGGCCACTGCTACGCCTTTGCACGATCCCACGCCGAAGAGACGCTGGTGACCGTGATCAATGCGGGAGAGCAGGCGGCCGGCTTATCGCTGGACGTCGCCCGCTTCTGTCGCGAAGGCACGGACGTGAAAGTGATCTTCGGCGAAGGGACTGGCGGAGTGGTGCGTGGCGGCCAACTGGCGGTGGCCGTGCCAGCTCGAACGCCCGCCGTGTTCTCCGGCGAAATCGAGGCTGCTGTTGCACCAGACGAGCTTGCCAAGGCTGCAGCGTGACCGGCGCTTTCCGGCTTCGATCGTGCAGCGTCCCCGTCTGCGGCGCGTCGGTCGGCGACGGGCGTGGCCCTGCGTGTGGCACGGCTCACATCTTCGCCGTGCCGGAAGTGCGCACGAAGCCGGCCTTGGGGGGGATTCGCGATCCATTCCGTTGCCGGCCTGGCGTCGGACGGCCGGTGAGGCCTCTTGCCGTTGGGCGTCGTGCGCCGCTTCGCACGGCCAACAAGTAGGCCGTGCCGCCGCGCGAAACGTGGTGGATCGGTTTCGAGACCCACGCTTGACGGACGTTGTCGGGATCGATCTCGCGGAAATGTTCGATCGTCGTTTTCACCCGGATGACGCGCACGAACTGCGTCATGGCGTCCGCGGCAGAAGGCGTCGCGACGCATCGGCGGCCGGCGCTGAACCGCCGATGAAAACGGACCCTACGGATGCGGCCAGCACGACGATCAGGCTGGCACGGCGGTTCGTGATCGGCGCAAGCGGTTTCACGGCAAATGACTCCTTGAGTCCGGGGCTTGGAAAAGCACGTCCGGGTTATATAGGAAGGGTCACGTGCCGCAAACCATCTTCGAGGAGGGTCTTTTGAATTTCACCCGAAGTCGGCGAGGCGCGGATGATTTTGGGACAGGCGCTAATTTACCGCGCTGCTGATCTTTTCTACCGAACTCGCGAAGGTACCGTTCGTGCTGGAGCCGAAGATTTCGACGGTAATGATGATGACGCCCAGAATGGCGCCCAGCATAAAGGCATACTCGACCACCGTCGCACCTTGGTCCCGGCGAAGAAATCGTAGAATCGTACGCATGCGTCCCACCCACCAGCGAAAGGAAGTTCCGTAAGATCGAGGCGAAGTTGCCGTGCGGATCCGGGCATGCGTGCCCGGCAAGCCGCAGTGTCGCAGTCACGTATCTGCGCCGGCGTTCAGCCCGCTTCGTGCTTCTTCCAAGAAGCTTAGCTCAGTTTCTTCCCAAAAGGCGACAAATTTTGGTCGTCACGATCAGCCGAACCTCAACCTCCTCCAATCGCGGAGAACAGGTCCACGCGTTCGCCGCCTTTCAGCACGCGGTCCGGCTGCGCTGCGCGGTGGTTGACAAAGACGATTTTGGTCCGCTCGCGGGGGATTCCCAGCCGTTCGAGCAGCGCAGCCACGGTTTGTCCCGGTTCCGCGTCGACTTCCACGGCGGCGGCCCCGCCGGCAAATTGGCGCAGATCGGCATAAACGCACACCTGGACTTTGCTCATCGTACGCCTTTATCCAATCCCCGCGAAAACCTGGTCCAGTTCCTCGTCCGAGACCACAAAAGTCATGTTGTGCGGCGGGAGTTTCTCGGTGCGGAAGAAGTCCGGCAGGCGGTCGTGGGCGGCGGTGTAGCCCACGGCTTTGTTGAAACCTCGTTCTACGGCCAACGTCTGCCTGCCGAGCGCCAAGAAGTCATCGGCGCTGATGAGGCGTCCGAAGTGGCCGCTGAGCATCTCGCAAATGCCCTCCAACGCGGCCGGGTTGTCCAGCACGGCGAAGGCCACGAACAAGCACAATCCGGTGGTATCGATGGCGGTGGTCGCAATCTGCAGGTTGCGGCTCAGTTCCACTTGCCCTTCCGTCCGCAACGGATCGACCTGGCCGCCCACGCTCAACACGTTTGCCGTCACCGCATAGCCGGCCGTGTGATCGGCGCCCATCGTCGAGGTGGCATACGTGACGCCGATGCCTTGGATGGCTCGCGGATCGTAGGCCGGCATGGCCTGACCCTTGACCGTGGGGATGCGTTCGATGCCGTATGCCCTGCCGAACACTTCTGCGCCGGAGGCGATCAGCCGCCCCAGCGGCGTGCCGCGGCGGACTTCGTCCAGCAATCGCAGCGCACCGGCGGCGTCGCCGAAGGGAATAACCCCCGCTTCCATCGCCACGGCAATCGTGGCTCCGGTCTCGATCGTGTCCAGCCCCAGATCGTCGTCCATGCGGTCCATGCGGGCGATGGCGTCCAAGTCGTCGATCCCGCAGTTGGCCCCGTGCGCCCAGACGGTTTCGTACTCGGGGCCCTTGGTGACGAACTCGCCGTGCTCGTCCACGTAGGTCCGGGAGCAACGGATGGTGCAGCCGCGGTGGCAGGCGTGCGCGATTTCGCCGCCCCGTTCCAGGATCACGTCGTGCTGCCGCTCGCCGCTGATCGGCTCCACGCCCTCGAACTGCCCGTCGCTGAAATTCCGCGTCGGGTACCCGCCGGCGGCGTTGAGCACGTTGGCCAGCGAATTCGTGCCGTACTTGGGCAAGCCTTCCCCGGTCAGCGGATGGCCCAGCAGGGCCTCGTTGAATTTCTGCACGCCTTGGCGAAAGGCCGCCATGTCCGCCGGCCGCGGCCGTTGACCGCCGGTGGGATCGACGACGATCACCTTCAGTCCCTTCGATCCCATCACGGCCCCCAGGCCGCCGCGGCCGCAGTGCCGCGTCGGCCGCCGTTCGACGTCGGTGACCGCAATGCTGGCCGCCCCGGAGCGCATCTCGCCCGCTTGGCCGATGCTGATGCACGAAACCTTGTCGCCGAACCGCTCGCCTTGCCGAGCCACCGTGTCATAGTTTCCCAATCCGGCCAGATCGTCGGCCGGCTCGAGCACGGCGTCGCCGGGCGTGACCCGCAAGCGGTACCACTTGCCGGCTGCCGGCCGGCCTTCCACAACGACCGCTTGAATGCCGCAGATCGCCAGGTCGATGGCGGCCATGCCGCCGGAGTTGGCTTCTTTGATCGTCCCTGTGAGCGGACTCTTCGCTCCCGCCGACAATCGTCCGGAACATGGCGCGCCGGTTCCGGTCAGGATGCCGGGGGCCAGCACCAATCTGTTGGCCGCCGACAGCGGATGGCAGTGGGGCGGCACCTCGTCCGCGACCAGCGCCGAGGTCAAACCGCGTCCACCCAGTTTCCGGTAACGCGCGTCGATCTCTTCCCGGCAGGCCGAAAGATCGCTCATATTCACTCGCAAGATCGTGGCCATACTCGGTTGCTCCTCATAGGGCTTGGCAAACGTCGGCGTCCGGCGGACATGACACCGCGCGGTGGCGGCGTGCTTGGATTCTAACACACAACGTTGGAAACAGCACCACTACTTTCCCTGGACGCATTGCCAAGCCGCGGCCACGGCGTTATAACGGTCCGTCATGATCAGACGCTCCAAAATCCTCGCCAAAATCCGTGCCGGCCAAGTCGCTCGTGTGTGTTCGCTGGGCGGCTTCCTGCGTTACTTTCCGCGCATGGCCGCCGAATTCCGCTACGACGGCATCTGGGTCGACGCGGAACACCGCGTGTGGGACTCGCCGGACATTTCCGCCATGTTGGCACTGCACCACTTGGCCGATATCGACTGCCTGTGGCGGCCGGCGACGATCGAGAAGACGGGCCTGTACCGCGTGCTGGAGGACGGGGCTGCGGGCCTGATGATCCCGCACGTCTCGACGCCGCAGCGTGCCCAGGAGTTGGTGCAGGCCGTGAAGTTTCCGCCGCTGGGCGATCGGGGACTGGATGGAGCGGGCTTGGACGCAGACTTCCTGGTCGGCAAGCCGGCGGACTACACGGACCAGGTCAACCGCGAGACGTTCCTGACGGTCCAGATCGAAACGCCGCTGGCCCTGCAGAACGTGGAAGCCATCGCGGCGGTCCCCGGCGTGGATGTCCTGTTCCTGGGCCCCGGCGATCTGTCGTTGCGGTTGGGTTGCACGCCCGCCGTCGCCGACCCCGTGATCATGCAGGCCCAGCAGCGATTGGCCGCCGCCGCTCGCCAGCACGGTAAGGCCTGGGGCCGTCCCGTCGGCAGCGCCGACGAAGCCCGCGCGGTGGTTCAACTCGGCGCACAACTGGTCGCCTTCGGCAATGACTTCTGGGCCATCCACCAACACTTGGCGGATTGTGCGGCGAAATTCGACGCCGTCCTCTCATGAGCACGAAACCATTCCCCAACCTCGATCGCGACGAAAAAGAGACCGGCTCCGATCAGGACGGTCGTGGCCTGTCCCATCTTGGTGCCTTGCCCTATCGCGACACCAAACCGGTCGGAGCGGCGGACTTCTATTTCGCCATCAACGCCACCTTCCGCTTCGTCCTGCGGCAGTTCGGCTGGGAAGGCCTGCGCCGCTACTGGACCGATCTCGGCACGCAGTACCACGCTCCGGTCTCCGCTGCTTGGAAACAGCGCGGTCTGCCCGGCATCGCCGCGTACTGGCGAGCGTTCTTTGCAGCCGAACCGGGCGCGGAGGTCCAGGTGCAGGAAAGCGAAGAGGCGGTCGTCGTCACCGTCAGCGTCTGCCCTGCTTTCAAGCAGTTGCGCGCTCACCACCGGGAGATCGTCCCGTGTTTCTGCCAGCAGTGTTATTTTCTGAACGAGTCGATCGCCGCACCGGCGGGCTTCACCGTCCGCGTCGCGGGCGGCAATGGCTCCTGCCGGCAGACGTTCCTGCCCCGCGACGCGGGGACGCCGCCCCAAGACTTGAGCGAGATTCGAGAAGCCACATGCTAGGCGTCTACGACTTCTGCGGACATTACGAATGGACCTTCGAATGGCTGCGCCGGACCGGCGGCGAGCGCCTGGTCCGCCAGTACTGGGACGAGGCGATCTCGCAGGACTCCCAGCGTCACGCCGCCGAGTTGATCATTCCCCAGGGCATTCCCGGCATGATCGAGTACTGGGGCCACACGCTGGAGCATGAAGCCGCCGGCTATTACTGCACGACCACCGATGCCGTCTACCGCATCGACATGCACCAGTGCCCCTCGAAGGGGTTCCTGATCCGCAACGGTTTGCAGCAGTACCACGACTATTGCGACCACTGCATGGGCTGGATCGGCCCGTTGCTGCGCCGCGCCGGCTTTGCCGTCGACCACCAGCACAATCACGCCGGCCGCTGCTGGTGGGAGATCCGCCGGGCCGACGATCCGACAGAGCCCAGCGAACCCGGCAGCCTGGCCGGAGAGCACGACGTGCGGTTGCTGCCCGATTGGATTCAGCCGGCCCCGCTGGACACGTACCGCCGAGCCAACGATCCGGACGACAAAGCGACAATTCTCCCCGAAAGCAGGTGACCGTTGGTTTGCTCCGGCGGTCGTTCCCTGTAGAATGCGTCCTTTCCGCACCCTCTCCAACACTCCCACCAGGAGAACCGATCCATGTCCATTTCGCTTCATCGCCGCCAGTGGCTGACGAGTACCGGCGCGGCGGCTGCCGGGATCCTGTTTCACGTCCGGCGTTCGGAGGCCACGGCCGCGCCGCCGGTGCAGATTCTGGAAACGAAGGTCATCAGCCATCTGCCCGATCTGTATCACGGCTGGCCCACGGTGGCTCGCTGCCGCGACGGGCGGTTGCTGTTGGTCTGTTCGGGCGGCCGCGAGGCGCACGTCTGTCCGTTTGGACGGGTCGACTTGATGCGCTCGCACGACCAGGGCCAAACGTGGACTTGGCCGGAAGTCGTGATGGACGGCCCGATCGACGACCGGGATGCGGGCGTGTTGGAGACGGCGAAAGGTTCCATCCTGATCACGACGTTCACGTCGCTGGCCTACGAGTCGAGCCTGACCAAGGCAGAGAAGGACGGCAACTGGCCGGCGGATCGCTTGGCTCGCTGGCAGGCCGCCCATACGCGCGTCAATGCGGAGCAGCGCAAGGCCGCACTGGGCGTCTGGATGATCCGCTCGACCGATGGCGGGGCCACGTTCAGCGGCCGGTATGACAGCCTGGTCAACAGCCCGCACGGCCCAATTCAGCTCGCCGACGGACGCCTGCTGTACGCCGGCAAGGAGTTGTGGCGCGGCGAAAACCGCGTCGGCGTGTGCCAGTCGACGGACGACGGTCAAACCTGGCAGTGGCTGGCCGCCATCCCCACCCGCGCGGGCGACGACCATCGCAGCTACCACGAACTGCACGCGGTCGAGACGGCGGACCAGCGGATCCTCGTTCAGATCCGGAACCACAACAAGGCGAATTCGGGCGAGACGCTGCAATGCGAATCGTCCGACGGCGGCAAGACGTGGACGGAGCCGCAGTCGATCGGCGTATGGGGCTTGCCCTCGCACCTGCTGCGGTTGAAAGACGACCGGCTGCTGATGACCTACGGGCATCGCCGGCCGCCGTTCGGCAATCAAGCGCGCGTGAGCGGCGACCACGGCCGCACGTGGTCCGAACCGATCGTCGTCTCCGGCGACGGGGCGGGAGGCGACTTGGGGTATCCCAGCACGGTACAACTGGACGACGGCACCTTGGTCAGCGTCTGGTACGAGGCGATGGCGGGCTCCAGCCGGGCGGTGCTGCGGCAGGCCAAATGGCGGTTGGAATAGAAATCATACCAGGAGCCCGGCTTTTCTGAAAAAGGCCGGGCTTTTTCGTTGGCGGCCGCAACCCGCGAAGCACGGCACCGCATTTCCCATTCAACTGATAACACCCGAATTGCCGATAGAACCGGTAGTTACATTCCAACCGTATCCTACCACAACCGTCGCTGGCGGCAAGGACTTGGCGGCCGGCCGTGGGGCGGAGCCGCTGGCGGCCCGTGGCTGAGCATCCGGGCGCGCCGCTGGCAGCAAGCCACAAGTACCTGAGCAACCTAACCTTAGGCGCATCGTCAATTCGTCTGTTGCGAGATGGACTGTCGCGTTAGACTACCGCTCGGCCGTCGTCTCGCCGGGCTCGTCCGCCGAGCCAGTGTCCGTCGCGATGACGGTGGTCGCCCGCTGGATGAAGCATGAGACTAGGGAATCCAAACATTGGCACGGCCCTCGCGCTGTTGCTGGCACTGATAGCAGGTTTGCCTGGGCGAGTTGCGGCGGCGGGCATGGCGCAGCCGTCTGAGGGTCCGCTCGCGTCGGCCGTCGAGCCGTTCGGTTCACCCGGCGAAGGCGGGTCCTTGGCTGGGCCGGCCACCGCTTCGCGCTCGTCCTTGCCGCTGGTGGATCTGCAGAGCGCCCCAGAGTCGGAAATCGGCCAACCGCTGTACGAGCAAGATCTGCGGCAGAGCGATTACGGCTTTCTGTTGCTGCCCGAAGGGCTGATTTATCGTTCGTACCTGGCTGGGCCCAAAGAGCCTCGCATGGCGACCGGCATCGTCAGCATCTCGGACGACAGCACCCTGTGGGACGCGACGATTGGCGGCCGCTTGGGGCTCTTCCGCATTGGCAATGGCGACGTGATCCGTCCCCGAGGGTTTCAGATGGACATCGAGGCGGCCGCGATGGTGCGTCTGGACATCCCGGAAGATGTCGACGTCCGCGGGACCGACTATCGCGTCGGCCTGCCGTTGACGTGGGGCGATGAGTTCAGTCAGTGGAAGTTCTCCTACTACCACATGAGTTCCCATCTGGGCGACGAGTACTGGGAGAAGAATCCGGAGTTTCCGTTGTTTCGACAGGCGCGCGACGCCCTGGTGCTGGGGCACTCGTTGTACCTGACGGATTCCCTGCGGATTTACGCCGAAGTGGGCTGGGCCTTCTACTGCGTCGCCAGCGAACCGTGGGAGGTGCAGTTCGGCTTGGACTATGTCCCTCGCGTGGCCACCGGATTGCGCGGAGCGCCTTTCTTTGCCGTCAACGGTTATCTGCGCGAGGAATTGGACTTCGGGGGCGGGTTGACCGCCCAAGTCGGTTGGGCTTGGCGAGCGGACATGACGGCCCGGCTGATGCGGTTGGGGTTCCAGTACTACAACGGGGCCAGCACCCAGTACGCGTTTTTGCCCTACTACGAGACGCAGTATGGCCTAGTTTTGTGGTACGATTTTTAGTTCGGCTGTCGAGCCTCGACGCCCCGTCCGGCAAGCCCTTCCTTTCCGCGCACGGAACCCATTCCCGGAGCCGCACGCATGTCTCTCATCCAACGCATCTTGGTCACCGGAGGCGCCGGTTTCCTGGGCTCGCACCTCTGCGAACGCCTGGTCGCAGCCGGCCACGATGTGATCTGCCTGGACAACTTCTTCACCAGCCAGAAATCCAACGTCGCGCACCTGATGGGCCGTCCGAATTTCGAGTTGATCCGGCACGACGTGACGGTGCCGATCTTTCTGGAAGTCGACCGGATCTACAATCTGGCCTGCCCCGCCGCGCCGGGGCACTACCAGTACAACCCGATCAAGACTGTCAAGACGTCGGTGATGGGGGCCGTCAACGTGCTGGGGATGGCCAAACGCTGCCGGGCCCGCGTGCTGCAGGCTTCCACGAGCGAGGTGTACGGCGATCCGGAGATCCATCCACAGCCGGAGGCGTACCGCGGCAACGTGAATCCGATCGGACCGAGGGCTTGTTACGACGAAGGCAAACGGGCGGCCGAGACGTTGTTCATGGACTACCACCGCATGAACCGCGTCGACATCCGGATCGTGCGGATCTTTAACACCTATGGCCCGCGGATGCACCCCTTCGACGGCCGTGTCGTCTCCAACTTCATTCGCCAGGCACTGGCCGGCGGCGAGATCACCCTGTTCGGCGATGGGAGCCAGACGCGGTCGTTCTGCTACTGTGACGACCTGATCGAGGGCCTGGTGCGGATGATGGAACAGGACACGGACTTCATCGGGCCGGTCAACCTGGGGAACCCCGGCGAGTTCAGCATTCGCGAGTTGGCCGAGTTGGTGCTGGAATTGACCGGCTCGAAATCCCCGCTGGTCTACGAACCGCTGCCGCCGGACGACCCCACTCGCCGACGCCCCGATATTACGCTGGCCGAGCGGCACCTGGGGTGGAAACCCGTCGTCCCGCTGCGCGAAGGGCTGGCCCAGACCATTGCCTGGTTCCGTTCGATCGACGTCAACCACTACCGCCCGCCGACGCCGAATTACTAAGAGGCCCTGACAAAACCGCCGGACGGCTCGGACAGCCATCCTACTTGGGCGGTTTTGTGAGGGCTTCTAGATCCGCCAACAGAACCGCTCGCGCAGGTCGGTATCTCCGAGAACGACGTGGTTTTCCAAAACGCCGCAAGAATCAGCCGAAACGCGCTGGCGTCCGGTTCTCATTTATCGGCTTCCCGCGCTGCTCCCTTCCGGCTTAGCTGTGCGTCGTTTTGCTCCGCGAATCGCCGGATCTCATCGGCGAATCCCAGCAGTCGCTCCCACTGCTCCACGTAGAGCGTCACGGGCATGCGCTGAAGGCCGTAGACGCTGATCGCGCCTTTCTGACTCACCTTGCAGTACAGGGAGCCTCGCTTGCGTCCTTCGGCCTCTTCCAAGAGTTCGTTCGCCGCCTCAACCGTCAGCTCGCCAGAAGCCAACTTTTGCAGTATCTCTTCCCGTTTCATGACTTTCTCCCCATGGCTTGATGAAGTGGATGGAGTTCCGCCAGCCTCGAAGGTCGCCCAGTGCATCCGGAAGCGCCCAGATCCAAGCGATGGCCAGTACCAACGTCGTTCTCCTCGGCGAATGTGGCAAAAATGCCCGTCGGCGATGTTCAAGTAGCGTTCCCAACGGGTCGCTCGTGATTCATGAGTGTCCGCCTTTTCGATCCGGAGTGTTACGGCGCAGCCGCGCGCCACGGGTGGTCGTAGGGGCCGATCTCATCCAGCGGGATCGGCGCCGCGAGGATGGCCGCCAGACGCCGGTCGCGGGCCATCGCCTGGGCGTCTGCCAGGACCGGCGCGTCGAAGGGGCCGTCGATCGCCGCGTTGAGCGCCGAGCGCTGGATGCCGCCGTCGCGCAAGAACACCGATCCGCAGCGCACGAACACGTTGCGCGTCACCCAATTGACGTCCGGGCCGTCGTTCAGCCGCGCCAGGTCGGGATAGCGCGCCGCGTACGGCGCCGCGGCGGCGTCCTGCAGAAACCGCGCGACCTGTTCGCGCCAACGCTTTTCGCCCCAGCGCGAAAAACTGAGCCCGGCGAAGCAATCGACGAACAGGTTGTTGTCGACGACGTTCTCCTTGCCGCCGTGGATCTGGATGCCGCCGAACAGGACCGCGCCGCAGCGCTCGAAGACGTTGCCGTGGACCGTTACGCCCGAAATCATGTCATCCAGGCGCACGCCCGCGGCCCCGCAGTGCGTGCCGCCGGTGATGTCGCTCCAGCGGTTCCAGCGGATCACGACGCCGCGGTACAGCGGGTTTCCGAACATATCCAGGCCGCCCTGGTCGTCGGACTCCTGCACCACGTGTCGGATCTCGTTCAGCTCGATCACGTGGTCGTTGCCCTCGACCCGCATTGCCGAGGACGGGATGCGCTCGAAGTGATTGTGCGCGATCCGGTTGCCGCAGCCGTCCAGGTGGACGGCCGGCGCGTAGGTCCGCTTCAAGCGCGCGATGTCCGCCACGGTGCAGTTCTCTACGACGTGGCCTCCGGCTTCCAACGTCTTCCGGTCGCCGCCCGCCACACGCGCGCCGCCGCAGCCCAGGGTGTGCATCGTGCAGCCGAAGACGGTGTGCCGCCGGCCGCCCTGGAGGACGATGGCGTCCCCGCCGAGTCGCCGGAGCGTGCATCCGGCAATGACGCAGTACGCGCCGCCGCGCACGTGGATGCCGTCGCCGCGCCCGTCTTCGATCGTCAGCCCGGCAAGGACAACGTGCTCGACGTCCTCCCACTGCACAAAGGGGCGTGCCCACACACTCACCGTCGCCGCAGCGCGCGCCCAGGCATCGCCCTCAGGCGGAAGCCAATACAGCTTGCCACTTCGGCGGTCCAGGTACCATTCGCCGGAGCGGTCCAATTCGCGCAGCACGTTCAGGGCCCGGTAGCGCTGGCCCTTGCGGTAGCCGTACTGCGAATAGGGCTTGGCGAGCGTAAAGACTCGCGCGCCGGCGTCGATGGCGGCGACCTTTTGGAATTCCTCGTACCAGTCCCAGAACCAGTAGCCGTACAGGCGCACGTCAGGTTCCTCGACCCAAGTGCTGGGTCGGTCTTCGACGAACTTGAACTTCCCATCCCGGCAGCCCTGGATCGAGCCCCAGACCTTGAAGGTGTCCGTGCCCAGGATCTCGCCCGTGGCGACGAACCCCTCGTCGGGCCAGCGCGCCAGCGACTGGGGCGTGCCGTCGATGAACAGTTCCGGCGCCCGGCGCAGGTCGGTCGCATCGCCGAAATCGCGGACGCCCAGCGCGGCGAGGTCCGCCTCGCGCACTCGATCGCGGACCGCGGGCGCGAGTCGCTCCTTGATCTCGGCGTCGGAGACCGGCCGCCAGGAGTCGATGCACACGCCGCCGGCCAAAATCGGCGTCTCGCCGTCCGCCGCCTGGTAGACGATCGGCGCCGCAGCCGTGCCGGAATCTTCCGCCCCCAGCGCGAACGTGTCGGCGGCCGGATACGTCCCGCCGTGGACGACCACCCGCACTCCGCCGGCCGGCAGGGCGCCGCCGTGGCCGGCGCGCAGCTTGCGTATGGCGTCGCGCGCCCCGGCAAGCGTAGCCAGCGGCGCGGCCTCGGTGCCGCCGTCGGCATCATCGCCGCGCGGTGCGACGTGCAGCGCGACGGCGGGTTTGGGAAGCTCAGGCAGTTCCGCGCGGTGCCCGGCGCCGTCGCCCGCGGGCAGCCCCTGTGCCGCTCGCCTCGTTTCCGCGATCCGCCGCCGCGCTTCGTCGCGGTAGCCCAGCGGTGCGGCAGCATCCTCGGCAAGTCGCTGCCAGATCGCCATGGCCGTATCCGGCGTGCTCGCGGTCCGGGCCGCGCCCAGCAGCGCCAATGCACGGACCTGAGGCGGGGCCGCGGCGTCCTGCGCGACCGCCAACAGCGCCTCGTGCCGTTTCCCGGAATCCGCAGCGGCGGCTTCCTCCAGGGCCGGCCAGACCGCTGCGGGCGGCTGCGGCGCCCCCTCGGCAGCCAGCAGGGCGGTGGCGCTGACCAACGACAAGAGAAACATGACGAACGGACGGTATCGGACGGACATGGCGGTCTCCTTTTCCGTGTTCCTGGGCGACGCGGACACGCGAGGCAAGCGTGGACAGCACCCCCGCCGTTCGTGCGCGCGATTTCAAGCAAGATAGCCCGCCTGGGTCCAAATCGCAACAACCGGCCCGCTCACCCGCCGCGAACCGGGACGAATGACCGAGCGGGACGCCTGCGGCCGTCTAGACGACAAACCGTTTCCCGGCGCGAGGGGTTGAGTCCGTGGTTGGGATCGACTAGAAAGCACGCGGAGAGGCTGTGAAAAAATTGGGACAGGCACCTCGCAGCCCCCTGTTTTCTCAGGGATTGGCGCGGTGCCAGCTCGGAGCCAGTCCCATTTTTTCACAGCCTCGGAGCGTGCCCCTGGATAAAATCGTGCCGCGAGATCGTGCCCCGACATGGATACGTGGGAGAACACCTCATGAGTGATCGGCCAAGCGTCGCAGCGGGCGACTTGAGGCAATGGCAGCGGAGGATTTTCTGGTCGGTCTGGGTGACGTACGCGGCCTACTATCTGTGCCGTTACAACATGCCGGTGGCGAAGACGACCTTGTGCCAGACCTACGCGTGGGACGCGGAGCGGTTCGGCATCGTCCTTTCGGCGCTGACCTTGATGTACGCCCTGGGGCAGTTCGTCAACGGCCAGTTGGCCGATCGTTTCGGCAGCCGCATGATCGCCAGCCTGGGAGTCCTCGGCTCGGTAGTGATGAACCTGGCGGTGTTCGTGTTGCTGTTGGTGGCCGCCCCTGGCGCGGCCGACCCGCAACGGGTGCTGACGCTGTTGGCGGTTTTCTGGGGGATCAACGGGTTCTTGCAGGCCATGGGATGGACGCCGATGGTGAAGGTCATGGCCCATTGGTACCCGGTGAGCCGGCGCGGCAAGATCATGGGGATGATGGGGACCTGCTACCAGTTCGGCGGTGCGCTCGCGACCCTCGTAGCCCTGTTCCTGGTGGGCTACTTTGCGCAGGAACTGGGCGGCGATTGGCGCATCGTGTTCTTGGTTCCGGCGATCCTGCTGGCTGTGGTCGGCGTGTTTTTTTTCTTGCTGATCCGGAACCGGCCCGAGGACGTGGGCCTGCCGGCGGTGAACCTGGACGAGGACCCTTTGCGGACCGCGGGCAGCGGGTCGGGGCCGACCATCGCCGCCAACGTGCTGAGGACCTTGACGAACCCGTACCTGTGGATCCTGGCTTGGACCTTCTTTCTCCTGGACGTGAACCGCTACGGGTTCGTCAACTGGCTGCCGGCGTTCCTCGACGCCCAAGGCATCGGCGACGCCGCGCCTCTGCTGGCGAACTTCAAGAAGGCGATGACGCTGTGTATTCACCCCCTGGCGGGTTCGGCCGGTGCGATCCTGGCGGGCTGGGCCAGCGACCGGTTTTTCGGCGGCCGGCGGGCACCGGTGATGGTCGCGCTGCTGGTCCTGCTGGGTGTCTTCTCCATCCTCTTCCCCTACCTCGATCCGACAAACACGACCCTGGTCGTGCTCGTCGTGGCGGCGGTCGGTTTCTGCACCTACGGGCCTCACATCCTGATGGTCGGCCACGCGGCTCAGGACTTCGGCAAGAAGTCGGGCGCCGCGGGCGCCGCGGGGTTCATCGACGCGATGGGATATGTCGGTGCAACGCTGGCCGGCTGGGGAGCGGGCAGGCTGATCAAGTCGCAGGGATACGAGATCACCTTCGTCACTTTCGGGTCTGCCGCCTTCCTCGCGGCCCTGCTGGCCTGTATGATCTGGAAGGCGCGACCGCAAACCACAAGCGGCTGACAATATGGATTCACGCGAACGAGTTGCCCTGGCCCTGGACCACCAGCAGCCCGACCGGGTGCCCATCGACTACTGGGCCACCTCTTCGGTCACCGCCCGACTGCTGGAGCATTTCGGACTCTCGACGCAGGAAGAGTTGCTGCAGCACCTCGGCGTCGACTTCCGCTACATCGACGGGCCGAAGTACGTCGGGCCGGAGCCTGAGGTACACGAGGACGGCAGCGTCGAGGACCACTGGGGCGTGCCGCGGGTCCGCGTCGAGATTGGATCGGGCGCGCAGGCGAGCGTCTACCGGGAGGTGCTCCACTTCCCGCTCCAGCAGGCCCAGTCGGTCGCGGAGATTCGGGACTACGCCAAGTGGCCCAGCCCGGACTGGTTCGACTACGCTTGCGTCGCCCGCCAGGTGGCGGAGGCGCAGCGGACGGGCAAGGTCGTCGTGTTCATGGGCGATCGGATGAACCGCTGCGCGCAGCTCAAGCCGGCCATGTACCTCCGCGGCGTCGACCAGATCCTGCTGGACCTCGCGCTTCGGCCCGAGGTCGCCGAGTACATCTTCCGGCGCATCGCCGAGTTTTACCTGGAATACGTCCGGCGCACGCTCGAGGCGGGCGGCGGCGGCATCGACGTGCTGATGATGGGCGACGACTTCGGCACCCAGCGGGGACTGTTCATGTCGCCGGCAATGTGGCGGCGGTTCCTCCGCCCCGGATTCCAGGCGTTCATCGATCTGGGACGGGCGTACGGCTGCAAGGTCGCCCACCATTCCTGCGGCTCGATCAAGCCCATCATCCCCGATCTGATTGAATGTGGCCTGGACATCCTCAACGTCATCGGGGCGATCACCGCAGAGGTTCAGATCGTGCTGGCGGAACAGTACCGCCCGCCCGTCAAGGCGCGGGGGCTCGATCTGCCCATGGGATTGTCGGGCGATCTCGACGGCGCCGAAGGCGAGGACTTGCAGGAAGCGGCCCGGCGGGAACTCCTGGAAGAAACCGGCTACGCAGCCGCCCGGCTCGAGTGGCTGGGCGAAGGCCCGGCTTCCGCCGGCCTGACCAACGAAGTGTTGATCTTCTTTCTGGCCCGCGACTGCCGCAGTGCCGGCAAGGGCGGCGGGGACGCAACGGAGGACATCCAGGTCCATGTCGTCGCCCTCGATCAGGCCGACGCGTGGCTGGAGCGGAAACGGGCCGGCGGCGTGCTGCTCGACCCGAAGATCTTTGCGGCGATGTACTTCGCCAGGCAGCACGTCCCGTCTGGCGAATAGGAGGTGAACCTACGACGCCACTTCCTCCATCGCGGCCTTCAACGCCGCAATTCCCTTCGCAATGTCCCCCACCCGGTCGTCGCCCGCTTCGCGTTCGAAGATGTAGTCGCCTTGGTAGTCGGCCTCCGCCAGAATCCGCACAAAGGCGGCCCAATTGACCTGGCCTGTTCCGACGACCACTTCTTCGCCCCACCGGCCTTTCACTGCGGTTCGCTTGGCATCCTTGACGTGTACCTGCTGAACGTAGGGCACCAGCTTCCGCAACGCTTCGATCGGTTCGTCCATATCGTACAGGATCAGGTTGGCCGGGTCGAAGTTGACCGCCACGTTGCCGGCGCCCCGCTGGGCCATCTCGTCCAGGAACAGCAGCAGCGTGTCGGCCGACTCCTGCCCGGATTCCAGCAACAGAGATCCGTCGATCTCGGCGACCATCTGCGCGAGCGTGGCCACCCGCCCGCTCAGCTTGTCGAAAGCCGGATCGCTGCGCTCGTGGGGCAGAAACCCGGCGTGGGTGCTCACCAGCTTCAGGCCCAGTTGCCGGGCCAGCGCGGCCGCGGCCGCGGCCAGTTCCTGGTTCCCTGCCCAGTGTTCGTCGGGCACAATTCCGCCCGTCTTGCGAATCGTCTCGGGCGTGGTGTAGTCTTCACCAAGGGTGGAGAACATGCCGGAGACGATCGAGATTCCCGATTCGCCAAGGATCTGCTGAACGCCCTCCCAGGCGCCCGGATCATCGCGGTGCGGCGTCAGGCCAAGTTGCACCTTCTTCAGGCCGAGGGCATTTACCTTTGCCGCCAGGTCGTCCGGCCCCGTCGCTTGGAGCGACCAACTGCAAACACCGATCTGATCTGCCGTCTGGGTCTTCATCGTATCATGTCTCCCTGATAATGAGGCTCGCCACCAGGGAGCCAATATAGCCGATTCGCCAGAGCGTGCAATCATCGGCTCTCGCTCCTGCGTGTTGGAATCGTCCGAGCTAAGGCCGGTCGCGACCATCGGTGAGCCACGCCAGCGAAAATCGCGTGAAGGTGATCTTGCCATACCCGTCGCGCTCGAACAGGCAGCCGATCGTGCCGTCGGGCAAGACGGTCAGGCAGCAGTAGGCGCTGGATCCCTCATAGATCGTCTTGGCCACCGGCCAAGTCCGGGCCTCGTCGTAACTCAGCCGCGCCGTGAGGCGGACGCGCTGCTTCGCGTCGCCCGGATTGCAGAACAGGAGCCGATGCTTGCCGCCCGTCCCGGACGCAAGAACGCCTCAAACTGGGCGAGGATCTGCCGCGTGGAACCACGATAGGAGATGTCGTCGAGCGGAACATCGCGAGAAACGGCCGGCGGATACACGTCCCACAGCTTCGTGTTATCGTCCATACGGCGGCCGGTGAGTTGTTCCGCCAGGGCATCCGTGCTGAGCGCGTCGGCGGGCCAGGAATCATAGCAGCGGTCGGCGGCGGTCAACACCGGTTCTTGTTCGTTCTCGCCGGGCAGGGATCGTTTCAGTCCGAGCTGTCGGGCCAGAAAGTCGCCCAGGGCAATACGGCGCGGCGCGTCCCAGGAATGGCCGCCCGTCACGACTCGCGACTCGAACGCCTGCTCGGCGCCGTGGGCGCGATAGACCTGCCGGATCTTGCGGGCCGTGTGGAAGAACAGATCGGCCGGGAACAGCGGATCGCCGTCGCCTTGGAAGATGAACATCGGCCGCGGCGCAAAACTGCCCAGCAGGTGCCACATCTCGACCTGGCCCACGACGCCGGGCAGGATGTTGCAGTGACAGTGCTTCTTCTCCTTGCGCGCCACAAACTCGAACGTGCTCGGATAACCGGAAGACGAAATCGCCGCCAGCTCGGGACACAAAGCGGCCAGAAACACTGTGAGCGTGCCGCCGCCGGAGTTGCCAACGGCCGCCACGCGGCGCGGGTCAACTCGCGGCTCCTGCAACGCCCAGGCAATCCAGCCGAGCGTTTCCATGACGATCAAGCCCTGGACGCTCAAGCCGCAGGCGAATGGCTTGACGCAGTTGCCGTGCCCCATCGCCGCGCGCTCGCCTTGGCCCAGGTTGTCGGGACACAGTACCATCGCGCCCCGGCGGGTGATGTGGCGCGCCATGCGTTGATAACCGTCGGCCAACTTGCCGCCCTGACCGTGCCCGCAACACAAGGTGACCAGCGGCCACGGCCGCGGTGAGCTTGGGACGGGCAAATACAGCAGCGCCGTAGCGACCACGCCGGGCCAGGAAGTGGCGCGGAGCAATTCGATCCGGCCGCCGTCGAAGGCCGCATCCCGTACCTTCTCTGTGTGAATCTTGGGGACCCACTGGTCGTGGATGCCCAGGCACTCCTTGACCACGCGGACGATGGCTTCGCGATCCGCCGGCGCGGCCGGGTTCCGGTCCGGCATCCGCAGACGCGCCTCGGCAAACCGCCGCTCGTATTGCTCGAACAGATCGTGCGCGGAACCCAACGCCCCGGCGGATGCCGGTTCGCCGCCCAGGCTCGCCCGCCCGCTTCCCTCCCACAATGCAGCGGACCCGAGAAGCCCCAGCGTTTTCATCAGGCCGCGACGAGTCATCTCGACGGACGCCATACGAAGAACTCCTGCACGCGGTTAGTTCGACTGTTTTACTTTGGCGGAATCGCCTCAGGTCCCGGCGAATTACTGCTTCCACAACTCCTCAATCGCCGCCACCGTCCGCTCGACCAGCACCTGACCGCCTTCGGGGCCGATGCGGCTGCTCTGGATCACCGCGCTGTAGCCGCCTCCGCTCACGGCCCGCACGGTGGGCAGGTAGCCGCCGGAGCCGGTGAGCTGGATGACGAAAGTCTGCACCGCCGGACTGCGGGCCTTGATCTGCACGCCGTAGTCGGTGAACAGCTCGAACTCGTTGGTGGCGATGGCGACGTCACCCAGCCGCAGGACGTGCAACTCCATCCGGAACGTGCCGGCCGTGCCGGCCTGCTGGGCCTCGTAACGGTCGACGACGCCCTGGTTCCAGAGGTAGTTCCAGCGTTGGGCCGGATCCTCGGCGTACTTGGCCGCCTGCTCGCGGGCCTCGGCCACCTCCGCCTCGGTCACCTTGCGCCACGGCAGTTCGATCGGCTCGACGCGATGCTTCAGAACAGCATCGCTGCGGATGTCCTTGCGCGCCCCTTCGTAAGCCTCTTCCCAGCCGTTTACAATCCGGCGGGCGATCTCGTCCAGGCGTGTCAGGCCGCCGCGCAGCTTGCGCATCCGCTCGTCCGCGCGGGTGCCGTACATCGGACGCGAGGTCTGATCGCCGCTGGCCCCGGGCCAGCCGAGCACCAGCAGGTCCTGGCCGTGCCGCTGGCGCAATGTCTCGCGCACCGGGTGCCAGAAATCGGCGTTCACGTTGGAGCCGCCGCCCACTTCTTGCGACGGGCAGGCGATGTTGACCGCCGTGGCGATCAGCCGTTCCTGCTGGTCCCAGAAGAAAAGAACCTCCAGAGTGTGGTCCTCGTAGCCTTCCAGGCCGCGGAACTCGGGCCGGTCCGTCTTGCCGTACATCTGGGCCGTCCCGTTGGCGTACACCGCGCGGCGATTCTGGGCGACGACGGCCTGGCCCAGTCCCCAACCCACCTTGCCAGGCTGGCGTTTCTGCCAGCTTGCGACCACCGCGTCGGCCACCTTCGTGGTCATCCAGTCGGCGTACTCCGTCGGCGTCATGATGCCGTCGGGCAGCGTGTAGCGGCCTTCCAAGGTGACCGGCGCCGTGTGCGTGTGCGTGGCGCAGAGGGACAGTTTGCTGAGGTCGAAGTCGGGCAGCCGGGGTTTCACCTTCTGACGCACCTGTTCCAGAATCCCCGTGCGGATGCCCACCAAGTCGCACGAGACCAGGATCGCCTCGTCCAACGCTTTGTAGCCGTCGCGCGATTGCAGAGCCAGCGCCGTGGCCGAGAGCGGGGTCTCGACCTTCTTCGAGATCCGCACGTTGCGCTGCCCGTCGAGCGCCACGGGCCGATCGGGCGTGATGTCGACCGTGGCCCCGCCGATCCACAATTCCGCCGCCGCGGCGGGCAGCGTTCCCGTCCAGGCCAGCCCCAACGCGATCAGCACCGCTGCCCGCAGGCCGCGCGCCGCGCGCCCCAGCGCTGGCTCATGTTCAAGATCTCTGCGTTGCCAAGAAATTCTCCACCTTTTCATTCTCTTGCTCTCCATTCTCTTGCCCCCATTGCGATGCACCCTATTCCCTTTCCTCCGTTTCGGACTCAGCTGCCGGCCAGTTCTTTGGCCGTCTTTTCCAGGAACGCAACCGCCTCGGCATGGAGCGCCGGTTCGCTGTCGGCCGTGCGTTCCCACTCAATGCCGAAATACGGCTTCAATCCCTGCCGCTTGACCTCGGCCAGGATCTCCGCAATGCGCCCCTTGCCCTGGCCCCAGATCACGTCGCGGGCGCCGGGTACGCCGAAATCGTCCAAATCCTTCAGGTGGAACATCTTGACGCGCGAACCGAGCCGTTTGAGCACCGCGGCCGGCTCCAGACCGCAACGGCACCAGTGGCCCGAATCGCAGCAGAAGCCCATCCGGGCCGAGCGGCCGTCGAGCGCCTTCAGTCCGGTTTCCGGATCCCAGTACTGCGACGGCTTCGGATGGTTGTGCAAAGCGAGATCGACCTTGTACTCATCGGTGAGCTTTTCGATCGCGTCGAGCACGGCTTCCGGCGGCTCGCTCACCAGCGCCTGGAAGCCCATGTCGGCGGCGAATTCGAAGAACGTCTTGGCCGCCTCAGGTTTGTCCAAGCCCGTGTAGCAGGCGATCATCTGGATGCCCAAGTCGGAGGCTTTCTTCTTCAGATCCTGGCGCAGAGTTTTCGACAGTCCCGGTCCGGGCGTGGCGTCCATGTGCTGGGGGCTGAGCTTCTGCCAAGCAAACAATTCGGTGTAACGCAGCCCGACGGCAGCGATCTTGTCCAACGCTTCGAACAGGGTCAGACCGCGAAACGTGTAGGCCGAGAAGCCCACGCGCCAGCCAAGCTTGTCCGCATTGGGCGTGCCCTTGACCAGCGGCTCGGCAGCCTGAACATGGTGAACTCCAAAACCGGCAAGACCGGCGGCCGCGCCTACGGCCGCGCTGCGGGCCAAAAACTCGCGTCGCGTTGCTTGTGACATGGTGAATTCTCCTTGCAGATATCTATTCGCGGTGATGCTGGGGGAACCCGAATCGAGCCAAATCACCGTAACATACGCCGCGCCGCCCGTCGAGCGGGGTCCTGCAGTATGCTTGACATCTCCGCCGCGCCCACTCAAACTCCCGTAGGATGAGCCTCTGACCCGTCCCCGGCGCGTCTGCGAAGAGCGTGGACAACGCGGAAGTATCGGCTACCCTTTTTTTCGACCCCTGCCTGTCGGCCAGGCAGGTGAGAGAGTCTTGTTAGCGAGGACGAAAACAGAGCGGAGCAGTTGCATGAAAGCGCTGTCGCGAAGTGTGAAGGTTTGCCTTGGTTTGTTCGGGATGGCGTTATGGTCGGCCGCTGCGCCGGCCGGCGATTGGCCGCAGTGGGGTGGACGCTCGGAGCGGAACATGGTCAGCGGCGAGAAGGGGTTGCCGGACCTGCGGCTGCGGGATGGCCAGGAGGCTGCGAGCCTTAACGACCCTGCCAGCCCGTACGTCAAGTGGAAGCACAAGCTGGTCGCCAGCACTTACGGGAACCCGATCGTTGCCAACGGCCGCATCTTCGTGGGCACGGCCGGGCCGGACTGCGGCCGCGTGGTCTGCCTGGACGAGGCGACGGGCCAACTCGTCTGGGAGTTGGTCGCCCCGCACCGCGACTTTCCCACACCCGAACGCCCTGAGAAGTGGGAAAAGGGCAGCAGTTGGGATTACTATCTGCCGGCCGGAGGCAAGGACCTGGGGATCTGCTCCTCGCCCACGGTCGACGCTGATCGCGTGTACGTTGTGACCAGCCGCGGCGAAGTGCTCTGCCTGGATGTGCGCGGCTTGGCCAACGGCAACCAGGGGCCGTTTACCGGCGAGGCGCAATACAAAGCGGACGGCCAAGACCAACCGGCCCAACTCACGGCCACCGACGCCGACATCCTCTGGTGCTTCGACCTGTGGACCGAGATCCCCTCCCGCCCGGCCGATGTGTTCAGCAACTCGGCGCTGGTCCACGGCGATTTCGTGTACATCTCCACGGGCAACGGAGTGGAGTTGCACTGGCCGTGGGGCGGTCCCGTCGCTCCGCCGAACCCACAGGCCCCCAGCCTGATCGTGCTGGACAAGCACACCGGGCAGCTGGTGGCCCAGGACGACGAACAGATCGGCACTCGCCTGCTGCACGGACAGTTTTCTTCGCCCAGCTTGGTTCGCGCGGACGGTCTGGTGTACGCGGCCGACGTGGCGGGATGGGTCCACTGCCTGGACGCCGACACGGGCCAGTGCTATTGGACGCACGACACCGAGAGTTACCAATACAATGCCGCGATCTGGGGATCGACCCTCGTGGCCGACGGCAAGGTCTACCTGGCGACGCGGAAGTCGCTCTTCGTTTTTGCAGCCGAGAAGCAAAAACAAGTGCTGGCCACGGTGCGGTTGGGCGGCGAGTGCTCGCCAATTGCAGCCAACGGCGTT
>CAZAQY010000013.1:0-67524 GCA_964486845.1 uncultured Pirellulaceae bacterium
GGCCACCACCCACAGTGTGTATTTCTTGACTCCCGCACGCTTGCGGAAAGGACACCGATGTTCCAGAAGGAACTGTACACCTCGGTGATCGCCTATAATCTGGTGGCGCAATTCCGTCGGCAGGCGGCGAAGCTCGCCAAGGTCAAGCCGCGCCGCCTGAGTTTCAAAGACGTTTGGACGACGCTGAAGGACCGGTTGTTGCTGTAGTCGGCGTGCGGTGTCGAGCAATGGCTGGAGCGTTACGCCGAAGCTCTGAACCGGGCCTCGCAGAAGAGGCGTCCCCAACGCAAGTCACCGAGGAGCTATCCCCGGAAAGCCCATCCTCGGCGTCCCAAGTCCACCAAGTTCGAGAAAGGCCAACGGAAGAAGAAGTCTGCGGTTGAAGAACCCCCTCCTGTGGAACCTAAGTAAGTGGCATTGGGCTAACGCCCGCCGCTCGCCGGATCTTCTGGACCGCATGATTGTCGTCACTTTGCCGCGTAGTGCAGCTCCAGGGTCAGCGGCTCGCCCGGCTCGCGCAGCGTCACCGAGTCGGCGTTGAACGTATCCAGGGGCTTGCCGCCGAGCAAAACCTGCTGGATGGGTTTGCCTTCGGGATGGCGGACGAACACTTGGATCTCCTCGGGCGGATTGCGAGTCGGCGGGGTCAGTTGGACCGTCATGCGGCCCTGGTCCACGGCCGACTGGATCGTGTAGCTCGCCGGACCGAACATGGTCGGCGCGTTTTGAACGTCCACGCACTGACCCTGTTTCAACCAGTGCTGCGGCACCGCCTGGGCCAGGATCAGACGCTCGCCTGCTTCGCGCACGAGCATCATCCGCAACAGCTTCAGTTGCTGGGTGCCTGAGCGGAGATGCGGCAGCGTCGGCGCGTTGCCGCCGGATTCGATCCGCGTGCATTCCACGCTGCTGTACGTGCTGCGCGACATGCCGTAGGCCAATGAGCCGTACAGTCCGAGAATCGCCTTCTTGGGCTCGCCTCGCTTGAGCATTTCCAGCCAGTAGCCGTAGGTGAAGCCGTGGTCGATATAGTCAAAGAACGTACACGTGCCCGCGCACAGGCCTCCGCGTTGCTCCAGAGCGCTGATCAGCAACGTGGCGTGGGGATCGCTGGCCGGAAGGAACTCGGTGTCCAGGATCAGGCTGGCGAACAGGCTGTAGTAGCCGGTTGAGCCATAATTGGCCCGCTCCAGCCAGGCCCGCGAAGCGGGCAAGATGGGCAGCAGGCGCTGACCTTCGTGTTCGAACGCGGACCGCCGCATGGCCGCTTCGATGTCCTGGCGATAGGCGGCGGCCTCGGCAGCCGTTCGTTCCGCGTCGGCCTCGCGTCCGACCGTGCGCAGGCAGCGCGCCCCCGCCTCCAGTCCCACGCACAACGCGGTGTCTGACAAAAAGCTGAAGTCGGGCTCCGGATAATCGCCGCTGGGCTGGTACTTGATCATCCCGTAGTTGGGCGCGCCGGGCGTCTGCCCCTCCTTTTCCTTGGCCCGCCGGGCAATGGACCAGTTGGCGATCCGCACGATCGTGTCGGCCGCGCGTGCCAGCCACGCTTGATCCTGCGTATAGCGGTAGTGGTCTTCCAAGGCCACCAGCAGCGTGCCCGAGTCGGACAGCCCGAAAGCCGTTTTCAACTCGCCGTCCGGCTGGACCAGCGTGCAGATCGAATCGAGGTACTTGCCCGCCTCGTCCGAGTAGCGGTACATGTCGAAGGCCCGGCAGGACTGGATCGCCGCGATCCCCCACACCAACTCGTAGAAGCCTGATCCGTCATGGGGAAAATAAAGTTCGCCCTCCTTGTCCACGTTGGTGAACAAGTACGCCAGCCAGGCCCGGTGGGCGTCGTTCACTCGCTGCTCGGGCACGCGAATCGTCATCGCCCGTGCCAGTCGATCGCGCCACGCCCGAGCCGCCTC
The DNA here is from genome assembly GCA_964486845.1 of uncultured Pirellulaceae bacterium. Classification (GTDB taxonomy): domain Bacteria; phylum Planctomycetota; class Planctomycetia; order Pirellulales; family Pirellulaceae; genus Anammoximicrobium. The sequence goes on from CAZAQY010000013.1 coordinate 1,914, forward strand.
GCCCAGGCAACGGTCGAACTCTTGGGGCTCAATCGTTTCCACGCCTTGAAAGCCACCACAAAACGGCAACTCGGCGCGGCGTGTCCGCTTCTCGAACTCGGGCGAATCCTTGGTGATTTCCGTGTCGGGCACGATGCCGTCGCGGGGAATCCGCAGGCACAGACGCCGCTCCTCGGCCGGGGCCAGGTCGAACTCCCAGCTGCCAAGCGGCACGACGCGCTGCTTCCTTCCGCACACGGCCTGCTGAGCCAATTCGACTCGGACCGCCGCGTCGGTCGAGTTCTTCATTTCCATTCCCACGTAGGCCCACAGTCGGCCGTCCGGGTCCATGCCCTGCGACCAGGCAAACAGTGTCTGGCGATACGCGACGCCCTGGAACGTGAACGGCACGATGACCATTGGCAGGTAGCCGTCGATCAATCGCTTCGCGTCCGGCGGATTGCCGTGCCCGTATCGCGTCTTGGGCGCCTGCTTGCCGAACAGGAAGTAGATCGTCGCCTTGTTCTCCGGCGCCGCCCAAGGGTAAGCCTCGCCGCGGCCCGGCTTGTCCATCTGGTAGTTGTTCAACTCCATCTCGCCGCCCGCGGTAACCACGAACTCCCGCGCGCTTTCCAGCACCCCCAGCGCCTCGCGGGGCGACTGGAGCATGGGGTAGTGCCGCGCCACCGACTCGAATGTCGGATCGTGCGGGGCCGCTAGCTCGACCTGGGCCACAGGGTCCGGACCGCGGTGCATCTTCTCCGGGGGAATCTTCCAGGGCTGGGCCATCGACCCGTCTGCCAGCAGAATCCACGCAAAGACCGTAACCAGCCAGCCAATTCTTGCGACCATGTCAGTGCTCCTTGGTCAGAGGGGGGAATCCGGTGGGTAGCCCGATACAAGATTCGCAATTGCGACATCCGCGACGATTGTACACAATAGGGTTAGGCTTCGTGAACGAGTTCGAAACGACCGGCGGTCCCTGGCCGCCGTCGCCGCTCGCGGAGACGCTTTCCCATCTCCCTGCCGTTGCGGGCTACGAGATCAGAGGCGAGTTGGGGCGGGGCGGCATGGGCGTCGTCTACCGCGCGTTTTCCGCCAAACTGAATCGCACCGTGGCGCTGAAGGCATTGCCGCGAATCGATCCAATTGCTCTGCAGCGATTCAAGCAGGAATCGCGCGCCCTGGCCGGTGTGAACCACCCCAACTTGGTCACCTTGTACGAGCTGATTTCGGACGGCGAAACGTGGTTTTTCTCGATGGAGTTGATCGAGGGAGTCGGTTTCTTGCAGTACGTCCGATTGGGCATCGGTGGCGGCGAACCGGGTGCGCACGCGCCGGCGGCGGGCGAGACGCTCTCGCCGTTGCGCTGATTCGCCTTCGCCGCGGCCTGACACAGCTGGTGGCGGCGGTTGCCTCGCTCCACAAAGCGGGGGTGCTGCACCGGGACATCAAGCCCTCGAACATCTTGGTGACGGCCGAAGAACGGCTGGTTCTGCTGGATGTCGGCCTGGCCGCCGAGTTAGGAGGCGCGGAAGCCTATTTGAGTTCCGACAGCGGCCTCGTCGATACGGTGGCTTACATGTCGCCCGAACAAGGTTCCGTGGACGCCGTGACGCAGGCCAGCGACTGGTATTCGGTGGGCGCGGTGTTGTACGAAGCGCTCACCGGCCGCGTGCCGTTTTCCGGCGGCCCGTTGGACGTGCTGTTCGAGCAACGGCAACGGGCCCCGCCGCCGCCCAGTGCGCTGGTCGCGCCGGTTCCGGAGGACCTCATCGTGCTCTACGCAGCTTCGCAATTCTCGCGGTGCATCGAGAAATGCCAACAGGCGATCGACCTGTTGGACCGCACCGGCGATTTCTGGGAAGTGAACATGGCTCGCTACCAGGTCGCTGCCAGCTTCTATCGTTTGGGCGATCTGCAGCGCGCCCAAGAGGAAGCCCAGAAGATGTATCACTCCGGCTTGGAACTGGGAGACGTACAGGCCTCCGCCTTGGCCGTGGACATCCTGTCCAAAGCCGGTTGCGGAAAGCTGCCGCGCGAGATGATCCAGGCCGAACTGGACCGCCCGCGCGGTACCGATGCGCAGACGACGTCTCAAATCCTGCAAGCGGAGGGCGTGCGTCTGCTGGCCGAAGACGATTTCCGAGCCGCCGCCGCCGTCTTCCGACAAGGTTGGGAAATCGCCCGCCGGGCAGGAACGAAGAACACGTACGCCATCCCCTGCCTTCCCTGGTTGGCCACGGCGCTCCGCCGGGAAGCGGAAAGAATACGCCAGACGGATCCGGCCCAGAGCCGCCGCTTGCTGCAGCAAGCACAACAGGCAGCGATCCACGGCCGCCGGTTGGCGCGCAAGTTCCGCAACGACCTGCCCCCCTGCCTCCGCGAACTCGGCCTGATCTCCTCCGCCCTCGGACGCGATCGCGCCGCACGGCAGTTCTTTCACGAGAGCCTGGCGGTCGCCGTCGAACTGGACGCCCGCGATGAACACGAACAGGCGTCGCGGGCCAGCGCGGAACTGGACGCGAAACGGCACGCTCAACCCGCTGGCCCCGACTGCTCATGAGCCCGGGATCTCGCGACACCGCGCCCCGCCAAAGTAGCCATCACACTCCGTGTGATGATCGCCAAGAAACACCCGACACGTTACTCCGTGTGATGATCGCCAAGAAACACCGGCCTCTTGTTTCTCGAATGCTGCTTAGCGCGAATCACTCATGAACGCGTCGACTTCGGACGCCGCCTTCAACGGGTACAGCAAAGCGGCGAAGCCCGACTCTGCCAGCAATCCCACCAGGCGGGAGAGAACCGCGCAGATCGTGGCCGCCCCGGCGCCAAACGGCCCCGACAACAGCGTCATCACCACGTACTCGCGGACGCCGAGGCCGCCCGGCACCATCGACATGAATCCGAGCACGAGCGACAGCGCGGCGCAGGCCGTCAGCGACGGCCAATCCTGCAACTCGACCGGCCTCGCCGTAAGCGTTGGAATCGCGCGCAGCGTGAGCCACAGGCTGAGCCCCATCAAGGCCCAGCCTGCCACGTTGATCACCCAGCCGAACAGCATCAGCCGGTAATCGAGTCCGGCCAGCGCGCGATCGATGTCGGGGTTCACCTTCTTGGCTCCGACGATCTTGACCAATCGCCGAAAGACCGGCGGCACCGTCGGCCCGCCGATGCCGACCATCAACCCGACGGCCACCAATACCAGCCACATCTGGTCCCGGTACAACACGCCCAAGATCGCCGCCGCCGTGAACGCACCCACGGCCATCATGGTCAGCGTTTCGACGAACACCGCAGAGACGGCCACCGACGTGTCCACGCGGGGGCTGCGGATCATTCCGCTGCGGATCACGACGACCAGCGTTTTGCCCGGAAAGTACTTGCCCAGGTGTCCCGTGTAGTAAGCGCGCAGCGAATCCAGCCAACGAGGCCGCTGGCCCATCGCCTGCATCGTGCGGTGCCAAAAGACCCAGCACGGCGCGGTCGCGGCCAGATAGACCACGCCGGATGCCAGGAGCCAGCCGAGATGCACCTGGTTCAACGCAAACTGTTTGGCCTGAAGTTCGCCAATCGCCTTGTCAACCGTGTGCCAGATGCCGACGCCGACCAGCACCAGAATCAGCAGACGTACTGAATGCTTGGCGGTCTTGACGATTCGGTCCCGTCGGGAAGGAATTTCAGAATTCAAGCGGCCGCCTCCTGCATGGGCCATCGTGGCGCATCCCAACCCTACGGGGACGAATCCGATTTCTCGCCGGCCGAGGACAGCACCGAGCCAGGCATGGTGAAGTGTTTGTAGATCGGCAGGTGGCGGTAGTAGACTTCCAGCAGGTAGATGCTCAGGCAGGTCGTGTACAGCCGCCCGCCGTGGTTTCCCCAGCGATCGTTGGTGGGGTCCCAGCTGCCCTGTTCCCGGCCAGCCTGGACCTGGTGCTCCGGAACCGCTTGCCGCATGACCTTGTTCCACGCCTCCCAGTCCTTACCGCCCATGTGGTGCAGGACCTGAGTGGCGTAGTACCAGTAGTACAGATCCTGTTCCTCGTAGTTGATCCGGTTCCGCAGCAGGTAATCCACGCCGGTGCGCAGCCGCGGTTCGTCGTGCGGCCAGCCCAAGTACTGGCGGCACAGGAGCGCTTCGGCCGTCATCGACAGCAGCGGTTCGCCCTGAGGCTGGTAGGCGTAGGAGCTGCCGTCCTTCGTGGCGCTGTCCAAGTACTTCCTGATCCCGTCCAGTGTGGGGCTTTGCACCGTCAAACCCGCCATCAATCCGCTCTGCAACGCCATCACGAACCAGCCGGTCACCGACGTGTCGCTGTCCTCGCGCGGGACGTACCGCCAGCCGCCCATCGGCGATTGGGCCTTGGACGCGTAATCCAACGCCTTCTGAGCCGCCTGGCGATACCGCGGATCCTTCGTCATGCCGTACAACTCGCACAACACGATCGTGGCCTGAGCCTGCGAGTACAGCCGGTGGTTGAAGCCGCCTTCGCGAAAAAAGTTGCCGTCCGCGTCCTGCATCCGAACCAGCGCATCAACGCCGTTCTCGACGTTCCGCCGGTACTTGCCCGACTTGTGCGTCTGCCCGTTGCCCTGCAGGGCCAGCAGCGCCATCGCCGTGGCGGCGAGTTCATTCTCGTAGCCGCCGCCGTCGCTGTAAGGCCCTTGAAGACTCCACAGTCCCGTGCGGGCGTTCTGCTGCCGGACCAGCCACTCCAGGCCCCGTTGGACAGCCCCTTCGGTCGTGGCGTTACCCCCATAGGCGCCCAACAAGGCCTCCTTGGCCCCCTTCTCGCGGCCCGTCAGCGCCAGCCCGATCGACGGCGCGACCATGTCGCTGACCGAATGGACCGCATCTAAGCTCAGCAGACTTGGGTCCAGTTGCGGCGGCGCGGCAAAGGGATCGTCCACCTTCAGCAAATCGAAGGACAACGCAGGCTCCTTGATGTCGGGCAATTCCATCCGGCCCAAATCTTGCAGGATGTCCTCTTCCAGCTGCAGCCCTTCGGTTTCTGCGTAAATGGCTTCAATCTGGACCTTGTTTTCCCGGTTGGCGGAGAGATAGAAGACGCCCATCAGGATCAGGGCGATCATGTGGACGACGCCGCTGACCAGCCACGGCGGCGCCGCTCGCACCGCCTTTTCGGTGACCTCCTCCGACTCCGCCTCCTCGTCGCTGTCGGTACGGATCGCCGGCGCGCCGATGGCAAACGCGGCCATCGGGTCTGCGTCCAGGGGAAGCGGCTGAGCGGGCGTGGGTGGCGAACGGTGGGGCGCCAACCCACCGGTGGCAAAGTCTGCGTTCAAGGGAAGCGGCTGAGCGGGGGTGGACGCCGTACTCGCCGTCCCGGCGGTCGCAGAACGCGAACTGGACTTGCGCCGCTTCGATGTCGCCTTGGCCTTGGCCGAAGCCGCGTTGACCAGCGCGACGTAGCCCGTGGACGACGGCGGCGCCACCTGGACGGGACTCGGCTGGGCCAAGGGAATCGGCCGCGCGGGCGCGGTCGCGCCGTGGGACCGAGCCGGGACGCCTTGCGGAGTGGGGCTGGGAACCGGAACCGCTTGCGGCCAAGCTGTCACCGCGACGGGCAGAACCGACGGAGCTTGCGAGGACACGCCCAGCGGAACAGTCGAAGTCGCCACGGGCACACCCCCTGCCGCATAAGGGTCCCCGGCAGCCGACGGCGTCCCTCTGGGGGACAGTACCTCCTGCGGCGGCAAGACCGGCTGAGCCCTAGGCAATTGCGAATTCTGCTCACGACCGGCCATCGACAAGCCACCCCCCCCATACGCAAGCAGGCTTGCGCGAAAAAGCCCGGCAAGAACCGCCGGGCAGCGTCTTGAGCGACCCGAAGAACACCAACCGCTCCGTCCTGGCCTGGATTCCAGCGCGCCCCGAATCGCCCACCTGCCGCGGGTGGTTTTGCAGCCCTCGCCCAACAACCACCCCCCTGCGATGAGTCTAGCAGTCTGAAACGTATGCGCCAAGCAAAGAAGTCATTGGCACTGCGAAACTTAGATCCCCCCTCTCGACATTCGCGGCGTGTCCGCTATATTATTGCCAAGATCGACGCGGGGTGGAGCAGTCCGGTAGCTCGCGAGGCTCATAACCTCGAGGTCACAGGTTCGAATCCTGTCCCCGCAACTTGACCCCACCAGAGCGAAAATACCGCTACCCACGGGTTAACGCACCAAGCCGAGGCTCGACGCCCCGGCTTTTTTCGTTGAATCCCAAGTTCCTGCAACGGGTTACGATCGGCCGTTTGTCTCGGCTGTCTGTCTCTGCGTCGAAAACAGAGACATTCCAGCTCACCCCTCATTGGTGCTGATCCCGCCTCCAGGACGCCAAAGTCTCGGATGTCTCTTTTCCGGGTTATGACCCACTTTCCGGCTCCCTATAGCGAGCCGGAAAGTCACATTCCGGCTCGCGAAGGGAGCCGGACACTCTTCGAAAAAGACGAGCGACCGCACCGTCCTCGTCAGCCCACCATAGCCACCGGCATCAGGAAGTCCGCAGCCCGCGCCAGTTGCACGTTCTGGCAGCGATCCAGATAGAACTGCCGGGGTTCTTCGCGGCTGAGGCACAGGGCCAGAAAGCGGTCTTTGCCTAGGAATCGGATCGGGCTGACCACTCGGCGAGTGATGGCTCCCTTTGCGTCGCAGTAGTCGAATGTGACGACCAGGTCGTCGGATTGATGTATGGCTCGGTAGATTAGTTGACGCATGTTCGGGCTCCTCTTGGACTGACAAGACAATTATCCCGGCGCGGCGTGACACGGTTGGTCCACCGCGAAATGTCTCGATCGACGCGGGGGTGGCGGGCCGTTTCTCCGGGCAACACGTGGCCACGTGGCGGCGTCCGAGGTCCGGTTGCGGACGATTTGGCCGGGATCGGTCCCCCAACGCGACACGGGCCAACGTGGGCCACGAGGGCGGGGATCATCGGCCAACCGGCGACAAGACCACTTGGACCTCGGACGCTTCCGCGTGGCGCCTACCGCAAGTCCGGCCGCGTTGCCTCAAGCTACCGCCCCCAGTTCGGCACGCAATCGCCACAGAGCTTGGTTTCGCCAACGACGAATTGCCTCCACGCGGACCCGCCATCGGGCCGCGATTACCGAATCCGGCTCGGCCCTGAGGAAATGCTGCTCAAAGGCCATACGCTGTCGCCGATTGCAGCGTGACAAGGCGACAACGGCGGTCGCGAAGGCTTCCTCACGCACCAGCCGCTCAAGCGGTGGCTCGGCTTCCCTTGGGTCGGGAAGTCGTGACGGATTCACGGAGCAATAGCTGAGCGTGCCTGCCCGCCGACGTGCGGTGTGCCGCTCCTTTTGCCACTGGCGGCGTGCGATGGCACGGATACGGCGCTGTTGAGGCTTCGTCCAGTCGATCTCCGAGGTATCCAGCTGGAGACACTGGACCCAGACTTCCTGATACAGGTCCTCGACGCCGTGTCGTCGGGCCATTTCGGCGATCCACGGCTTACACTGTTCGATCTGCTGCGCTCTGAGGGTGTTAATCGTGCTGTCCATCTGATCCTCCTACCGCGGCCGCCTCCCAGGAGGGACCGTCGCCTGGAGCTGCCCGGGCGGACGGCAAGCCTCGAAACGACGCTGGAAGGCGAAACGGGAAAGAAGGTTGCTCCGATCGGCGGTGAGCCAAAGGCTCAGCGGAGCACCGGCCGCACCCAGGCGGCGGAGGGTAGCGACCTCCGTGATGACAGGCGATCCGTCGTAGATACTCAACTTTTGGCCGGCGCCGTGACACGTCTGGTCAAGCGGCGCGAGTTCTTTTCCAGCCACGCCAACGGCGGGGGCGCTGGCCGTGGTGACGTCGTACGAAAGTCGCCGCAGGACGCGACCTGGGCGAAAGGGGGCGTCGTCGGCGCACGACCCACCCGACTTCAATCACGTGGTCTGTTCCGACGCGCGCTCCGCAGGGGCTGCAACGCAAGAGCCTGCGTGTTAAACTGCCGCCTGCGTCGCCACCGAGGAGTTGAACGTTCCAATCCGAATAGAGCCGCCAGGGGATTGTCGTGCCGATTGAACGGAAACCGCTATTTCGCCCTGACGTAATGCACCAGCATCTGGTCGCATTCCAACTGCCGGAACGCGTACAGACGTTCCGTCCGAAGCTGACGCACTGGGCTGACCTGATCGCGTCTGGCCGGGCCGACAAGCTGAACGAGAAGGAACTACTGCCCGACTTCCTGACGGATTTCTTCGTCGAACTACTGGGTTACACGCGGCCCGCGGATGGCGGCCAACGCTACACGCTGTCTCGCGAAAAACACGTCCAAGTAGACGGCAAGTACGCGGATGCCGTACTTGGGGACTTCAACGGCCACGAACGGCCCATTCTGGCCGTGGAAGGCAAAGGCACGAAGGATCCGCTGGATCGTCCCTGGGCCGGGCGGAAGATGTCGGCGGTGGATCAAGGCTATCGCTACGCCATCAACTTGCCGTGCGATTGGATTGTAATTACCTCGATGCGGCAGGTGCGGCTTTACTACAAGGGTGCGGACCAACTGACCTACGAACGGTTCGACGCCGAGGCGCTGGCCGACAACGAAAACATGCTCCGTCAGTTTGTGTACTTGCTCGGCGCCGAGCGCGCGGTCCCAGCGGAGGGACGCTGCCATCTGTACGCCTTGCTTGCCGAGTCGGAAAAGGTCGGCCGGGAACTGACCAAGAAGTTCTACGTCCAATACGGGGATATGCGGCAAGACGCCTTTGCCCGGCTGTGCCAGGATAATCCCCAGACGCCGCCCAAGACCGTCTTGTCATCCACGCAGAAGTTGCTGGACCGCGTGCTCTTCTGTGCGTTTGCGGAAGATCGCGGTCTGCTGCCCGTCGACACCATCCGCAAGGCGTATGAGCACCGCGACCCGTACCATCCGCGGCCAATCTACGACAACTTCCGCGGGCTGTTCCAGGCCATCAATGGCGGCAATGCGGCGTTGGGCATCCACGCCTACAACGGTGGCCTGTTCGCCGAAGACGCGAGTCTGGACGGCCTGCAAGTGTCGGACGAGGTCTGCGGTTATTTCCGTGACCTGGGCGACTATGACTACAGACCGCCCCATCAAGCCGCCGTGGCGACGGGCAAAGGGACGCTGATCGACGTCGACATCTTGGGCCACATCTTCGAGCAGTCGATCACCGACCTGGAACGGCTGCGCAACGAATTGGACGGCGTGGACGAGCCCAAGTCTCGACGGAAGAAGGAAGGGGCCTTCTACACGCCGTCGTTCATCACACGCTACATCATCGAACAAGCGTTGGGCGGCGTGCTGCGGGATCGTTTTGAGAGACTGCGACAGAAACAGCAGGAGGTGGCTCGCGGCACGGCTCGCAGCACTCTGGCCGATCCGACGGTGTACGCGCTGGACAAACTGAAGAAGCCAGAGCGCACGGCGCTGGTCGAGTTCTGGGAAGGATGGCAGGACGAATTGGCCGCCATCCGCCTGTTGGACCCGGCGTGCGGGAGCGGTGCGTTCCTGATTCAGGCGTTCGATCAACTGTACGCCGAGTATCAGGCGTCGAACGACCGGTTGAAGGAACTCGGCGTGAACCGTCCACTCTTGGATCTTGACAAGCGGATTCTGCAGGACAACCTCTACGGCGTGGATTTGAACGACGAGGCAGTCGAGATCTGCCGGCTGAGCCTGTGGATCAAGACGGCCCATCGGGGCAAGCCGCTGACCAGCCTCGACCGCACAATCTGCGTGGGCAACAGCATCGTTGCCGATCCGGCGGTCGATCCCAAGGCATTCGACTGGCAACAGAACTTCCCCGAAGTGTTTCGCGACGGTGGCTTCGATGTGGTTGTCGCCAACCCGCCGTACGTCCGGCAGGAGCTTTTACAGCCGAGCAAGCCGTACTTGGAAACAGCGTATCGGACCTACCACGGCATGGCCGACCTGTACGTGTACTTCTACGAGTTGGGGTTGCGGCTGTTGAAACCGGGTGGCCGGTTGTCCTTCATCGTGACGAACAAGTGGATGAAGGCCAACTACGGCGAGCCGCTGCGGCGGTTCTTCGGCGAGCACGCCTGGATCGAGTCCGTCGTCGACTTCGGCCACGCCAAACAGATTTTCGAGGACGCCGACGTGTTTCCGTCGATTTTGGTCGCGCGGCGACCGACGGACGAACCGAAGCCGACCGCGGCCCGGCTATGTTCGATTCCGCGAGAACAGCTGCGGATCGACGACCTGAGCCGGCAGATCGAAGAGGAAGGAGTCGAACTCTCGCTTGCGCGGTTCGGTGCCGATGCGTGGCAGTTGGAGCCAGATGCCGTTTTGAAGCTCTGTGAACGGATCCGCAACGAACGCGTCCCTATGGGCGAGTTTGCTCGCGCAAATCCCGCTCGTGGCATCCTCACAGGCTTGAACGAGGCCTTCCTGATCGATACGGCGACCAAGAATGCATTGGTTGAAGCGGACGCCAACTGTTCAGGGATCATCAAGCCCTACGTGCGCGGCCAGGACATCGACCGCTGGACCTCCGGCTGGGCCGGTCTGTGGATGATCGTCTTCAAGTCGAGCGGCGACCACACGTGGCCGTGGTCCGACGCGGCGGAGAACGCCGAAGATGTGTTCCGCCGGACCTACCCCAGCATCCATGCTCGATTCAAGCCGTTGGAGCCCGCACTGCGCAAGCGGCAAGATCAGGGAAAGAACTGGTGGGAGCTGCGTTCGTGTGCCTATTGGAATGAATTCGAGCGGCCCAAGATCGTGTACCAGGAAATCCAGTTTCACCCCAGCTACGCATTTGATCGCGCTGGGATGTTCGGAAACAACAAGACGTTCTTCGTGCCGTGCGAAGACCTTTACCTCCTCGCCGTCCTGAACTCGCCCCTCATGTGGTGGTACAACTGGCGGTACCTGCCGCACATGAAAGACGAGGCATTGTCTCCAGTGGGGTTCCTGATGGAAACACTGCCGATCGCACAGCCGACCGATACCGTCCGCGAGAGGACGGTACAGGGTGCCCAACGTCTCATCGACATTCGGCAGGCCGAACAGACGCTGGCCCGGGACATCGTGGATTGGCTCCGCGTCGAGCACGAAATCGAGAAGCCAACCACCAAGCTGCAAACACCGCTGGGGCTGGACTCCGACGCCTTCGTGGGCGAAGTGAAAAAGGTGCGCGGCCGGGCCAAGCCTCTGTCGGCGGCGGCATTGAGGAGCTTGCGGGATGAGCACGCCCGCACGATCGAACCGAGCCGTCAACTGATCGCCGAGGCGGCGAGGCTGGAGCGTCAGCTCGGCGATTTGGTGAATGAGGCCTATGGCCTGACGTCCGAGGAAGTGGGCCTGCTCTGGGACACCGCTCCGCCCCGAATGCCAATTGCCGATCCGCGAGGAGTTGGCCGCTGCTGATCGCAGCTCGGCATAGAACACCAGTTGCGCGAGGCCATCTTTCAGCGATTCCCAATCCATCGCGATCGGCAAGCCGTTAGCCTCCGCGGGGTTAGTGATCATTTCCGTGATTGCCGCCCCACCGTGTTGGCGTCAAGATAAGCAGGCGATCTCCGACTTGCCGACGCAAAGCCTTTACCGTCAATGCTTTTCGCTCCGGATGCTGTGTGCCAGTCACTGTGATAACTCCCAAGCGGACCTTCATCGCCTTGCGGCGTGCAGCACGCGATCTGGGAATTCTGCAGGATACAGCAAATTCTTTTCGCGTAGGCACTTGCACGAAATCTGCATGTTTGTAAAGTTATTGAACCAACGGAGTGCAATCGTGGCAAAGAACATCGTCAGTCGCGTGGATCGACATCTTGCTCGCCGGTTGCGAGAGGCTCGCCGGGAAAGCGGGCTTTCCACTCGCGCTGTGGCAAAGACGCTGCCGGCTAGGCTGGCCGTTTCGCATACGACGATCGCGAGCTACGAGAACGGTGTGACTGTCCCGCCCATAGATGTATTGGCCGCACTCGCTGACATCTATCGTCGCCCGCTCAACTGGTTCCTGGAAAGTCGAGCGTGCCTAACCGGATTCCGCTATCGGAACCTGAAGGGGCGAGTTCCCATATCCGAGCAGCGGCAGTTCGAAGCTGTGGCGGGGAAGTGGATTGACGCCTACTTCAACCTCGAGCGGCATCTCCGGCAGCCGCCCCGCTCAAAGCCGTTCTCTGCTGGCCTGGAATTATCGCCACAGGACCTGGCCGAAAGGGTGCGCAAGAGTTTCTTGGACCTCGACGACGACGAGCCGGTACAAAATATTGTCGGTGTGCTTGAGTCGTTTTCGGCGTGGGCGTTGGAAATCAAGGCGTCATTCGGCGTGGATGGAGCCACCGCTCGGCACGGAGATGATTTTGTGGTAGTCTTGAACCCTGGTATCGCAAACGAACGGGTGAGGATGAACGCCGCCCACGAATTGGCCTACCTCCTCTATGATGACTGCAAGGAGGAGTTGGGTTGGGCCGACAGCGACGTGGAAGGACGGGCATATTCGTTCGCAACGTCACTCCTGCTACCACACTCCCAGCTCGACGCAGCCTTTGAAGGCAAGTCCTTCCTAAAGCTGATCCAATACAAAGAGAAGTTCGGCGTATCTCTGGCAGCCATGATTTACATGGCGGAGAAGACCCGCGTCATCAACACAACTACATCGCGATGGTTGTGGGCGGAGATGTCGCGTCGAGGGTGGCGACATCGCGAACCGGGGTACGTCTGGCGCGATCGCGCGATCGCGTTCGAGACTATGCTCGAGTGCGCAATCCAAACCAAGAAGCTGACGTGGATTGAGGCCGAACGGATCACGGGCATCAGAGAAGAAGAACTTCGCAAGCGTCTTGCTGACATCACGAACCCCGACAGTCGCAACGATGTGGAAGGAGGTGAACCGTCGTCGAATGCGATTCCGTTCAAGTTGGCGGAGTAGGTCAAACACAGAAGGAAGACCGGGAGCGGCGTCAGAACTCGTGTTAGGGTGAGACGTTGTCTCGGAGATCTAACGGAGTAAAAAGCGATGAAAACGCGCAGACGATCAATCAAACTTTTCGACCATGAACGATGGTTGCTTGTGGAAATGTACCTGCGGCGGCGCATTCCGATCGATCAGTATGACAGCAGGTCAGTGGACTTGGCCAATTTGGTTGAGGAATGGAAACGCCTAACAGGGCGGCAGGATGGCGGTGGTGACCTGATTCACTACATGCGGCTGCAGCGCAAGAACGGGTGTTGGGTAACCTTAGATGGCAACCATGAGGCTGCGCCCCCGCTGGTGCCACTGTCCGCCGAGGAGACCGAGATCCTCGTGAACATTTACTACGAGAACGTCACCGTTCTCGGAAATGGCTCGGACGTTCTCGCCTACGAGGAACAGATCAAGCGATTCATCGCGAGGGAATTCGCGGATCAAGCTGGGCGCTTTGTGACCGCAGATGAGCTCGTAGGCAAACTAACAGCCCTTCGCAAGCGGGGGTTACTGCCAAGAGCGCAGGACTACAACAAACCCGATGGTGCTGGGTTCTGTGACATAGACGAAGTTGACCGCCGTGGCCAGGCAGCCGGATAGCGTGTCCGCAGATTCTGGTTCCCACCCAGAGGGTCGGCCAAGCACCATCCGCCCGCTGAAGGCGATCCACTGTGACGGTTCCAGCCAGGGCAATGGGACAACGACTGTATCAGGAAGCGTCGTCTCCGCATGGGTGGACCAACGTTCCCGACCAGAGCTTGCTCAGTCAACACGGAGGCGCCTTGTCATTCGGGCGGCACAGACGTGCGGCCACTCCAGAGTGGCCGATGACCAAATCGTTCAGCCTACGTTGAGTGAACAGAACAACGACACGAGGTGCATCATGGATGGCCGGCTTCCCCCTCTCACGGATCGGAACGTGATCTTCATCAGCCACGCGAACCCTGAGGACAACGCTTTCGCGACATGGCTCACCCTCAGGCTGACCCGCGAGGGTTACCGCGTCTGGTGCGATGTCGCGAACCTTATGGGCGGCGATGATTTCTGGAACGACATCGAGACGGCGATTCGCAATCACGCGCGCAAGTTCATTTTCGTTGTTACCCGCACGTCCAACCGCAAACAGGGCACACTGCAGGAACTTGCCGTTGCCGTCGATGTAGCCCGCCGGCTCAACGAAGCCGGGTTCGTGGTCCCCATCAAGTGCGATGACCTTCCGTACGCAGAGCACAACATTCAGATTCATCGTTTGAACGCGTTGACATTCACGGCAGGTTGGCAGCAGGGGCTTGTAAGTCTGCTGACAACCCTCGATGACGCAGGAGTCCCCCGGCCATTGGAAAATGGTGCCATCCGCGTCGCTTCGTGGTGGAACGAGAATCGTTTGAACCACGACATCCTCAGACGCAGCCCCGAATCACTCTGGACGAACTGGTTTCCGCTGAAAGGGCTTCCACGCCATTTTCGGGTTTGGGATATCCCGGAAGACGCAAGACTCCCCGACCGATTCCCATACCCTACTTACCGGATCGAGCGCTGGTTGTTCTCCTTTGCCGATTCCGCAGCTTTAACAGAGACCGGCGAATCGCCCACCGGAGGGCGAGGACGGCGTGTCAATCTGCATTTACGCCGTGAGCCAGCGAAGAGGACCGGCTTGAAGCGGTACGAAGTAATCACCGCCGTCAAACAACTCATCAGGCAGGCCTGGGCCAAGATGGCGAGAGATAGGTCGTTGCCGCTCTACGACTTGTCGCGAGGGCGACAGACGCTCTGGTTCCCGAAATCTGCCACGGATGGAAACACTGTGGAATTCGACGGCGTCGACGGCAAGAAGGGTCGGCGAGACCTGTGCGGATATAAGACGATCAGTCGGGCGGGCGGTGGCAAGGATAGGCGGTACTGGCATTTTGGGCTTGAGGCCGTCCCGCTACTCTACCCGTCGCCTGTGTTAGCTCTGAAGTCGCACGTTGTCTTCACGCAGGACGGAAAGACCGCGGTCAACGAACCGAAATACCAACACCGCGCACGTCGGAACCAGTGCGCCATGTGGTGGAACGACAAATGGCGAGACTTGACGTTGGCCTCGGTGACTGAGCTAGCTGCAGAAGGCGTGGTGTCACTGCCTGTGGCTCCTTCGGCGTCGCTGGTCATGGAATGGCGGCCTGTCAAGTATCGGGCAGACGTAAGCTACCAAGACGCAGACGTTCGCCCAGCTGCCGCCGAGATCATTGGTGAAGACGAACTGGGAGACGACAATGAAGTTGAAGAGTCGGAAACGGTCGAGGCCTAAGATCTTGACTATCAGCGAGCCAAAGCTGCTGTTCAACTATGAGCAGGCCACGGAGGATCCCCGGGATGGACTCACTCTCTTCGGGCCGTTGGAACGGGGAAAACCGTATGGGATTCGATTTGCCGTTGTCGGTACGCCGGATGGTATCCGCCGATTTCGTCAATGGCTTGTCAGCATCCAACTTCCGATGGGCAATCCTGCGGACTGCGCTCGACCGACCTTCCCTGGGTTCGAGGCGGCATTCGGGATACCGTGGAAACCCGCTCCTCAATTTGAAATTGCTGTCGACGAGGCGGAACTGCATCGCCGTATCAACTACTCGGATGCCCATCATCGAGTATACAAGGCTGTCGACCTTTACGAAGACGCGATCGTGAAAACCTTCACGTCCGAAGACTCGCCTGTTGACCTTTGGTTCATCATCGTTCCAGACGATGTTTACCGTAACTGCCGCCCAAAGTCCACCGTATCCGCCGGCAGCAGGATCGACTCGTGTGGGGATCTGTCGGATCGCGAGGTCGCTGACGCCGCCCGCGGGCAGCAACTCATGTTCGGGAATGACTTGGCAGTCGAATTATCCAAGGCGTACGAGTTCGAGGTCAACTTCCACAATCAGCTAAAAGCGCGTCTGCTGAAGAAGCAGATCGTCACGCAGATCGTGCGCGAAAGCACAATCGCCTACAGCGAGATTCTTAACAACTCCGGCAAACCGCTCCGCGATCTTTCGAAGGTACAGCAAGACATCGCTTGGCACTTGTCAACGGCGGCCTTCTACAAGTCCGGCGGACGGCCTTGGAAGATCAACGCGATGAGAGATGGGGTGTGTTACATCGGCATCGTGTTCAAGCATGTCGAGTTATCCAAGGACCCGCGGATGGCCTGCTGCGCCGCGCAGATGTTTCTGGACTCTGGGGACGGAGTCGTTTTCAAGGGAAACAATGGACCGTGGTATACGGGAAGGCGAGGCCAATTCCACGTCGATGAAGCCTCAGCCCGGGAACTCATCAAGAAGGCGATCGAGACGTATCGCGAGAAGCATCCCCTGAAGAGGCCGCCAAGCGAGCTCTTCGTTCACGCCAAGACGAAGTTTGACGAGGCTGAATGGCGGGGTTTCACGAGCGCGGCAGGCCGCGAGACGAATGTCGTTGCAGTGCAGATTCAAAGCGAATTCGATTTCAAACTGTTCCGGCCGGGCAAAAACCCCGTGCTCCGTGGAACAGCACTGCCCATCGATGACAACTTGGGGTACATCTGGACCCGCGGCTTGGTCCCAAGGCTCCGGACGTACGTGGGAAAGGAGGTTCCGAATCCGCTTGTCGTGAAGATCTGCCGGGGCGAGGCCGACATGAAGATGGTGCTTGCGGACGTCCTGGGCCTCACGAAGCTCAACTACAACGCGTGCAGGTTTGGCGACGGCGAGCCAGTGACCCTCAAGTTTGCGGACGCAGTCGGTGAGATACTCACCGCCGGACCAGTTTTTGACGACGACGTTCCGCCGTTACCGTTCAAACACTATGTCTGACCAATCTGGCAGCAGCTTCGGACGCTATTCAGCCGGGGCCGTTGGCCTTCGCGAGAGCCGTGTAAACGGCCGCGGTTCGCGGCGTCTCGTTCGTGGCTGGTGACGGGTCGATATTGACCGACAGAGCGAGAACGTCGCTATGTCTCCGCGCAGGCGTGCATGACCTCGAACTGGTCGGGCGGCACCGAGAGCATCAACTTCCGTCCGTTGTCCCAGTTGACTTCCACCTGCAGCCACTGGCCCCCGCTGGAGCCGTGCGGATGCACGGCTTGTACCGTGCCTGTGGTGCCCTGCGGAACGGGATCTGGGTCGTCGGGCATGGCGACCAGTCTGATTCGGTCGCCGGGCTGGGGTGCGGTCATGGCGTGGCTCCTTAGGCTGGGAAACGCGGGAAGTCGGGACGAGTGTGGCTCGACGCGCCCAGAGATCAAGGGGGGGGGCGCCCCAGAATCGCCGGTTCTTCTCGACGTCGGGTGGCGTGGCCCCGCCAGTCTTGGCGTCCGTCGCGTCCTTTCCGCCCGTTGGCCCCGTGGGGTGGACTGGCCGCCAGGACGCACCTGACGCCGACGTGGGCGACGTGTGGGCAACGCGGGAGGGAAGCCCAAGGGGAACAGATCCTTCCCCAAGCAGGCGTTTGGTCAGCGTCCCTTATGGATTCCCGATGGCGAGGCGCTAGAATGCAGCGACAAGACGAATGAGTTGACTTTTCGCTGTCGACGCCTGCCCGCGGGACAGCCATCCAAGCTTGGGAATCGCCATGAAAGTCAAAACCTGTCCCCAGTGCGAACAGGCCTTCTCGACCACCGCGGCCGGCCTTGAGCTTATGTACGCCCACTTGATGAAAGAACACGAGTTGGCCGCAGAGGCGGCGGACGAGGCCATTGACGAGGGCAGAACCGAAGAACGCGAGGAAGCTCTGCCCGTGCCGCTCCCTCGCTGCAGTTGACGAAGGCCCGGAACGAACCCGGTCCCGTCGTCACACCGGCTCCAGCCCCTCCCACATCTCCCGCTGCTTCCCCCAGTCGATTTCCGCCGCGATCGGCCGCAGCAACTTCTCGTGGATCGCGGCCTTCCCCGACGTGACCCGTGGCAGAAACAGCAACGACTCCTGGATGTCCGGCGCCAGGTGCAGCAGGTTCATGATCTGCGTCATCCGCGGCTGCGTGACGTGTGCCAGCCGGGCCAGTTCCGACTGGTCCGTCACATGTCCGTCCCGGATCAATCCCTCGAACCGGACGGCCAGCGCCATCAGCTTTGAGATCCGGGGCACCCGCCCGTCGGACGCCATCGCGGGTTCGGGCGTCTTGGGCACCATCCGTCGGCGGCCGGCTCGGCCTCGAGCAAACTCGACCTTCGTTCGTAGCGCGATCATACGGCCTCCCCGCGTTGTTCTTGGGCCAAGGTCTTGATGGCGGTCGGGTGAAAGCTGACCACGATCTCGCTGGTGGCCGCGTCAAATTCGACGCGCTCCACCAGCAGAGTTAGCACCTGAGCTTGCTCCCGCGGGCTCAGGGCGTTCCACATGCGGTCGAAGTCGGTAAACGCCGCCAGGACGTCATGCTCCTCCACCCGTTCGTGCTCTTGGTGCTGAATCTGGACACGTACTTCGGCCAGCCGGGTCTCGGCCTGAGCGATCAGGCCATGTAGATCGGCGATCCGATCTGCTTTCACGCCGCGGACCGGACCATCGGCGGTCAGTTTCTGCAACTCAGCGTGATACCTGGCCAAGTCCCGTTTCAGGCCGCCGGACTCCGTTCCCAGATTCTCAAGGTTGGCGGCGACCAGCGTCCGTGCCTGCCGGAGCACTTCCACGCGTAGCATCCGGTCGTGGGCGATGCAGCGTATCCTGTCCACCACCAACTGCTCGACCTCGGCGGCCGGCAAGCTCCCCGATGGGCAAGCAGATCGTCCGCTCTTGATGGCGTGGGTGCATGTGTAATACCGGTAGCGTTTGCCTTCGCGGCCGGTGAAATTGTGGACCATCGTGTGGCCGCATGCCTTGCAGTACAAGAGGCGCTTCAGCAGCGAGCCGTAGCGATTCCGCACTTCTGCGCCGCCGGAGCGGCTGTTCTTCTGGAGCTGCGTCTGAACCCTCTGGAAAACCTCTGGATCAATGATCGGTTCGTGCTCCCCGTCGTACAGGTCCGTTTTGTGTCGGAGCTTGCCGGCGTACAACGGGTTTGTCAGCAACGCATGCAGGCTGCCCCGGTCGAACGGTTGCCCGCCCTTGGGCCCGCCCGCCTTCGTCTTCCAGGCCTTGTTGTCCCAGCCCCGCCGGACTAACTCCTCGACGACCGGCAGAAGTGAACCATGCGACAGGTACAGGGAGAAGATCTCGCGGACGCGGGCGGCCTCGGCGGCGTTGACCACGAGCTTGGGACTTGGGCCGGTACGGTCCACGTCGTAGCCCAGAATCGGCGTGCCGCCGGTCCATTTTCCCTTACGGCGTTGGGCCGCGATCTTGTCTCGGATGCGCTCGCCGATGATCTCGCGTTCGAACTGCGCGAAGGACAGCAGGACGTTGAGCACCAACCGGCCCATGGACGTCGCCGTATTGAACTGCTGGGTCACCGAAACAAACGAGATCCGCCGCTGCTCGAAGACCCCTATGATCCTGGCGAAGTCCAGCAGCGACCGACTGAGGCGGTCGACCTTGTAGACCACCACGCAGTCGATCTTCCCGGCCTCGCTGTCGGCCAGGAGCCGTTTCAGGGCCGGACGTTCCATGTTGCCGCCCGTGAATCCGCCGTCGTCATACTGTTCGGGCAGGCAGACCCAGCCGGCGCCCCGCTGGCTGGCGATGTAGGCTTCGCCCGATTCCCGTTGGGCGTCCAGGGAGTTGAATTCCTGATCAAGTCCTTCGTCGGTCGATTTTCGAGTGTAGATCGCGCAACGGATGGTGGGGACTGTGGGCTTGCTGTTGGTTTTCCGGATCATCGCTTGCCCTCCAGCCCAAAGAATCGAAATCCGTTGCAGTGCGACCCTGAGATCGCCTTGGCCACGGCCGAAAGCGATTTGTAGCGTCTGCCGTCGTATTCAAAACTGCTTCCCCGAACGATCACGCGGATCAGCCGGCCCTTGTACGTGCGTTCAATGGTGTCGGTAGGCAGCCGTTCGTCGCGAGCGGCGTCGGCGCTCGTTCCGCGTCCCGTGTCCCCGCGTTGGTCCCTGGGCGGGGTGACACGCACGTCGGCGTCGTTGGCCAGTTCTGCCGCCCGTCGCCTGGCGCGTTCGGATAAGTCGCCTTCGTGGTCGGCTTGCAGCCGCCAGGCGATACGTCGGATGAGCCAGTTCTTGTGGCTGCTGCGGGCCTGCTCGCCGACGACCTCGGCATACTTGTCCCGGAGTTCCCTGGCCGTCATTTGTCGCAGGTCGGCGACCTGTTTGGCGATGTTCAGACCGCCCCGGCTCCCTGTAGAATCATCGATAGCCATGACATGCCCTTTCGTCATTAAAGGGTGGTTGTGGTTAGAGCCGGCGTGGTGTTCCAGCACCGCGTCGGCTCGCTTGTTTTCGGGGGCTCTCACGTTGTTAACCCCTGGGCACAGTGAGCCTCGAATCGGGCGGAACATCAAGCGGGTCTGGGTAGAATTCTTGGATTTCCTGCGGGTGGCCACGGCGCCGAAGCCGCAGCACACCGGCCGCCAGGATGGCAGCGACCTCGACGAGTCGAGCGTCGGCCGTCATATCGGCGGGAGTGTCTGTCTGCATAATGGCCTCCGGTACGGGCTTGTCTGATCGAGCCCAAGGGAAGATGATCAGGGGCACAGGAACCACGGCACAGCGACGGAAGGGACAGGAAGATGGCGCGGATCAGCATTCTCGGACTGCTGCTTATTTTCGGGGTTGTCGGTGCAGTCGTCCTCGTAATCGTACTGGCCGCCCTCTTCAGCTCGCGGTTATCGCGTTCAAGCCAAGCCAACAATCCCAACCTGCGGCCATGCCCGGACTGCCGGAAATACGTCTCTGTCAGAGCCATAGAATGTCCGCACTGTGGCGGACCAGTTAAAGGCATGTAGCTTTTCAGCCCTTCCGTTGCTCCCGGTACCCCAGTCGCCACAGCGCCCGGGCCGCGTCGCGGGCGAAGCCTGCCACGAACTCCTCATCGATGTGCCAGCCGCCCGCGTGGATCAACTCATGGAGCAAGATCTCCAGCCGTTCTTCGCCGCGCAGGCTGGACAGAATGCGGATTTCCTTGCCGCGGGTGGTCGGCGGATCGCAGTCCCCGCGGTTGGCCATGTTCGGCGCAAAACGCAGATTCCAGACTTTGCCCAGGATGTTGACTCGCATCCTTCACTCCTGTGCGTCCACGGCCGCTGGCTGGTACTGGGGCATGTCATCCAATTCCGCCGGCAGCACGCCGCGATCGATCATCTCGCGGTAATGCATCAAGGCCTGGGCCCCGAACACGATCGCGGCCAAGTGATCCTCTTCCTCGTCGCCCTGCAGCCACTGCAGCAGGTGGCGATACATCGAGGCAGTGATTTCGGAAAACGGCTGGCCCAGGTACCAGTTACGCTCCCCGTACTTGGCCGCCCCCTTGCGCATGTGCTCGCCGACGCGCATCAGGGCGAACGGGGAAATCAGGTCCGGCCGCGGCTTCAGGTCGCCCCGGTCGCGGACCGAACCGGTGGCGAATGTGCGCCGCTCGCCGGAATCCTTGACGACGAAATCGGTCACGCGGCCATCTCCTTGGATCTCGACAGGTCCGTGTGGGGCGTCCGACTGTTGGCAGCCTGCAATACAGGCGGCGTCACGATCCGGCGACACGCGAAGCCCGCCGAGTCGCAGCCATCGTCGCAGACCACTTCGAGGACCGTCGCCTGGACCACCTTGGTTACGGCATGGCAGATCCAAATGGATCGCTTGCCGTCGCGGGACAACAAGACAACGGGCCGCGCTTCGTGTCTGGCGGACATCTCGATCTTGGTTACACGGACTTTCATGGAACCTCCTGGTCAAAGGGCTAGGAAACATTCGAACGATCACGACAAATCTGCGACAGAACCTTTGCACCTTCCGCCTGTTCCGCTGCACGAACCAACGGAAGATCGTCAAGGGCCAGGGACGCCACCTGCTCCCACGTGTATGTGCGGCTCTTGCGGCGCCGGTATCCACGGATCCTGATCCCCGCCTCCGCAACCTGGATGACCAGATCGCCAATTCGGCGCTGGATCGGGCGTTTCAGCTTCGTTACCATGGGGACCTCCTTGACAAGCGGAGAGTGCCGCAGGCCGTCAATTGCGTGGGACGCGGTCAGGCGAGGAAGCCGCCTTGATGTCCTCGAACCACCGGCGAACGATCGGACCGTAATGGGCATCTCGGGCCAACAGATATCGGGCACGCATGATCTTCAGCGCGTCCCGACCGATCGGATTGGTGACCAGCGGATGCTGGACCTCGAACTTGTCCGGCAGGACACCCTCGGGATAGAATCCCCACGGCAGAACTTTCACCGCGTGCTCGAGCATTCCGCCAGCAAACGGGAGCACGGGGCTGTACGCGATCTCCAGATCGACCATCGCCAGCAGTTCGGGCGTAATCCCTTCCTCGGCCAATCGTTCGTCGACGAACTGTGTCAATACGTTGAGCAAAGTCATATTTCACCCACAGAAAACCGGCACGGTCAGAACCTTGCCGTAGTCGCGATCGATCACCATGAACGTCTGCGTCGGCTGCTGGAACTCGGCGCCGATTTCCACGGCGTAGGCGTCGTAGCCCACCAGGCAGCCGCAGACAACGAAATCCCAGCTGTCGATGAACTGGTGGAAGTGCCCCAGCACGTCGAGGGCGGCAGGCTTCCGCTTGTTCCACTGGGCGATCTTCTTCTTCAGCGGGATCGTCACGCCGCCCACGCCCCCGGCGTAGTGAACGGCGTCGCCGTGGTGGAATCGCACGGCATGCCCCTGGATGTCGAGCCAGTTGTGATAGCCCTGCTCGACCTTGAACGTCACTTTCGACGTGCGACGGAAGTGACGTGCGAGATTTTGGTACGCGAGCCACTCCCAGCTGTGTCGGTACCCGGTGGCAATGCGACGTTTCTTCGTGGTACGCCCGTGATTGCCAAAGCTGGTGACCACGGTGATGTGGTCGACCTTGGCCTCCCGCAACAGCAAGTCGACACCCGCGGCCACGTGGTCCTGGACGTACATCACGGCCTCGGCCGGACCCAGGAAGTTCGATTCTTCGAGCTCCTCGTGGATGGTGCCGTTGATGAGGTCGCCGCCGAGCCAGACCACCATGTCACGGATGTGCGAAATCCTCCTGGCGAAATCCAGCAAGAACAAAGCCTTCTGCCACGTTTTGCAGATCCGGCGATCGGCGATCGCCAAGTTGAATTCGTTGGCGCCATCCACGGATTCGAGCGTTATACGGCTTTCGGCATGCCAGTCGTTACAGCACAGGACGGCGGTGGCCTGACCGCGGGAGACCCTGCCGCTGGGCTGTAGCTTCTTCCTGGCCACGCGATCCTTGGTGGCGAGCACCGTCTCCAAACTGCGTTCGACATGCACCAGTTCGCTCTCGGCCTGGCTGCGTTTCTGCCGTTCGAGTCGGAGCTCGGCACGGGCCGAGGCCAGCTTGGTTTCCAGGCTGCGCATGGCCTTAACATCGGCGGCGGTCTGATCATTGTTGCTCATGACTCGATGGTGTCTCCTCGGTACATGCCCCTCCGCAAGTCGCGACGCACGTTTCGGCGATTCGCCTTATTCACGAACCTGCGCCCGTGGGGACGCAGGGCGTTACGCGTGTGTTTGACGGTCCGCTTGATGCGGCAGTCGTCCTTCTTCATGCGTGCCTCAAAACGGCAGGTGAATGGCCTTGAGCGTCGGACGCGTCACAGAGATTCCATGTCGCCCACCACGTTTGCGAGCAGTAATCTTCCCAACACAACGGGCACAGCAGACCGCCATGACCATCCGGCCAGCCGCTGTGCTCGTCTTCTCGGACTCCGCACTTGGAACATGGCTCCGTCATGGCATCCCCTTAAAACGGCAGATATTCTGGGTCGTAATCCGTGACCGGCCGAGCTTCACAGGCTTCCGGCATCGGCCCCAGTTCGTAATCCACGATTCGCTCGTAAGGCTCGCCAGCGACGGCGCGGACGGTGATGTACGTGGGGGGAGCCACCGCTCCGCACTCCGCCAACTGGACTGCTCGCTCGGCCGTGTCCGGCACTGGATCCGGCGAGCGTTTCCGCCACCACTGTTCCGCCTTGCGGCGGGCATAGCCCTCGTGCTCGACGCACACC
Organism: uncultured Pirellulaceae bacterium; assembly: GCA_964486845.1. Classification (GTDB taxonomy): domain Bacteria; phylum Planctomycetota; class Planctomycetia; order Pirellulales; family Pirellulaceae; genus Anammoximicrobium. The sequence goes on from CAZAQY010000013.1 coordinate 25,880, forward strand.
CACTCCGACTTGTACTCGTTAAGGCCGACCTGGTAGTCGACCCGCATGGTCTTTGGCGCGTCCTCGGCCGCGCCCCGTTTGGTGTGGACGCTGTAGGACACGTCCTCGACTTTGAAGGTCGTGATCGTCACTTGGCCGGACAGGATTCCGGCCTCGCTGGCTTGGGCCTCGTGCTTCTGTCGCTCGGGCGGCGGAAACTGGTAGCCGCAATCGGGGCAAGTGGAATAGCCGGCGGCGATCACCGACTGGCATTCGGGACATTCCTTGGCCGGGGCCTCGCCACTGCCGGAAGACGATTTGTCCTTGATCTTCAGCTGGTCCACGGGGCCGTGCCGAAGCACGTTGCCGCCGAAGTCCAACACCAGGCAGTTCTGTTTGCCGTCGTGCAGGCGGAAGCCTCTCCCAACGCACTGATAGAAAAGCCCCGCCGACGCAGTCGGCCGCAACAAGGCGACACAATCGATGTTCGGCGCGTCAAAGCCCGTGGTCAGCACATTGACGTTGCACAGGTACTTGAGCGGCTCGCGGCCGAACAGGCCGCCGGACACCCGCCGAAACCGGGCCAGCAATTCGTCGCGTTCCGCCGCGGGCGTTTCGCCGCACACGAACCCGCATTCCAGGCCGTGCTTCTCCTGCAAGGCACGGACGACGTGGCGACCGTGGGCGACTCCCGCGGCGAAGATCAGCACGGACTGGCGATCCTGCGTGGCCTCGACGATTTCCCGACAGGCCGCCTCGACCACCGAGTCCTGGTCCACGAGGTTTTCGACCTCGTCGGCGACGAACTCGCCAGCGCGGACGTGCAAGCCGCTGGTGTCCACCTTGGTCTTGCCAGCCTTGGTGACCAGAGGGCACAGGTAGCCGTCGCGGATCAATTCCCGAACACCGATTTCGTAGCAGATGGTGTTAAGGAAATGGTCTGGCCCACAGATCGCTCCGCTGTCCAGCCGGAACGGCGTCGCCGTCAGGCCGATGACGCGCACATGCGGATTGACGGCTTTCGCCTCGGACAAAAATTGACGGTACATGCCGTCGCCATCGCGGGGAATGAGATGGCATTCGTCACAGATGATGAGGTCGAAGGCGTCCAGTTCGCAGGCCCGTTTGTAGACGCTCTGGATTCCAGCGACGATCACTGCGTGCTCGGTATCGCGCCGCTTCAGGCCGGCGGAATACACGCCGAACTTGACTTCGGGGCAGACGGCCCGCAGCTTGTCGGCCGCCTGCTCAAGTAACTCCTTGACGTGTGCCAGGATCAGTACGCGGCCGCCCCACTGCGTCACCGCGTCCTTACAGATCGTGGCCAACAGGGGTGTCTTGCCCGCCGCCGTTGGCAACACGACGACCGGATTGTCGTCACGTTGCCGCAGGTGGCGATAGACGGCCTCGATGGCTTCTCGCTGATAAGGACGCAGTGTGAGCATGCTGATCGTCGTCGGAGTGGGCACAACGTGGGTGGACAAGAGCGAAACCGACACGCCACCGGATCGCGGGAGTGGTGGCGTGATCCGCTGCCGGTCCCCCAAGCACTGTCCGGGTCGCTTGGACGAATTCTGCTGCGTCGCTTACGCAGCCTGGGAGTCGTTGCCCTTCGTTTCCTCCGGCAGCGGGAACAATTCGGCGTCGCTCCCGCAGAGACGTTTCGGCACTTTGCCCTCGAGGAACGCATCCAACGCCCATTCGGTCTTGGCATAGCGCAGCCGCTCCGCACTCTTGCCTCGCCCCGCACCGGCCGTGCCCAGAAGGAAATCCCGGAGGGCCAGGATGCCGTGGTCGGTCTCGTCCGCTGGCACACCGCTGCGTAGCACGTCGCAGAAGTGCACCAGCCGGCCTCGGTCCGCCGAGTAATACGCACGTGCAATCACTGCCCGGGTCTGGCACGTGGCCACGCCTCGACTGAGACAGGTGCTGAGGTGTTCGAGCGCGAAGTCGATGGCCTCCCGATGGCGGCGGAACAGTTGGGCCTCCTCGTCAGCTGTCAGTCGCGGACGGCGGGACGACAGACCGGCCAGCAGAGAGTGCAGCGTGGCCAGATGTTTGCTGCTGACATCGCCGACATTCCCGGTCAGGGTGAGGATGTCCAGATTGCTACGTCGGTTGCCGGTGTCCAGCACCCACCGGTTCTCCGGCGGTTCATTGAAGAACACCCGCATGGCGACTGTGACATTGGCTTCGATGACGGCGCACAGCCGGTGCTGGCCGTCCATCAACAGACCCGTCGTATCGAAAATGATCCCTTGGGACGACAATCGCCAGCGACCGGCCTTCATGTCGCGGGCGAAACGGTCTACCGTGGCCTGAATGACGAGGCGATTGTGGGTATTGCCTTCGAGCCAGCGAAACGCCAATTCTGGCGTCACGTCAATCACGCGGTCGAAAGGAAGGGGGTCGTCATGGGGGCAAGCAGCGGAAATCATCTCTGTTCTCCTTGTTGGTTCAAACGTCGTGACAAATCTTGGACCAATGCTTCGACGAACTCCCGTGAGAACAACTGCCACAGCGTGGCGGCAGCGGTCTGGGGGTTGGTTGGGCAGAATTGCAGGGGAATCATGGGCACGGGCGAGCTGTGGCCGCGTATGAGCGGGCGCGCCCTTGGTGAGATCGGGCTACCGTCCATCGTCGTCGGAGTGCCGTCGGATGGCACGCGGCGCCTCCCAATCTTGGCCGTATTGATGGTGCGTCCGTCACGACACTTGCGCAGACGTGCGGGGATCGCGCCGCGCGCACCACCCGCCGTATCGACCGCGGCTGACTTCGGCTCTGCCGATGTGGCAGTCACGGAAGGCACCGCGGCACTCCGCTCTGGCGTCACCGGTGTCAGAGAGATCGCCGCAGCGGCCTCGGCCTTCTCGCGGTACCGCCTGACCGTCCTTTCGTGGACACCGCAGTGTTCCGCGATTTGGCCGTTGCTTAGGCTGACCGCCTTGGGATGCATTAGCGCCGTGCGGACGGCCCGCTCCTTGTCCTCATTGGTCCGCCGAAGGCCATGTGTCTTGTTGACGCCGTAGCTGTACCAGCGAGCATCGTCGAGCGTGCCTTGGTGAACTTCGACTTCGATCGGCTCACCCGGCTTTGCGCGACGCCAGGCGTGAAACCGGTGGTATCCATCGGCCAGCCAATAGTGTTGGCCATCGTAGAACACGGAGACGGGCGGGAATGCGGTGCCGGAACGCATCAGTTCGGCATATTCCGCCACCACTTCGCTTTGCAACTCCGCACGCGGTTGGGTGCCGCCGTCGGTGCGGAGCAGGTCAATGTTCAGTCGCATTCTGGATTCCTTTTGACGTGGGTGACTCTATGCGCTCATTGGGCTACCGGCGCAGCAGGCGCCGCGGCGATCACTGGCCGTCGTCCGGGTTCGGCGTCGATCAGCTGGCCGTCTCCTCTGACTGGTGCCGGCGATGGAGGGAAAAAACGTTCAGGAAGACCTTCTCCAGGAACTCGAACGGGAAGCTCGCCATCAATTCGTGCGCACAGCGGCGTGGATCGTCCTTCGACAACTCGACTCTCACCGAGCCGGTAACACTGGCTCTTTCGTCTGCCGCCGAGCCGACCGGCATGCAAGGGGATGTCTGGTCCTTCCGCTGCTGAACGGAGCCAATTCGCGCCGTGTTGATGATGCGCCCGTCGCGGCCCATTCGCAGGCGTGCGTGCGCGGTATTGAGAAGATGATTGCTCAGCTCGCCTATCGGCGACAACGAAACGGCCGATTCCAACTCCCGACGGTATCTCGCGACCGTGTTCCCCGTCACGCCGCAGTGCTCTGCGATCCGACGGTTGCTTAGCAAAAGCGCTTTGGGGTGTTCCAACGCCCTCCGCACCGCCCGCTCCTTATCGGCGTTGGTCCGCCGCAGGCCGTGGGCCAGATTCACTCCGTAGCTGTGCCAGCGGGCATCCTCCAGCGAGCCCTGGAACACGTCTGCTTTGATCGGCTGACCTGCGCGCACACGGCACCAAGCGTGAAAGCGGTGGAATCCGTCCGCCAGCCAATAGTTCTGCCCATCGTAGAAGACCGAAACGGCAGGGAAGGCGGCGCCAGCCCGCATTAGTTCGGCGTATTCCTTGATCAGACGACTGTCCAGTTCCGCGCGGGGTTGCGTATCGCCATCGATACGGATTAGGTCTGTGTCGAGACGCATGCGATTGTTCCTTGGAATTAGTTGTTCTGTGCCAACACGAGATAAAGCTGCACCGCCAGCCGGGGCAGATCGTCCAGGCGGACGACTGCCAACCAAGGCTGGCCGTTGGCCCGGTGCAGGACCACAGGCACCTTTTCGCCGGCGTCTGCGATTGCCTGGTCTAGGGCCGGGTAGAGGCGAAACGCCTCCGCGCGTTTCACCTCGAAGTGCAAGTCCGGAATCGCGGTAACGATGTCAGGGGACTCATCGCTGCCGGAGTACTGGCGCCCGCGGTGTGCCTCGACTCCGAACAGACGCCGGATCTCGGCAGCCGCTTCGCGTTCGCCAGCCTTGCCCTTGTTGCGTGATCGAAGTCCCATGACATGTGCCTTCTTCTGAACCTTGGAGATCAGAACCCGACTAGCCACGCCGCCAAGGCGGCGCTTCGGTCGTGGCCTGCACGGGCTTGCCGCTGGTCGCCTCCTTCGGGGCGTAGCCTTTGATCTCGTTGACGATCTCGCCGCCCTCGTCGCGCTTCTTGCACTTGACGGTGATCACCAATGGCAGGTTGTGCAGTTCGCAGCTGTCCTTGGGTTGCAGCACGCCCACCGCGCGGCAGATGGCCGAGAGTTCGGCCCGCGCGATCTTCACGGCCGTCGCGTTCGGGTTGTTCAGATTCAACCGGGCCCACAGGATGCGGTTCTTGTACTCGCCGTCAATGACCTGAAAGACGAACTGCAGGTAGCTGCCCGTGCCGGCTTTGTTGGGCTTCACTTCGCTGTCCGTGATGACAGCTGCGTACTTGCCAGCGGGGATCGCGTCGAAATCCGAGCTCGGCTCGACAGTATTGGCATCGAATCCGTTGAGGTTGGCCATGTGTGGTTCTCCTTGAGATGAACGTGGAAAGGGAAAGTGACTACTTGCTGGAAACGCTGCTGGTGATACCGGCCAGGATCGAGTTCCAATCCAGGGGCAGTTCGGCCGCGAGATTGAAACGGTTCTTGGCGACGCAGGACGGGCCGCCCACCGTGCGCAGGACACGCTCGCCACCGTCGCGGCCGATGGCATGGGCCACATGGCGCTCGCGGTTGAAGTTGCCCGTATCGGCCTCCACGCGGAACTTGCGTGTGGCGAAGAGGACCGCGTCCGACCACTCGGTGATCAGCGCGGCCGCATGCTTATTCAGCCGCGGCGAGTAACGGTCGTAGGCCGCGGATTCCGGATCCTCGAAGCGTTCGACCTTGGCGTGCGCCAGGAGCACGATCATCATCTGGCGTTTGCTGTGCAGGGCGATCAGACCGTCCAGGAGCTTGCGCCAGTAGGCCAAGGCGTAGACGTAGCCTTTGCCGTAGCCGCCGTCGACCTTCTCGATGGACTTCGCGCCGTAGTCCCGGCACACCGCGTCCCAGATCAGGCGTTCCGCCCAGTCCAGCGAATCGATGACCGCGGTCTGGTAGTCGTGTTGCTCGGTGTACAGCGAGCCCAAAGCGGCTAGGATGTCGTCGAACGACTGGGCGAGCGGGAATCGGTGGCAGTCGATCTGGCCCAGGCCGTCCTCGGTCTGGACGAACACGGGTCCCGGCGTTTGCGCGGCGAGGGTCGATTTGCCCACGCCCTCGCTGCCGTAGACCATCAGCCGCGGAGGCACCGCCTGCTTGCCGCGCTGGATTTGTTGCAGAGTCGTCATGCTTGAAAGCCTTTCGTGTGGTGGAAAAAGTGAGCGCGGACGGAGGGCGGCCGAATCGGCACCTTCAGAACGAGAGAGTGTGGGCCCGCCACACCGACCGTCCGGCGCTCGTGGTCAGGAGACTTACGCGGCCTCGAACAGGCGCACTTCCTCGTACCCGGTGGGCCAGGTGCCCAGCCCGGTGCAATGCCGGAGCCGGCGGATGGCCGCCTCGTTCTCTTGCTGGGCGATACTGAGCGTGTCGTCCGAGACGCGCCAGACCCCGCAGCGATGCGGCTCTTTCTTCTCCACGGCGATCAGATGCACGTGGGGCCAAACGCCAGTCACCTGGGCCAGAACGGCCCGATAGAAGGCGAGCTGGTGGGCGTACCCATACCGCCGGGCGTCCGCTTCGAACCAGGTCAGATCGTCGGCCGTTTTCAGGTCCACGATCCCGCGCTGCGGGTTGAACCAGTCCATACGGATCTGGCAGGGGATGCCGCAGTACTCGGTCCGCACCACGCCCTCGGCCGCTCCCTCAGCCAGCAGGGCCTTGGCCTCGGCGTTCTGCTGAACGGCCTCGGCCATTCGCGTGACCAGGTTGAAATGCTCCGTGGTCAGCACGGGCTTGCCCTGGGCTTCGGCCCACTCGGCCCAGGCTTTGGTAGAGGTGCCGAACGGCTGGCCGGTCTTGGGGTTGATCGGACCGCCGACGGCATAGGTTTGATGGAAGACCTCGAGGCCTTCCAGGATCACCGTGTGGGCCGCGCGGCCCACGAGATACGCCGGGCGGTCTTCGTCCTGAATCAGGCCACAGCGTTTGCGGTGATAGAGGAGCGGGCACTTGCGAAAGTCGGCCAAGAGATGGCTGGACAAGAATTCGCCAGCGCGGGCGTGATAAGATTCGGCCGGCTCGTGGAGCAGAAAGGAAAGGTCGGACGCGAGGGGCATGGCGGCGGACTCGGCAGTGATGGCAACGGGTTTGATCAACTCACAGTCTCCATCAGTACTAATACTCCGCGTCTCGGGCGTTTTGTCCGCTTTTCTTGACAGAACTTTTTCGGACAGATCCGAGAAGTGCGTGCGCAGCAGCTCCAACTTCCTCTGCAACTCGCGTCGGGACAGGCCCAACTGCCGCCCCGCCTCGGTCGGACTCAGCGTCTGCAGCAATTCGCCGAGGGTACGGACTTCCGGCGGCAGTTGCGCCAGGCGAGTCTCCACGTCGAGGCGCGCTTCGAGACGCTCCAGTTCGTCGCCGGCGCGGGGCGCCACGTAGTGACGATGCGCCCCGTCGGGGATGCGGTCGAGCGCCTCGTCGTCGTGGGCCGGTTGTCGCCGTTTGTGGCGACACTTATCGCGGATCAGCGAACGCAGGCGGTTTCGCAGCACCGAGATAGTAAACGTCTTTCGGTCCAGGCGTGCGCTGTCGAACTGCGCCGACCGGCGGCACAGGTCCAGGGCCAGTTCCTGCTCCAGATCGTCGCGATCGCAGCGGTGGAAGCCGTACTTGCCAATGACCGAATTGGCCAGACGGCGGATCAACTTGCGGGACTCGTCGTCGTACAGACTGGCGGTTTCCGGAGTCGGCTGTTCCGGAGGGGCTTGGGGACACATGGGAGGTCTCCTTACGGGTGGTAAGAGGTTGAACTCGTCACACCCGCAAGGCGCTACAAACCCTGTAGCGCGCGCTACGGACCCTGTAGCGCGCCGAAAAAAGGCCGATTTCTTGGGCCTCCGTATCGAAGAAAAATTTCTTGGCTGTTCAGTATTGAAATCGGTTTGCCCCGTGGTAAGCTTTTGCTAATCGGAACACTCGCACTAAGCGCGTGTTCAGCAACGTGGATTTACATACACTGGAACTAAACGTTACATGGAAGTCGATCCGGTGCCGGGACTGCCGGGCTCCGGGGAGAATAGCGGCTTACCCCGATTCAACGCCGCCCAACCTTGACCCAGGGTTGATTCTTTTTTTAGTCACTGCTGACTATCTCTGCTGACAGGGGCGTTTCCCAATCCCAGCGAAGGTCCAGCTACAGGCACGCGCTGCGCGCGTCGTGTGTGACTGATACCGCGCTCGCCGCCTTGCAGCAGCGTGCTGGGATGCGCCGGAGCCGCACTCTGTCGCCCTGATCAAGGGACCACTGCCATGCCGAAGCAACTGCCCCTATTTGAAGATCCCAAGAACGTTCACGCCATCTCGCCTGATCGCCTGCGACGCCTGTGCGACTGGTATCATTGGACCCCGGCCGCGGAAGTCGTGCTCGTGTCTGACGTGCAGATCATGAAAGACGCCCTGCCGGCGTTCGAAGGGGCGCCGCCGAAACTGTTGGATACGGTGCATATGATCGCGGACCTATCGACGCGGGAGGCCCTGGATGCGTTACAGGCGGCCATCCCCGAACGCCAGCCGGCCTGGCTCGAAGACTGCCTGAGTCCGGCTGACGGCGTGACCGAAATCTGGTTTCGCTATCCGCACTTGGTCGAACGCGAGCACGCACGTCGCCAGTTGCGGCGTCCTCGGAAGTTCGAGTACTTCCAAACGCTGGCGGACGCTCGGAATTCGGCCCGGCCTCCTACGGAGAGCGACATCAAGATCCTGGCCAGCCGTCTCGACCGCGAATGCGCCGCTCGCCTTCGAGGGCAAGGGGCGAACGTGTTGGAGTTCCTTCAGGACGACGCTTGGTCGTTTGTGATCTGGCATGGCGAGTGCGTCAAACAGGACTTGCACTGGGATAACGGCACCGTCCGGCGCATCGACTATCGGCCCGTTGGCGTTGACATCGTGGTGTATCAGCCGACGTGCTGCGAGTTGCGGATCAGCGCGCGAGCCGAATGGCAGAAGCGGCTCTATCGGGAAGCCTTCGGCCAACTCTTACTCGGCGATGAACAGGCCTTCCCAGGAACATCGAAATTCACCGTGGATCCCATACTCAAAGATCGGCGGGCCGCGGTGAACTGTGTGGACCTGCCCGGCATCGAGTACATCGATCTGACCGCGGTCGAGTATTTGTATCCCGGCCCCGGTGGCCTGACTGGCGGACTCAAGGGTCCCGGTCTGGCAACAGATCCGCGGTTCCAAATCCCGCCGTTGGCGCGCCTCATCCGTGTGCGATTCGACATCAAATTGCGCGGCCACAAGAAGGCTCGCCGGGTGGAGATCCGGCCCTTCAACATCGCGACGTACGACCGCGATGCCGACAGTGTCTGGATCGACCGTTGGCTAGAACTTCGAGGGTTTGTGCTTGTGAGGAATCGCCATGATGACGAGTCTAAGCCGTTTTTGGCCGTTGCTTGAGAATCTTCGTCCGCTGGCTGCGGTGAGCGCCGAATGGCAGTTGTGGCTCGGGCCGGAGTTCGCGCAGCTGCGCCCGCTGCTGCGTCCCCAGGACACGTTGGCGACGGCGTATCCCAAGCTCGTCGCCGGACGCAGTCCCTTGCCATATCGCGTGGTGACGCATGGGCCGGAAGATCATGAAGGCATCTGTCCGGACACGGAGGAGATCCTTCGCCTGACGACCGCTCAGTTGACGGTGTACGAACTGTCCGAGACGAGTCTGCTGCGCTCCCTCGCCCGGGCCCTCGGCGTCCAAGGTCTATGGGAGGCACTGGCCGGTTTCCGCGACACCTACCGTCTTGGCATCCGCCGCACAAACGGCAGCCGAGACCGTCCGGTATTCTTCAGCTACGCAGGCGACCCTTCAGCCCAGCGCCACTTGGCGGACCATCTGGCCGCTACCGACGGGCCGGCCATCTTGGCAACGCCGACATCGGCGACCCACACAGCCGCCTTGGCCGAGTCTGTCCGGCGCCGTGGCTCCCTGCTTCTGACCCTGGACAACGCCGTCGCCGTCGGCGCCGACGGTCAGTTCGTCGCCACCATCGACCTGGATGCAGCCGTGGCCCACGAGGACTTGGCGACACGGCCGACGGTCACTGTGGACAGCGGCCTTAACGTATTCCATCGGCGCGGCGACTTCTGGCAGTTGGCTTTCGCCGGCACGACAGCGCAAGCAAGGCACCGGGCCGGCCTGCCCTACATCGCGCAGACCCTCGCACATCCGGGGCGGACGTTCAGTTGCCTGGAGTTGCAGGCCGTTGTGAAAGGCGACGACCGCATGCTGGCTGCCAGCCGCTCGGGCGAGTTGATCGATCGTGAGGCACTCAGCGTCTATCATCAACAGATCCTGGACGTCGAAGACGAAATCGCCGAGGCCGAGGAGTTCCACGACTTTGTCCGCCATGAACAGTTGAGCGCCAAACGGGACCACCTGCTACAGGAAGTGTCCCGCGGCAGCAGATTGGGCGGACAGTTGCGCTTCGACGGCCCGCGAGAGCGAGCTCGCAAGTCAGTGACGAACGCCGTCCGAGAGGCATTCAAAGTGATCGCCAAAGTCCACCCACCACTGGCCGCGCACCTGAAGGCGTTCCTGCACCGGGGCGGGTCAATGTGCTACCAGCCGGAGACGCCCCTGCGCTGGCTCACCTGAGGTGGCCGCGGACGTTCCTGTCAGGAATTTTGGAGAAAGGCGTACATGGCCGTCGAGATGCGGAGTATTAGTCAAGATAGAGGGCGCATTAGCGAACGGCGCGGGCGCCCTGCTGGTTCCGTTCCTGCGTCGGTCTGCACGTGGTTGCCTCCGGTTTACCACCCAGGCCGTCGATGTGGACCTCGGCAAGACATCCCACTGTCGTCAAGAGGTATCGATGGTTTGTGCAACGCCCTCGCCGATCGCCAGCGGCATTCATTTTCTGGCGGACGTGCCGCTCGATCGTCTTGCGATCAGTGACCTCAACCCGCGGACTCACCGCGACGAGATCCGCATTGCGGAGATCGCGGAGTTCATGGGCACCCACGGATTCGATCCCGCCTACGCCTTGAAGGCATATTCCGAAGGGGAGGGGTACCACGTGTTCGCCGGCGGAAATCGCCTGCTGGCCGCGCACCGCGCGGGCCTGAGAACGGCCCCGGTTTATCTGTACGAAGGTCTGAATCGCGCCGAAATCTGGCGTTTGGCCTATCGCGACAACGAGCAGGCCGAAAAGCACAGCCGTCTCAGCCCTGTGGACATCTGGCTCAACTACGCCGCCCAACAGGAACGGGAAGGCTGGACGCAAGAGTACATGGCCGAAGTGCTGGGCGTCAGTCAGGCATTGGTGAGTTACAGGATACGCCTTAGCCGAGCCTCGACCCTACATACGCCGGTATCAGACGGACTCCTGGACGAAGGCCACTGTTTGGAGATTCTGGCCGTTTATCAGACGTCTGATAGTCTCGCTCCCTGGCTTACGACCGATCAGGTCCAAGCCGAAGTGGTCGCCGCGGTGCTTTCAAAGCACCGCGGCTCGTCCGCCGGCATCAAGCCCAGCGTCAAGGCCGTGCGCGAGGCGGCCCGCCGGTGGAAAGGGCTGATCCAGGCCGCTTGCGAGGCATACGAGTCGATTACCGAAAGCACGTGGCGAGAGCGATTCGTCAAGCTACTCGCGGACCAGCGGGTGCGGACCGAGGCGGGTGTCCAGCAGGCCCTGCACCAGATCGTGGCGCAGAAACGGCGTGCGGATGAAGCCCAGGCCGCCAGACTGCGGGCCGAGGCCGACACCAAGGATCGCGAAGTGCGTCGGCTGCAACGCGAGGAAACCCGGCTGCGGTATCTGGCATCCCAGGCAGACAAGCTGCTCTGCGGGGACGCCCGCGAGTTGATGACCCGCGCCCCGGCCGGTTTCCACCTGCTGCTCACCGATCCGCCGTATGGAGTGGATTTCCAAAGCCACCGCCGCGTCACCACCGCTCGCAAGGAAGGGATCGCCAACGACGGCAAGGACGAGGCGCTCGACTTGCTGGCCGACGTGCTCACCAAGGCATATCCCCTCATGGCCGAGGACGCCACCTGCCTGATCTTCACGGGCTGGCGCAACGAACCCGAATTCCGCCAAGTGATTGAACAGGCCGGATTTACCATTCGCGGCAGCCTGGTGTGGGTGAAGAATAATCATGGGGCGGGCGACCTGGCAGGCGCGTTCGCTCCCCAGCACGAACGGATCATCCACGCCGTCAAGGGAAATCCGAAGCTCGTCCGCCGTGCGGCCGACGTCCTGTCCGGCCACGACAAGCAGAACAGCGAACACCCGATGGAAAAGCCTCGGGATCTACTGCGCCAGCTGATTGAAGCCGTGACCCAGGCCGGCGACACGGTGGTCGATCCGTTCTTCGGCACTGGAAACACGCTGCTGGAAGCCTATTCGCTGGGACGCGACTTCTTCGGCATCGAACTGGATGAAACATGGCATCGACAGGCCGTCGATGCCGTCCACCACTTGGCCGAGGAGCGCTGCCCGCATGATTTGGCAAGCTGACAAGGCTTGGTCGGACCGCTTTATCCCAGAGATCAAGTCCATCCTTGGCAGCGTGCTGATCGATGTGGCCGAGCCTGCCGACGACGTCCTGCGGAACACGGACCTGATCACCCTGACGATGCGTGGCGGCCTGCGGATCGCGTGCCGGGTCCGAAAGTATCGCTACCTGGCAGGCTACGGCGATGAGTTCACCATCCGCTGTTCGCGGCCAAGTGGCAAGGAAACCGAGATCGACAAGGTGCTTGCCGGGTGGGGCGACTTCCTGTTCTACGGCTTCGCCAACGCCGAGGAAACGGCGCTAGCCGCCTGGTTCATTGGCGACCTCCATGTATTCCGCGAGTGGTTCGCGTGGTATCGCCGCACCCTCCGCGACTGGCCAGGTGAGATGAGGCAAAACCGTGACGGCAGCTCAAAGTTCGTGGTGTTCGACGTCCACGACGTCGGTCGCCGATTCGTCGTCGCCCGGAAGGAACCGGGAGCCGACTTGCCGATCGGTACCTGGCTGCAGGGCCGTTGCGCGTGATGAGAACGGGAACAAGCTCGCCGCCTCAAGGGAATTGCCCGATGCCCGTCCTGGACCACGCCCTGAACTACCTGCGCGCCGAACTGTCGGTGTTGCCGGCCGACGCCGGCCAGAAACGGCCTACGGTCGCGACCTGGAAGGAGTACCAGCAACGGCCGCCCACCGAGGCCGAACTGCACGCGTGGTTCGCCAAGGATCGCCCGTTGTGTATCGTGACGGGCCGGGTTTCCGGCAACCTGGAAATGATCGACTTCGACTGCGCCGGAGAAAAGTTCGCCTGGTGGAAGCAGTTAGTGCAACACAGGGCGCCGGGCCTGCTAACGCGTTTGGTGATTGAACGCTCGCCATCGGGGGGCTGGCACGTGGTTTACCGCTGCCAGACGGCGCCATGCGGAAACATCAAACTGGCCGAACGCGCGGTGCCAGTGACCAGCGACCAGGAGGTCGAGTTCTACGGACGCAAATACAAGCCGCGCAAGGAAAACGGCCGGCACGAAGTCTGGCTCACGCTAATCGAGACGCGGGCTGAAGGCGGGCTGTTCCTGTGTGCGCCGACTCCGGGTTACGAGTTGGTGCAAGGACGGTTTGAGGAACTGCCCGTACTGACCGACCAGGAACGCGAAGTGCTCCTGGAGGTGGCCTGGTCGCTCAACGAGTTACGCCGGGCGCCCGAACCGATTCCGGCACCGGCCACGGGCTTGCCGGCATCGGGCCGGCCTGGCGACGACTACAACGCCCGCGGCGATGTACGCGATGTGCTCCGCAAACACGGCTGGACGCTCGCCCGGGGCGGGGAGAACGAGTATTGGCGGCGTCCGGGGAAAACGGATGGCTGGAGCGCGACGCTGAAGGATGGCGTGTTTTACGTCCACTCCTCCAATGCGGCGCCGTTTGAGCCGGGGCGGCCGTACGGGCCGTTCGGCGTTTACACGCTGCTGGAACATGGTGGCGATTTTGGCGAGGCTGCCAGTTGCCTTCGACGCGAAGGCTTCGGCGATCAAGTTCCCCAAGCCGCCTGCAGTGCGCCGGTCCCACTCGTCCCCGCGTGTGAAGCGATTGCACGCGAACCGCAACTCGAAGATCCCGGACCGGCGCCGGAGGAAATGCTCCGTGTGCCGGGATTCGTGTCGGAGGTGATGGACCTCTGCTTGAAAACGGCCCCCTACCCGAACCAAGCGATCACGTTTGGCGGCGCGCTCGCTTTGCAGGCATTCCTGGCAGGCCGCAAAGTGCGCGACTCGGGGGACAACCGAACGAACATCTACCTGCTGGGATTGGCGCACTCGGCTGCGGGCAAGGACTGGATCCGCAAGGTCAATGCTAAGATCGTGCATGCCGTGGGCATGTCGTCTTGCTTGGGCGACCGCTTGGCTTCGGGCCAGGGCGTCGAGGACGCGCTGTTTGTGCATCCGTTGATGTTGTTTCAGACCGACGAAATCGACGGCCTGGTGCAATCGATCAACCGGGCCACCGATGCGCGCTACGAGAGCATCATGACGACGTTGCTCACCGTGTTCTCGGCCTCCAACAGCATCCTGAATATGCGCCCGAAAGCGGACAAGCCGAATCCCGGCTCGGTGAATCAGCCGCACTTGGTGCTGTTCGGCACGGCCGTCCCGAACCACTACTACGAGGCGCTGTCGGAACGCATGCTGACCAACGGCTTCTTCGCACGCAACATCGTGCTGGAGGCCGGGAAACGTGGCGCGGGCCAGGAGCCGGGTATCATCGAGATTTCGGATCGTGTCCTGGATACCGCCAAGTGGTGGGCCAACTTCCGACCCGGGCCCGGAAACCTGGAACACTGGAACCCGGAACCGGTGATCGTCGAGGCGACGGAAGAGGCTCGCCAACGCCTGCGGGAGGTCCGTATCCAGGCGGAGGCCAAATACGCCCAAGCCGAAGAGCGCAACGATGCTGTGGGCACCACGGTCTGGGGCCGCGTCGCGGAACAGACCCGCAAGCTGGCGCTGATCTACGCGGCCAGCGAAAACCATCTGGAACCGTCCATCGGCATCGCGGCCGTCGAGTGGGCTTCCGCGTTTGTGACGCACCAGACGAATCGCATGCTGTTCATGGCGAGCCTGCACGTCAGCGACAACGACTTCGAAGCCAAGTGCCTGAAGTTCGTCCAGAAGCTGCGCGCCGCGCCCGGGAACCGTCTGGCCCACAGCGTTGCGCTGAAACGCATGAAGATGGACGCCAAGCGGTTTCGAGAGTTGGTCGAGACGCTCGAACAGCGAGGCGACATCAGATCCGACCCGGTAATCAGCGATGGTCGCCACGGCGTCGCCTATTCACTCACGGCCGCGTGAAGAAAGGTGAAAAAGGAGAAAGAAGAGGCTGCTTTCGGGGGGAGAGAATCGGTGAAATGGGTGAAGGAAGGAGAAGGAAGGGTGAAACGTTAAGTCTATATGTAACAACAATATATATACTTCTTTCACTATTCACCCCCACCCCCCCGCGCGTATCTATAAAAGGCGCCGTGCGCGTGTGGGAGGGGGGGGTGAAAGAGAAACGGGGTGAAAAGGGTCTGGCGACCACCTGGAGCAAGTCCGTTGCCTTGCTTTGGGAGCAGCCACACAAGCAAGCACGCCAGCGAAAATCAGCCCGCTCATCAACCAATCAACCCGAAAACGAACCCGACAGCCACACCAGCGCACTCCGACCGACTAATCAGTAACCCCACCCATTGCGTAGGTACTTCCCCGTGATGGGGGCTCGGTGTCCCCGGCGGGAACAGTCGCAATAGGCAGGACTCTTTCTTTTGTCCGGGGGTCCGAACCTTCTTGTCCTTTTTCTTTCGTGCCCAGGCATTGCGCCGAACAGGCATGGCCATTTTTCGCCAGAAGGAGTGTTCATGAGAATCGAATCGTGGCCCGTCGAGCGGGTCAAGCCGTACGAGTCCAATCCCCGTATCAACGACGACGCGGTCGATGCCGTGGCGGCTTCGATCCGCGAGTTCGGTTTCCGCCAGCCAATCGTCGTGGACGCCGAGGGCGTGATCATCGTCGGTCACACCCGCTGGAAGGCGGCCAAGAAGCTGGGCCTCACCGACGTGCCCGTCCACGTCGCGACGGACCTGACCGCGGACCAGATCCGAGCCTACCGCCTCGCCGACAACAAGACAGCCGAGTTGGCGGAGTGGAACTACGACTTGTTGCCCATCGAGTTGTCGCAACTCAGCGAGGCCGGGTTCGATCTGCAACTGCTCGGCTTTGACCAGGACGAACTGTCCAGCCTGCTGGACCCGGGTGTGAAGGACGGTTTGACTGATCCGGACGACGTGCCGGAACCGCCGGATGCAGCGATCACGCAACCAGGCGACTTGTGGATTCTGGGCGACCACCGACTACTGTGCGGCGACAGCAGCAAGCCCGAGGACGTCGACCGGCTGCTGGACGGCGCCGATATCCACCTGGTGAACACAGACCCGCCGTACAACGTGAAAGTCGAACCTCGATCGAACAACGCGATCGCGGCTGGCCTCAGTTCGTTCCAGGGCACCACGCATCACCAGGGGCTGGACCTCGCGCGGCATCCAGAGAAGGCCAAGCCGACTCGCAAGAAGCTGCGGGCCAAGGACCGCCCCCTGGCGAACGACTTCGTGTCGGACGAGGACTTCGAGCGGATGTTGCACGCCTGGTTTGGGAACATGGCCCGCGTCCTCTTGCCCGGCCGCGCGGCGTACATTTGGGGCGGGTACGCCAACTGTGCGAACTACCCGCCGGTGCTGAAGGCCGTGGGCCTGTACTTTTCCCAAGCGATCATCTGGGTGAAGGAGCATCCCGTGCTGACCCGGAAGGACTTCATGGGGAACCATGAATGGTGCTTCTATACATGGAAAGAAGGCGCGGCCCACGTGTTCCTCGGTCCGAACAACGCTGTGGACGTTTGGTCGATCAAGAAGGTCAACCCGCAAAGCATGGTTCACCTGACGGAGAAGCCTGTCGAGTTGGCGGTGCGGGCCATGCAGTACTCCTCGCGGACCGGCGAGAACGTCTTGGATTTGTTCGGAGGTAGCGGCTCCACGCTGATCGCAGCCGAGCAGACGGGGCGGCGCGCGTTCCTGATGGAGTTGGACCAACTGTATGCCGACGTGATCGTCCAACGCTGGGAGAAGTTCACAGGACGGAAAGCGGAAAGGCAGTCCGCAGCGACGGTCGCCGCCTGAACCACAGCCGTTTCGATTGCGCGCTCGGGTTGGAGATTCGCTGCCAAGACGGCGGCATCCGCATGGCAGCAAGCCGGACGTACGGTGACGAGGATATGAGACGGTGTTACCGGTCGGACCTCGGCAGATTGACCTCGGCATTGCCGAAGTCAACTTTCTCGGCATAGCCGCCCTCGTTAACGCCATTCGATAGTACGGAAAAGGCTTATGGTTCCGATGTTACGAAACCAGGTCACGATCTACTGCGGCGACAGTCGCGAAGTGTTGCAGCAGTTGCCGGCAGGTTCGGTGCATACATGCGTAACGTCGCCGCCGTATTGGGGGCTCCGCGACTACGGCGTCGCTGGACAACTAGGCCTGGAACGCATTCCCGACTGTCTCGGCTGGGCGACCGGTGCGCCGTGTGGCGACTGCTACGTCTGCCGCTTGGTGGCCGTGTTTCGGGAAGTGCATCGCGTGCTGAGGTACGACGGAACGCTCTGGTTGAATCTCGGCGATACGTACGCCGGTTACTGGGGCAGCCGATACGCGCACAGGCCCTTCGGCAAGGACCGCACGGCGGATTCCAGCACGCCACCGAACAAGCCGAGCCTGGACTTTCGACGCTCGCCTATCAAGCCGAAGGATTTGATCGGTATCCCGTGGCGCGTGGCCCTTGCCCTACAGGCCGAGGGTTGGTATCTGCGGAGCGACGTAGTCTGGTCGAAGCGAAATCCGATGCCCGAAAGTGTGACCGATCGCCCGACCCGCGCACACGAATACGTGTTCCTGTTATCCAAATCGCGCCGGTATTTCTACGACGCGGATGCGATCAAGGAACCGCTGGCCAAGAGCAATTCCCAGCGAACCACGTCTCACTACCGCACGGCGGATCGGTACGGCGCTGGCAATGGCGGAAACGGTGGCCTGGACGGCCTGGCCGCGCGAATGCGCAACGGGGAACACGTTCACAGAAATCGACGCAGCGTATGGACGCTGTCCACCCGCCCGTTTCGCGGCGCCCACTTCGCCGTGTTTCCGTCGGAGTTGGTCGAGCCCTGCATCCTGGCCGGTACGTCGGAGCGTGGGTGTTGCCCGGAGTGTGGGAAGCCGTGGAAACGACTGATTGAAAAGACGGCACAGGTCGCGGAAGCGGCGAGGGGCTCGCGTTTCGACGCCGGCAAGACCGGCGTGAACGAATGTGGCCGAGCGCAGCCTGGCAGGCGATACGTCAATCGTTTCGTCGGATGGCGGCGGGCCTGCGAGCATGACGTGGAGCCGGTGCCGTGCGTCGTGCTCGATCCGTTCCTGGGCAGTGGGACGACCGCTGCTGCAGCCGAGCAACTCGGCCGCCGCTCGATCGGCATCGAACTGAATCCGGCCTACTGCCGTTTGGCCGTAACTCGGTTTCGCCAGGGATCGTTCCTGACAAGCGTGCCTTTCCTGGAACGTAGTGCGTCGGCGTGCAGCTGAGCTAAAGTTGGCCGACGAGATGGCTAAGACAGTTTCATTCCTCACTCCGGAGAATCTTGTTGATGGCGCACGAAATCGGTCAATATGACAAGGTCGTCCTCCACCGCACCCAAGCCTGGCATGGTTTGGGAATCGTTGTCCAAGACGCCCCCACGCCGCTGGAGGCGTTGCAGCTCGCGGGCCTCGACTGGGAGGTCGGCCAGTGGCCCCTCTACGCCACCGACGGCGAGGGCAACCGCATCGCCGTCCAGGACAACGTGCTGAATGTCCGTAGCGATACGCGCACGGAGTTGGGGATCGTCGGGGCCGGATGGCAGCCGATCCAGAACCGCGAGTTAGCCGAATTCTGTGGGGCGCTGGCACAAGAGGACGATCGAGTGCTGATCGAAAGCGCCGGGTCGATCCGCAACGGCCGGAAGGTCTGGTTTCTGATCAAGGGCGAGTCGTTCAGCGTCCGCGGCGCCGACGAGGTCACGCCCTACATCTGCGCCAGCTGTGGGCACGACGGGTGTACGGCCCTGCGCCTGACGCCCACGACAGTACGGGTCGTTTGCAGCAACACGCTGCACATGGTGATTCCCGATCAAGACCCGGCCGACCGCGGACGCAGCGACAGGCTGCCGAAGCAGGCATGCTACGTCGTCCGCCACTGCGGAAAGATTGACCGCAAGATTCAAGAGGCCCGCGCAGCGCTGGCGCTGTACGGCCGGTCGCTCGCAGGCATGCGGGAACGCATCGACGTCCTCTCGGCCCGCGAACTGAGCAGCCAGCAACTGGAGCGGTTTCTGGTGGAAATGTACGCGCGGCACTTCGGCGCGATTCCGGGGAACCCGCAAGACGCCAAGGAGCAGCGGCGTCGAGACCAGTCGATGTCGGCGATCGCGGCGATGGTCCGCCGCTTCGAGGATGACCGTCCGCTGGCCGGGACCACGGCGTGGGGTGCCATGAATGCGTACACGGGGTGGCTGCAGAATGACCGCCCGTTGCGCGGCAAGGACGTGGAGCGGGCACGTGAGAAGCAAGTGCACTCCAGGCTGTTCGGAACCGATGCGGAACGGAGCCTGGAGGCGTTCACCGTGGCGCTGGCGTTGTAGGAGGGCGGCGGGCCGCCACGTGAACGCGACGTTTGGCCCGTGCGGCGAGAAGGGGAAGCAGGCGACGTGAATCCCAGGCCGAAGAGAAAGCCCCGGAGCGGGGCCTTGGTGGGCGACGTGGTGGCGGCGGGGCGGCTACGCCTCGTCGTCGGCGTGGGCGGCGAGTTGCGTCCGGCGCTCGGCGATCTCGGCCCCCCTGGCGACGAACAGGTCCAGCCGCAGGTTGCTCTGCAGGCTGGCGACGTGATTGACGGCCCAGCCCAGCACCGTCTCGTGCTTGACGCTGGGGTCGTTTCCACAGTCATCGTAGCGGGTCGCGTAGCGTTCCATTTCTTCGGCATACGACCGCAACAGGCGGGCGGCGTTTGTGATCACCTCCCGTCCGCTGTCAATCGCCATCTCCAGGCCAAACTGGCGGGCGTCTCGGCGACGGTTGGTCGTTCTCGTGGTGGCTGTTTGCGTGGTCATGGTCACGGTCCTTTCTGGTTGGTGGTAGGTTGGTCAAACAGTCGCATCCAGTTCGCAGGCGATGGCGTCCAGCAGATCGGCGTCGTTCTCGGCCCGCTGGCGTTCGCCCCAGGCCTCGATCAAGTCGGCGTGCATCGCGCGCGACATGGCCAGGTCTTGCAGGTACTCGACCAGGCGTTCGATTTCGGCCTGCTGGCTTTCCGGATTGAAGTTGGCCTTGATCCCGCGGGCCAAAACTCTGGCGATCCCCGTCGTGGTCAAGGTCGTCGTTTTCATCTTGAATCCCCCGTGGTTCGTGGTTCAGTCTTCGATCTGAAACTCCGTCGGATTAACAAACACCACAACGTCGTGGCTGCGGGTCGATCGCAGCTCGGCATTCAAGCCTGGGGCTCCGGGATTGACAACCGTGTACTCTTGCCCCAGAAAGACCACCGTTTCGCCCTTCCGCAACGGCCAGGCGTTCCCGCGTTTCCGGTTCGTCTGATTGGTCTTCATCGCATGTCTCCCGTGGTTGGTGGTTCGTGTTTCGTACCTGACATAAATGAGCCATGCGGGCGGAAGAACATCAAGCGGAACCGGGGAAAAAGCTGCTCGAATTCCGTATGTTTCCGGATGCCGCCTGGTCGCCACGTTTTGCGTGTGTCGCGTCCGGCGAGCGATTGGGATCGGTGGCCTACTGGCGGCACGCCGCCCCGCGTCGCGCCCCGTGGGCGAGGCGTCGGGCTACCTCGCCACCATCTGGCTGATCGGCCCTGCGGCCAGTTGCAGGTCACGTCCGTCGAAGGTCAGCACCCCGGCGTAGCGGTCGGGCAGAGACTTGACGCTGCCCGGCAGGTCATCGGGCAGGCTGCCGAAATAGAAACCACGATTGGCCTCGCCGAAGTGCAGCGGCCTCGTGTCCCGCACGATAAGCAGCCGAGCTGGGTTTCGCCAGACGCCGAGCACCGCCAGGTTGCCGTTGGCCGCCGAGGCGGTCAGCGCGGCCCGGCGTACCAGGCGGCCGGAGAAGCGGGCCATCAAGAGGCCGAGCACCTCGCTGTCGCATTCGGTCTGCGGACGCAGGCGGTACTGCCGGGCGAGGCTGGCGTGGTTGAAGACCACCCCGTTGTGGACCAGCCACCCGCGTCCGGCCGGGTGCGGATGGTTGTTGCGGTTATCTTCGGGGCGTCCATGGGTCGCCCAGCGGCAGTGGCCGACCACCACGGTCGCGTGGCGGCACCGCTCCAGGTCGTCGAGGTCGGCCGTGGCCGGCCCTGGCCGTTTGAACGTCTCGATGGTCCCGTCCGCGTCGATCCAAGCCAGCCCGAACGCGTGGTCACCCCGGCGCTGGGTGACCGTCGCGATACGGCGTAGCAGAGACAGGTCCGGCCCGCGTCCGTCCTTCGTCATGAACCCAAAGATTCCGCACATGGTTGTTACTCCGATCTTGGTAGTGGTGGTGATTGCATCCGTCGTCGCCCGGGGCGGTTGGCCCCGGGCGGGCTCGTGTGGCGGTCTACGCCATCGCGTCGTACTTCTTGGCCAGGCGGCGGAACTCGGCCTTGACCTCGTCCTGGGGAATCAGGTCCGAAATCCATCCGTACTGGCGGCCTTGGATTCGGGCGTAGCCGGCGCCCCAGGCCAGGTATCCGATCAGGCGTTCGGTTTCGCTTTGGCCGGGGCCGGCCTTCTTCCAGCCCCCGCTGGCCGGGGCCGGCGTCCATTTCGGCAGGCGCTTTCCGACCAAGGCCCGTTCGACCAGGCCCAGGCAGACCTGGACCCATCCGATGATCTTGGTCGCGTTGAGGGAGCCGGAGAAAACCCGGAACTCGACGGTGTCTTTCGTTCCGTTGGCGAGGTTGGTCAGGTTGAGGGCGTGGTAGCGGTTGCGGTCCAGGTGGGCCTTGGCGTCTTTCCCGTTCCCGTACTTCCGCACCCCGCCGCAGTACCGGCCGCGTTCCCGGTTCTTGGTTCCCGTGATCGCGTACAGGCCCGCTTCGCAGTAGCTGGCGATCGTGACCAGGCGGGCCAGGGCGGCGGCGTCCCATTCGCGTTTCCAACCGACGTGTACGTGGACCCCGGTCGAGGCGTTGACCCGGTGGCCTTTGGCTTCGAGCGTTCGAACCACCTCGGCGACCTGGGCCAGGCCTTCGGCGCCCCGCAGGACCGGGCTTACGATCTCGCATTTGTGGCCCCCGTTGCTGTTGTCGATCGAGCCATCGGCCTCGGCCTTCCAGCCCGCGGGGAGGTACGGGACCTGAATCCCGCGGCGGTACGGGCCAATCCGCAATCCGTCGTTCTGGACCGCGCTGTCGGGGGCGGTGGTTTCGATCTCAATCCCGAAGGTCATCTCGTTGGCGTTCATGGTTCGTGTCCTTTGTTGGGTGGTTATCAATCCCCTCGTAACAGTGGACACATTCGCTCGTTTCCAGAACTTAATCAAGCGAATTCCAGACGCCCGAAGTGCAAACACGGGCTAGAGTTGGGGCTCGAAATGACTTTCCACAGCCGGCCTGGCTGTGGACTTCCGGGGATTTCCCGAAACCCACCTAGCAAGGTGGGCGAAACGGGCGGGACATGCGTTGCGGAAAGCCGGGGCGGGACGCTCGCCGACCTCGGGAATCGCGGGGATGACACGGCCGGAGAGGCCGGCCGGAAGAAGAAAACGCCCCGTGGTCGGGGCGTAGCCGCGTCATGGCTTGGGGCGGCGAGGTCAGGCCCGCGGCCGGACCTCGAAATCACAGACCCACAACTGACCATCCGCGTTGCGGTGGTCGTCGGCGTGGTCGCCCGCGACGTCGTCGAGCTGGTACAGCCAGCCGTCGTCGTACTCGGCGGCGATGATCGTTGCCCGGCCAACCGCCAGGCCCTGGCCGATATCGAACTCGACCAGCGTGCCCGGCGGCAATGGGGACTTCATTTCGGTCATGGCGTGCGACTCCCGTGGTCAGGCGTTCTGGATGGCGAACTTCCCGCGTTCGGTCTTGCGGAACCGGGCGTCGGCGCCCTTCACCGAGATCTCGCGAATGATGGCGCTGTACAGGGTGGCGTGGGGCGTTTTGCCGCCGGGACTGGTCCAGTAGCCCTTGGTCGTGATCGCCTCGATCATCTGCTTGGCGTTCAGGGGTTCGCCGGCCTCGGTCAGCACGCGGGCGGCTGCGTCGATGCAGCTCATCTTCTTCCCGTTGCCCTCGGCCGGGGTGGCGTCGGCCTGCTTGGCCTTGCGGCCCTTCTTCGCCTTCGGCGGCGTCGCAGACGTCACCTGGGCCTCCTGCACCGGGGCTGCCGGGGTCGTGGCCTCCGGTTCGTCCGGCGTGGCCAGTTGCCCGGTCGGCCCGCTGATCTTCTCCCGCAGACGCTGGACCGTCTTGATGCGGACCTTCTTGTTGGTCGCCAAGTTCGTGGCATCCCAACCGCCGCTACGGTTCTCGGCGTCGATCCGGACGTGGACCACGCGGTCGTTCACCTTGGCGCTGTAGACGCCACCGATCTGCACTTCGTTCTTCTTCATCGCATTGCTCCTCGAAAAGGAAACAGGGGAAACAAACACAAGTCACTTCGCGCTGGCCCGGCCCGCGTCGTAGGCCGCCCGCAGGGCGTCTCTGATCTGCCAAACGGCCAGGTCGTGAAAATCCAAAGAGTCGCTCTTGCGGGTTGCCAGCGTTTCCAGCCGCAGGTGTTCGCGGGCGATTTGGTCCAGTCGGGCGTCCACGTCGGCGGGGGCCTCGATCAGGCCGGCCAGCGCGTTACGGGCGTTCGTCGCGTTCAGATTGACCCCGAGGCGGTTGGCCCGCTCGAGGACGGCCGGGCTGGGCGTGGCCCGTTTGCGTCCGGTTTTCGTGATCGCCCGCGACCATCCGCAGGCCTCGCACCACTGGTACTTGATCCCAGGCATCCCGCCGATCTCGCGGCCGTCGCGTTCCAAGAGGTTTCGGTTGTTGCATCCCTGGCATCTGGTGGCTCGCATGGTCGTGCTCCTCGTTGCGAAAAGTGGTGGTTACCAAACCCGGCCGTCGAAGCTCGTCGTCCCGTTGTTGAAGGCTTCGAGCAGGCGGTTGGCCTCGTCGTAGGTCAGCCCGTCGATCATTCCGGCCGTATTGTGGAAGTTGAACCCGTTGGTGATCTCGTAGATCGTGACCGGGTAGGTTTTCCGTCCGCGTTGGGCGAAGGGGCGTCCGGCCATGTAGCGCTGTCCGCGGGTCAGGGTGATCTTGCGTCCGGCGATCGTTTTCGTGGTCTTCATCGTCGTGCTCCGTTGGGTTCGATGTTCGTTTGTACATTTACACATGAGCCATGTTTTCCGCCGCAGCTCAAGCGGAATTCGAGCGGATTCCGCTGGAATTCTGCAGCTTTTCTCCGGGAGGTGGTGAATCATGCCGGAACCTAACGCGGAAGGACGGCAAGGTCCCCAGTTAAGCCCCCACGCCTTACGGCTGGCGGACCTAGCCCGAATCTTGTCGGCCCTCGGGACACGTCCGGTCACGGTCGACATGTTGCAGGCGGACATCGAGGCCGGCGCCCCGACCAACGCCGACGGAACGATGAACCTTGTGAACTACGCCGCGTGGCTAGTGGGAGCGATGGGCAATGGCGGTTGATCCGCGTAAGCTACGTCCGAGCGAGCTCTGCCGCCTGTTGAATTCGACCCCACGGGGCGAGGTCATCAGCGAACGGCAACTCTACCGCCACCGCCAGCGGGCCGGATTCCGCATCGGCGATGGCAAGCACGTGGACCTGTTCCGCTACGTGGCTTGGCTGGTCCAAGTGCGGCACGAGCCGCGACCGGAGCCGCCCGAAGATCCCTACGCTACCGTGAAGGAACGGGCTCGGGCTCGCAGCGCGGCCCTGTCGCTGGCGGGCCGGGACATCGGCGAGTTGCCGGCCGTGGTCAACCTGGAGCGGAAGGCGGAGGCGGCCGGCAATTTCCGGTTCTTCTGCGAGTCCTATTTCCCGCTCACGTTCCACCTGGCCTGGTCGCCCGACCACATCAAGGTGATCAGCAAGATCGAGCAGGCCGTGCTGCAGGGAGGCCTGTTCGCGATGGCTATGCCCAGGGGAAGTGGTAAGTCGGTCCTCGCGGAAAGCGCCTGCATCTGGTCCGTGCTGTACGGGCACCGGGACTTCGTCTGCCTGATCGGCTCGGATGAAGGTCATGCGATGGACATGCTCGAGTCGATCAAAACCGAGTTGGACGGCAACGACCTGCTCGTCGAAGACTTCCCGGAGGTGGTCTATCCGATCCAGTGCCTGGACGGGATCGCCAACCGGTGCAGCGGCCAACTCTACCAGGGCGAGCGGACGCACATCGGCTGGACGGCCAAGGAGATCGTGCTGCCGACCATGCCCGGCAGTCCGGCCAGCGGCGCGATCATCAAGGTGGCCGGCATCACCGGGCGGATCCGGGGGATGAAGTACAAGCGGGCCGACGGCCGAACGGTCCGTCCCTCGCTCGTCGTCTTGGACGATCCGCAGACGGACGAGTCGTCCCGATCGCTGTCGCAGTGCGCCACGCGGGAGAGCATCCTTGCCGGCGCCGTCCTGGGCCTGGCGGGCCCAGGCCGGAAGATCGCCGGCGTCATGCCCTGCACCGTGATCCGACCCGGCGATATGGCGGACAACATCCTCGATCGCGACCAGCATCCCGAGTGGAACGGGGAACGCACGAAGATGGTGTACTCGTTCCCCGCGAACGAAAAGCTCTGGGCGAAGTACGCCGAGATCCGAGCCGACGGCCTGCGGCGGGGCGCGGGGATCGCAGAGGCGACGGACTTCTATCGCCAGCACCAGGATGATATGGACGACGGCGCCGTGATTGCCTGGCCGCAACGCTACAACCACGACGAAGCCTCGGCCGTACAGCATGCCATGAACCTGAAGCTGCAGGACGAGGCGGCATTCTTCGCGGAATACCAGAACGAGCCCCTGGCGAAAGATGCGTCGACCGACGATGACCTCAAGGCCGAGCAGATCGCCGCCAAGGGCAACGGCCTCGAGCGCGGCGAGATCCCGATTTCCGCTAACCACTTGACACTGTTTATCGACGTTCAGCAGAACGTGCTCTTCTTCGTGATGGCCGCCTGGGAAGAAGACTTCACCGGGTACGTGATCGATTACGGCACGTATCCCGATCAGCAACGGCAGTATTTCAGCCTTCGCGATGCCCAGCGCACGCTGGCCCAGGTCACCAGGACGGCCGGGCTGGAAGGCTCGATCTACGCCGGCCTGGAGAACCTGACCAACCTGTACCTGTCCCGCGCGTTCCGTCGCGACGACGGCGCGGAATTGAAGATCGACCGCTGCCTGGTCGACGCCAACTGGGGCACGTCGACCGACGTGGTCTACCAGTTCTGCCGCCAGTCGCCGCACGCCGCGCTTCTGATGCCCAGCCACGGCCGCTACGTCGGCGCTTCGAGCAATCCGTTTTCGGAGTACAAGCGAAAGCTGGGCGACCGCCTGGGGCACAACTGGCGGATGCCCAACGTGCGCGGGAAGCGGGCAGTCCGCTACGTCCTGTTCGATTCCAACTACTGGAAATCCTTCGTGTACGCCCGCCTGGCGACCGCGATGGGCGACGCCGGTTGCCTGTCCCTGTTTGGACGGGATGAACACCAGCATCGTCTGTTCGCCGAGCATTTGACGGCCGAGTACCGGATCCGAACCGAAGGCCGGGGCCGCACGGTGGACGAATGGAAGCTGCGTCCCGAGCGGAGCGACAACCATTGGTTCGACGGCATCGTGGGCTGTGCCGTGGCCGCTTCGATCCAGGGCTCGACTTTGCTGGGAACCGACGTCCGGACGTCCAAGCCTAGACGCCGCCTAAAACTCTCCGACCTACAACGGGGCAATCGCTGATGAATGGACCGTCCGGGACAATATCCAGCACGACTCGTGCTTCCGGCCTAGAGTGCCGCAAGTGCGGCTGCCGCCATTTTCGGGTTCTCTACACGCGTTCCCGACCGGGGAAACTCGTACGCCGCCGTGAATGCCGCCACTGCGGCACACGGATCACGACATGGGAACAGGTGATCGGCACGGCTGCCGCGCCATCGGTCAGCCCGTTTCATTGAGGCGTCCAGACGTGGGGCGCGGCTCGCTACGGCGGGCAGGTTCTAGATGCGTAACGATCTGCCGCATGTTTCCACAAAGCCGAGCAGATTCATCGCGATGCGGAGTATTAGTACTAGTAGACGCCGCGTGTGAGCGGCATTTGCACTTCGACATCGCTGTCCTGGATTCCGCCGGTGGCTGACACACTCGAAGACAAGATTCGCGAAAACGCTTCTGGTCCGGCCAAGGCATCGGGGGACGCGGGTTCCGTGGAGCAACACAAGCTCAGCGAACAGATCGAGGCAGATCGTTTCCTGGCCTCCAAGCAGGCGGCCAAGACGAAGAACCGCGGGCTGCGGTTCAACAAGCTCGTCCCGCCCGGAGCCGACTGACGTGTGGAACTGGTTTCGTAGACTCTTGGGTAAGGCCGGAAGTGACGGCGCGCGTTTGCGTCCGATCCGGCTGTTGCGGGCGCGATACGACGCAGCTGCGACGACGGAGGATAACCGCCGACACTGGGCGAATGCCGATGGGCTGAGTGCCAACGCGGCCAACAGCCCGGAAGTGCGGCGGGTCCTCCGGAATCGCGCCCGCTACGAAGTCGCCAACAACAGCTACGCGCGCGGCATCGTATCGACGCTGGCGAACGACGTGATCGGCACGGGGCCGCGACTGCAAATGCTAACGCCGGACGCGGGAACCAACCGGTTCGTGGAACGAGAATTCGTCCGTTGGTCCCAGGCCGTGAGATTGGCCGAGAAACTGCGCACCATGCGAGTGGCAAGGGCGGAAGATGGCGAGGCGTTCGGCATCCTCACGA
This sequence comes from uncultured Pirellulaceae bacterium, assembly GCA_964486845.1. Lineage (GTDB taxonomy): Bacteria > Planctomycetota > Planctomycetia > Pirellulales > Pirellulaceae > Anammoximicrobium. The sequence goes on from CAZAQY010000013.1 coordinate 53,572, forward strand.
ACAACGAGCGTCTGGCCACGCCGGTGACCTTAGATGTCAAGCTCGTCGAAGCGGATCAGGTCACGACGCCGAACCTGACGTTCGACCTGCCCAACGCCATTGACGGGATCGTGTTCGATGCGTTCGGCAACCCGGCCGAGTACCATGTGCTGCGTTACCATCCGGGCGACGCCCGCGCGCTGGTGGACGGGACGATTGACAGGCTGCCGGCCCGCGCCGTGCTCCACTATTTCCGCTGCGATCGGCCGGGACAGAACCGGGGAATTCCGGACATTACGCCGGCCTTGCCGCTGTTCGCCCAATTGCGGCGGTTCACGCTGGCAGTGTTGGCCGCCGCCGAGACGGCGGCCGACTTCGCCGGCATCCTATACACCGACGCGCCGGCCAACGGGGAAGCCGAATCCGTCGAGCCGATGGACACGATCGAGCTCGAAAAACGAGCCCTGCTGACGATGCCCGGCGGCTGGAAAATGAGCCAGTTGCAGGCCGAGCAACCCGCGACCACCTATGCGGAGTTTAAGCGGGAAATCCTCAATGAAATCGCCCGCTGCCTGGACATGCCGTACAACGTCGCCGCGTGCAATTCTTCGTCTTACAACTATGCGTCGGGCCGCCTCGATCACCAGGTCTATTACAAATCCATCCGGGTTGAGCAGGCCCACTTGGGGCTGACGGTGCTGGACCGAGTCTTTGCTGCATGGCTGGACGAGGCCGTGCTGATCGAAGGCTACCTGCCCGACTCGCTCCGCACGCTGGACGCAGACCTATCACACCAGTGGATGTGGGATGGCAACGACCACGTCGATCCCCAGAAGGAAGCCAATGCCCAATCCACGCGATTGACCAACCACACGACCACCTTGGCCCACGAGTACGCCCGCCAGGGCCGCGATTGGGAAGCCGAACTCCGGCAGCGGGCCAAAGAACTGGAACTGATGGCCGAGTTGGGTTTGATCGTCGTTGCTGTTGCCCCCTCTTCTGCACATGACACTGAGGTCGCTGATGAAATCCCCGAAGAATCCGCCGACGACGCTTGAGAGAGTGCCGACGCGGTTACGCCTGTTCTGCGAGGACGGCGGCGGCATCCGCCTGGAAGCTGCCACAACTCTCGAAGGTGACAAACCGCCGCTGCGCCGCTTCAGCATGACCGCCTACACGGGCGGCGCCATGCAACTGGGCGGCTGGCGGTATCCGGTAGTCGTGGACCTGGCCGGCCTGCGCATCTCGAAGAAGTCGCGGCCGATCCTGAAAGACCACAACCCGGGCCAGATCGTGGGCCACACGGACCAGATCACGGTTGCCGAGCAGTCGCTGGAAGTGACGGGCGTGATTTCGGGGACCGGGGCCACGGCCCAGGAGATCATCGCCACCAGCGAGAACGGTTTTCCTTGGCAGGCGTCGATCGGCGCCGTGGCCGAGAAGGTGGTGTTCATCACCGATGGCAAGACAGCCGCGGCGAACGGCCGCGAGTTTACCGGCCCCATGTACATCGCCCGCAAGTCGGTGCTGGGCGAAGTGAGCTTTGTGGCTTTGGGAGCCGACGACGATACCTATGCCCGCGTCGCCGCCGAGGCGGGCCAACCCCACTTGGAGGTCACGACGATGGAATTCGATGCTTGGGCGAAACAACACGGGTTTGACGTGGAAGCGATGGACGAGCCGAACCGGGCTAGCCTGCAGGCCATGTACGAGCAGGCTGGCAAGGGTGCGCCAGGCACGCAGCCGGCCGCGCCGCCGGTTGCGCCGCCCGCCGCTGCTGTCACGCCGCCACCCGCGGAGGAACCCAAGCCGGACATCGCCGCCAAGGTTCAGGCCGAAGCGGCCGCCGAGGTGAAACGCATCCGCGACATCCACAACCTGTGCCTGGGACAGTTCCCGGACATCGAAGCCCGGGCCGTTGCCGAAGGCTGGGACGTGACGAAGGCCGAACTGGCCGTCCTGCGGGCCAGCCGCCCTCAGGGGCCGGCCATCTTCAGCGTCCGGCCGGAAGCGCCGTCGGCGGCCGTGCTCGAAGCCGCCTGCCTGATGGCCGCCGGCCTGCAGAACGTCGAGCAGACCATCGATGAGGCGACGCTCGAAGCGGCCAATCGCCGCTTCCGGGGCTCGATCGGTCTGCAGGAGTTGCTGCTCGAAGCCGCCTGGGCCAACGGTTATACGGGCCGCAACTTCCGCGACGCGCGGGGCGTGTTGCGGTTCGCCTTCCGTTCGGACCTGCAAGCCGGATTCTCGACCATCGACATTGGCGGGATCCTCTCCAACGTGGCCAACAAGTTCCTCTTGGAAGGCTTCTTCTCCGTGGAACGGGTCTGGCGAAATATCTGCGCCATCCGCAACGTGACCGACTTCAAGACGGTCACCAGCTACCGCCTGATCGGCAAGGACCAGTATGAGGTGGTGGCCCCGGGCGGGGAACTTAAGAGCGGCACGCTGGGGAACGAGACCTACAGCAACAAGGCCGACACGTATGGCCTGCTGCTGGCGATCGACCGCCGGGACATCATCAACGATGACCTGGGCGCAATTACGACGGTGCCCCGGAAGCTGGGACGCGGCAGCGGTCTGAAGATCAACGACGTGTTTTGGGCCACGTTCCTGGCCAACAGCGTCTTCTTCAAGACGGCCAACAAGAACTACCTCGAAGGGGCCGACACGGCGCTGTCGATCGACGGTCTGACCAAGGCCGAAGTCAATTTCATGGACCAGGTGGATTCCGACGGCAAGCCGGTCGGCGTCATGCCGACCGTCATGTTGGTTCCCACGGCCCTCTCGGCCCTTGCCACGCAGCTCTACAAGTCGATGGAGTTGCGGGACACCACGGCCAGCACCAAGTACCCGGTGAACAACCCGCACCAGGGAAAGTTTCGGGTGGAAGTCAGCCGCTACCTGTCCAACAGTTCCTACACGGGCTACTCGTCCAAGGCGTGGTACCTGCTGGCCGATCCCAACGATCTGCCGGTGATCGAAGTCGCGTTCCTCAACGGGCAGGAGTCGCCCACGATCGAGACGGCCGAGGCGGACTTCTCCGTGTTGGGCGTGCAGCTCAGGGGTTACCACGATTTCGGCGCCGCTCTTCAAGATACGCGGGCCGGGACCAAGTGTAAAGGCGAGGCGTGAGCCGAAAGCTCAGCGTAGCCCGGACAACGATTCTTTTCTTCTGACGTACCAGGAGTTCATGCATGCCCACCGCAGTTTTTGTTCAAGAAGGCAACCAGATCGACCATACGCCCGCGGCCGACGTAGCGGCGGGCGCGGTGGTCGTACTCAATGATCTGATCGGGATCGCCAAGCAACCGATCGAGGCCAACAAGGCGGGCGCACTGGCGATCGGCGGCGTGTTCGATGTGGCCAAGGACGACGACGGGAGCACGGGCACCGTGTTCCTGGCCGAGCAGCCCGTGTATTGGGACGCGGACGCCCAGCAGGCCTCGCCGACGGCCGGTGTGCTGATGGGGGTCGCGCTGGCTGCGGCCGCCAAGACGGCCTCGACGGTTCGCGTCCGCCTGACTCCGAACGTCGTGCCGCCGTCGCTGGTCAACAAGATCCTGGAGAGCGTCACACTGGCCAGTGCCAGCAAAACGCTGGATGCCCAGGACGTGGGCAAGGTGATGAACGTGACCGTCGGCCATGCCACGAATGTGGTCACGCTGCCGGCTACTGCGGCCGGATTGCAGTTCGTGATCCGCTGCGGCGCTACCGGGCAACGCGTGGCCGTGTCGCCCAACGCGGCCGACAAGATCATGGGGGCCGACTTGGCCGGTGTCGACGACAAGGATCGGATCCTGGCGGCGGCCAGTTCCGTGGCTGGCGACTATCTGCACCTGGTGGCTGATGCCGTCAATGGTTGGTTCGTCGTGGCCGAACGGGGCAAGTGGACTGCCGAGAGCTGAGCGTAGTGCCGCATGGCGAATCTGTTTGAACAGGGCGCCGCCTGGCTGGCCGACCAACTCAAGACACATGCGTCTGTCCAGGTCGTCTACCAGCGCGGCGCCCTCCAAATCACCGTCCAAGCCACGATCGGCAAGACGGAGTTCGAAATCGACAACGGATCAGGCATCATCCAGCGCTTTCAGTCGCGTGACTACCTGATCCAGACGGCCGACCTGAAGCCTGGCGGCATCCCGACCCTACCCGTCGCCGGGGACCGCATTCGCGAGACGGTGGGCGACCAAGTCCTTGTCTACGAAGTGTTGGCTCCCGGCGACGAGCCGCACTTTCGCTTCTCTGATCCGTTCCGCAAGTTGCTGAGGATTCACACCAAACATGTCGGCACTGAGAACGTTTAGCTGTTGGCTCGCCGTGCTGATCGCGGCGGGCATGGCCCAAGCCCAGGTGGCTCCCAAGGCCGTGATTACCGGGCCGAAAGACGCTCGCTGCGGATCGCTCGTAGTCCTGGATGCGAGCGAGTCGGCGGGCACCGGGCGGCTTTGGCTTCTGGCCGTGAGCCCCGAGGAAACCTCTTTCCTGCCGGTCGAAGCGGGCCGGCAGTGTATCTTCGCGAGCCCGGTGGCCGGGTCGTATCGGTTCGTGCTCGTGGTCTGCGGCACCAACGCCAATGGCGGACCCGCGGCGGACATGGCGACCCACACCGTGGTTCTCCGCAAAGCCGACGGGCCTCCGGATCCGCCGGACCCTCCGCTGCCGCCGGTCCAACTGGGCCGGCGGCTGATCGTGATCCTGCGGGAGTCGTCGGACGCGGACCGCCAGGCGGCGACGTTGATCCTGCAGCTGAGGACGGACGAAGCGTTCTTGGAACGGTTGCGGACCAAGAACCACCCGCCGCCCCTCGTCCTGGACAAGGACAGCGAGTCCCCGCTGGTAACGCGTCTGCGGCAGGAAGCCGGCCCAAGCCCGCTGCCCCTACTGTTCGTCGTGGACTATTCCGCCGGCGCTGAAGGACCAACTCTGCTCAAGGTGCCGCTGCCGGCGACGCTGGACGGTGTGGTGGAATCGCTCACGAAGGTAGGAGGGTGAACTGTGATCGACCGCAGATGGATTGACGTGGACCTCAGGCCGCCCGTGGGAATCGGCGTCGACGGATTTGCGGGGGCCCTGCCGGAATCGGAGGCCATGCTGGCTTGCTCGGCCGGAAACTTCGGCGCCGATTTCGATCTGATCCCCCGCAGCGAATGGCCGGCGTTGATCATCAGTCAGGCCGGGGTTGCCAACCTGGACCCGTACATTCGCAACCAGAAGAAGGAAGGCTCCTGCGTTGGGAACGGCGGGGCCGCAGCCGTGGATCGCTGCCAAGCCGTTCAGCACGGCCGGATCATCCGCACGTCGGCCATGTCGCTGTACAAGCGGATCGGCCGCACTGCCCAGTCGGGAGCCGTGATCTCGGATGCGCTGGAAGAGCTGCGCACGCGGGGCATCCTGCCGGAAGACACGCCGGAAAACCGGGCCCTCTTCCCGCACGTGCATCCGGCCACCGGCTGGAGCACGCCGCTGCCCGCGGGCTGGGAGGCGACCGCGGCCCTGTTCAAAGTCGACGAGTACTGGCGGATCAACTCGTTCGACGAGGCGGCGACCGCCTTGTTCCTGGGCTTCGGCGTGGTGTACGGCCGGGCCCGACACTGCATTTGCGGCTGGCAGATCGTCAAGGATGGGAATCGCTGGCTGCTGAAGTACAAGAACTCCTGGGGCGACTGGGGGGAGAACGGTTACGGCTACGACTCCGAGAGCTATCTGCGGGGCGGGCCGTTTGGGTTTGCGATTCGCACGTTAACGGTACGAGTTTCTTGACGAAGGAGGGTTTTTTCGATGGGCGTGTTGGAGCAATTCACAAGTGACGTGGCGCGGGAAACGGCGGCGAAGCGACCGGCCAATGAACGGGCCGGCTGGATCGAGGTATTGATCCCGGTCTTGCTGCCCGTGGTGGTCGACCTGATCAATCGCTGCTTCGAGAACAAGTCCGAGTTGCAGGCGTTTGCCTCCGGCAAGCGGACTGCACTGCAATTGGCCGGCTTGCGGCTGCGGTGCAACCAGGCGGTCCGCCAGGCGGGCGTCTCCGGAGTCCTGCGGGTTCAGCGGGCCGGTTCGGATCTGCAGCAGGCGATCCTGGCGGAACTCGACAGTCAGGCCACCAAGCTGACCGACGGCGATTTCGACGTGTGGCAACAGGCATTTGACGAGGCTGCGAGCGTCGGCTGAGTCGACGCAAGCAGCGCGGGATGTGGTTTCCGTGGTTTCGGTGTTTCGTAATAAGGAGTCTCGATCTTGAAGAACTGGATTGTGTGTCTCGTGTTGTGTGCGCTGTCGTTTTGTCTGCTCTCCCCCGTGGCGTGCGCCGATGAGCCGGTCGCCTACGAGCCGTCGGGAGCCGTTTCGTGTGAGTCCGGGACCTGCATCGTGGCCCAACCGGCTGGCTACGTGCAGGCGACTTACGCCGGATTGGTGTACGGTCAGCCGGCCCGAAACTTCGGACGTGTGCTGGTAGCAGCGCGGCCGATTCGCCGGGTCGGAGCGGCGATTCTGAGATCGCAGCCGTTGCGGCGAGTTGCCAATACCCTGGCGACCATCCGGCCGCTGCGGCGTGTGGGAAAGGCTGTTGGAACCGTCGTGAAGGCTCGGCCCCTGGCCCGGCTGGTCGGCTTTCGACAGTGAGTCGTTTTGGTTGACGGCTGTGTCGGTAGTTTCCACGAGCACGCGCGTAGAAAGCAAGGATCATGCCCACGGGTGATTTCGGAAATTGGCTCGGGTTCATCTCGAACTTCGGGATCGGCGGGGTGCTGGTGTGGTACCTGTACTACACCACGAGCGTGCTCGTGCCTCGAATGCAGGACACTCATCAGGCCGCGATCCGTGAGATCGTGGCCGAGTTCCGCTCGGACTTGAAGGAAGAGCGAACCCTGAGAATGCAAATGCACGAAGACCTGATGGACATGCATCAGGATCTACGGTCGCTGCTGACGAAGCTCAGCATGCGCCCGTGTTTGCTGGAAGACGATGAGACGACGGGGTGATGTCATGGTTGGCTTTGGAATACATCCCCGGTGCCAGGCTGGCGACGAACTACGGTTTGCGGTGACGGCACCAGACGGCACGTGCCTGCCGTTGCGGCTGTTGACGCAGCAAGAGGCCGAGACGCTGGCCAGCACGCTGAACCAATACGTCGACGACGATGTCGTGTCCGACATGCTGGCGGCCGTGGCCAGCTTCCAGCGAGACGATTACGTCATGACGGATGCCGAGGCCCAAGCCCAAGCCTTGCAGGATGCCATGAACCGCAACCCGTCCACCATTCCCGTACGCAAGCTGCCCATTCGTCCCCGCAACGGTAGCCGCTGAGAAGGCCATTTCCCCAAGAGAAGAACACCATGCCCCAAGCGGACATCCTGCAAGTGGCCGACGCCCTTGTGGCGGACCTGAATGCGCACGGTTTCAGCATGGCATTCCAAGCCGTGCGGGGCTACCTGCCGACCTTTGAGCTGACGGGACTGAACGCGCTCAAGGTCACCGTCGTGCCCAAGCAGGACGATGGCAAGCTGGACACGCGATCGTCGTCGGCCCACGAGTTCGCCATCGATATCGGCGTCCAGAAGAAACCACCCACGATCGACAACGCCGATCTCGATCCGCTGATGTACCTGACCCAGGAGATCGCCGACTACTTCCTGTTCGGCAAGCGGCCGGGCGGGACCACTCTGATCGCACCTCAAGTGCGGATCCTGTACCTGCAGGAGCACCTGCATAAGTTTCGCCAGTTCACCGCCGTCCTCACGCTCACGTTCAAGGGCTGGAGACAGGCTTCTTGACCATCAAGGAGTAGCACATGACCCTCGTAGCCGCGCCCGTTGTGGGCAAGGACTGCAAGCTGTACCTGAATGGCGGCACGCATGCCACGCCGACCTGGACGGAGATTACCAAGGCGATCAACGTCTCGGCCAATCTCGGCAAGGGTGAAGCCGACGTGTCCTCTCGCGAGACCAGCTGGAAGCTGGCCAAGGGCGCCCTCAAGGAGTTGGAGATCAGCTTCACGTATCGCCACAAGGCGGGCGCCGACACGGTGTTCGATGCGTTGTTGGCGGCGTACCTGGCCGACACGGCGGTGGAGTTCGCGGTCATGGACGCGGCGATCACCGAGTCCGGCGCCCAGGGGCCGCGGGCGTTCTGCGAGATCTTTTCCATGAACCTGACCCAGGAACTCGAAAACTCATCGGAATACGAGTTCACGCTCAAGCCGACCTACCACGAGGAATCCGGGTCCTTGATCGAGCCCGAGTGGTACGAGGTGACGTGATGACGGCAGCCGACGAGGCACGGTTGGAGGCGCTGATCAAGGGTGCCTTCGCTGCGGACGAGGGCGGCAACGTTGCTGTGGCCGTGCAGGACCTCCGCTGGCTGCTCTGTCTGGTCGATACGTTGCGCCAGTCCGCTAAGGAAGTTCCAGAAGCCAACGAGGGGAATCATGAACCAGAGTCCGAATAGTGCGGCCTTGTGGACCGATGCCCAGGGACGGTCTTGGTCCACGGCCATCAACGTGAACACGATCAAGCGCGTCCGCGACTTGGCGGGCATCAACCTGCTGGAGGTCTTCGACGGCCAGCTCTTGAATCGGCTGTCGGAAGATCCGGAACTGCTGGTCAACATGTTGTTCGCCGTCTGCAAGCCGCAAGCCGACGCGCAGTCGGTGACCGCGGAAGCGTTCGCGGAACTGCTGGTAGGCGATGCCATCGAGCAGGCAGCCACGTCCCTCGTCCAGGGCCTGATCGATTTTTTCCCGAAAGACCGCCGCGAAGTCCTGAGGCGGCTCTGGACGGCGACGGGCAAGGCGCAGACGGAAGCGATCAAGCTGGTGACCAGCAAGCTCGACGCCACGAACATCGACGCCACAATCGCGGCGGTCATGGAACAGGCGGGCAACCAGATCGACCGCGAGCTGCAGAGCTTATGCGCCGGATCTGGGAACTCGCGGGCATCCTCGGAGTCGATCCCGGTCCCCTGACGCTTCGCGAGCTGGTCTGGATGTACGCGGGGCGGCGCCGCGAGCAGTGGCTGCACACCTCGCACGTCATGGCCCTGCTGGCGAACTGCCACCGCGATTCCAAGCGGATGCGCCGGCCGTTCGACGTGGCCGATTTCCTGCCCGCGGACCTGAAGCCCACCGTGCGCCGGGCGGCCGGCCTGCGGTTGACGACGGGCAACCTGCGGATGCTGAAGCCCCTGTTCGACAAAAAGAGGTCCTGAGCGGTGACTGCCCAGTTTGAGATGACGATGCGGATGACGCAGTTCTTCCTGGACCGGCAGGAAGTCGCCAAGAGCATCGGCAAGGCCAATCGCCGGGCCATGTCCAAGGTCGGCGCGTTTATCCGCCGACGAGCCCGTTCCAGCCTGCGGCGCCGGAAACGTCCCTCGCTGCCTGGCCAACCGCCCAGCGTCCACAGCCGGAGCAACGTGGCCACGCTCAAGAACATCCTGTTCGCCTACGACCCGCAGAACGAGACGCTGGTCGTGGGTCCGGTACGACTGAATCAAAGCAGTATTCTCGGCCCGCAGTTGGGCAGCGCGACGGTTCCCCAGGTCATGGAGTTCGGGGACACCGTCAAGATCCGCGAGGTCCGAGTCGGTAAAAGCTGGCGCAGTGGCGTTCGCCGCGTTCGTCCTGGCCAGCCCCGTCGAGTACGAGCGGCCAAGTATGCTCCGCGGCCGTTCATGGGGCCGGCCTTGGAGCAAGAAGCAGCCGCAGGCACCATTCCCGACGCCTGGTCGGGCAGCGTGAAGGGGTAAGGCATGGCAGGAGGCCGTGAAGTCCGAGCCGGCAAAGCCTACGTCGAGATCGCGCTGCGCGATCGCGTCCAGGCCGGCCTGGCACGCGTCTCGGCACGCCTGCGGGGGTTCGCCGCGGGCGTGGGCGCCATCGGACGACCGCTCTTGGCGCTGGGTGCCGGCCTCGGTGCGCCGCTGGCGTTCGCCACCAAGATTTTCACCGACTTCGACGATCAGATTCGCCAGGTGAAGGCCGTTACCCAGGCGACCGACGCACAGTTCGCCATGCTGCGGGCGACGGCCCAGGAACTGGGACGCACGACCAGTTTCACCTCGGCTCAGGTCGCCGCGCTGATGACGGAACTGGGGCGCGCCGGCTTCTCTCCGGATCAGGTCAACGAGATGACGGCCGCCGTCTTGGACCTGTCGCGGGCGACCAGCACGGACGCCACCCTGGCCTCCGGCATCATGGCGGCCGCCATTCGCCAGTTCTCCCTGGGCGCTGGCGACGCTTCCCGAGTTGCCGACGCCCTGACCGTGGCGGCCAACAAGAGCTTCAACACGGTCGAGACGTTGGGCGAGTCACTCCAGTACGCTGGCCCGGTCGCCAGCGATTTCAATATGTCCATCGAGGACACGCTGGCCCTGCTGGGAGCCTTGGGCAACGTAGGCATCCAAGGCAGCAACGCCGGCACGGCCCTGCGGCGACTGCTGACGATCACCGGCGCAGAGGCGGACAGGCTCAAGGAGATCTTCGGGGTCAGCTTCGTGGACATCAACGGTAATGCCCGGCCCCTGGTCGACGTGCTCGACGAAGTGAATCAGGCGACGGCCAACCTGGGGACCGCCGCCCGGGCGCAGAAGTTCAACGAAGCGTTCGGGCTGCTGGGGATCACGGGGGCCTCGGCCCTCAGCAAGAACGCTGTCAACGTCCGCGAGTTGCGGGACGCCCTTGCCAACGCCAACGGTGTGGCGGCCCGCACGCACAAGGAAATGGAATCCGGGCTGGGCGGCACGTTCCGCCGGATCCTGTCCGCTGCGGAGGGCGTGGCGATCGCCATCGGGGATGCGCTGGCCCCGGCGTTGCAGGCCCTGGAACCGGTCGTCAACGGGATCATCGGCAGCATTACGAAGTGGATTGTGGCCAACAAAGCGATGGTCGTCGGCATCGTGGCTGCCGTGGCCGCGATGACCGCGATTGGTGGCGTGCTGGTGGCGGTCGGAGCGGCGGCCTCCTCGTTGGCGTGGGTGTTCGGCGGGCTGGGTATCATCTGGAGCGGCCTCGCGACAACGGCCGGCATGTTCGGCCGCACCTTGGCGGCTCCGTTTTCCGTGGCCACACGCGTGGTCAACGTGTTTCGGGGCGGCCTGCAACGGCTGGCCCTGCCGCTCAAAGCCATCCCAGCCCTGGTCGGAAGAGTTCGTGCCGCCTTCGCACCCCTGGGTAGTGCCGCGGTCGCCGCGGCGTCCCGAGCCACTGCGGCCGTGAGAAGCATCGCCGTCGGGATCGGACGCAGCCTATCGACGATGACGGTTCAGGTCGTCCGCAGCACGGTGTCCGCGGTGGCGTCGAGCCTGCCGCATGTGGCCAACGTGGGCCGCTCTGTGTTCGCACGCCTGGGCCAGTACGCGCAAGCCTTGATGCCGATGGTGACCGGAGCGGCCAACGCCGCCTTCTCGCGAATCGCCACCGCAGCGGCGCCGGCCATTGCCCGCCTGAACTCGGTGTGGACGGCCTTAACTCAGCGCATGTCGGCGGGCTGGCAGATGGTCAGCTCGCGCGCCACCAGTGCCTGGCAGGCCGCCAGTGCGCGAGTCAGCAGCATCTGGCAGCAGATCCAACAGAAGGCCTCGGCTTCTGCCAGCCGTGTTTCGTCTGCCTGGTCGTCGATCACCGCCTCCATTCAGGCCCGGTGGCAACAGGCCAGTGCGCAGATCACAGGCCCGTTCAATGCGGCGATGTCCCGCGTCCAACAGATCGGACGTCAGGCCGTCGCTCAGGTTTCCGCGGCGTGGCTTCGTCTGCCGACTTGGGTGCGAGGCCCACTGTCGCAGGTGGCCGGCATGGCGCGGCAGGACTTCGGGCGAATCGCCACGGCGGCAATGGGCGCTGTGCAGCGGATTCGAGCGGCCTGGCTCACGTTGGGGCCGGCGCTGGGCGGATCGCTGCGGACCAGCATGACCAGCGCGTTTGCGGCCGTGCGATCGGCCGGCCTGGCGACATTCGCTCGCCTGCGAGCGGCCGGAACGGGAATCATGGGCCGGATCGGAGCGGGGGTCCGCGGCGCCGGTGGTCGCATGGTCGGGGCGATCGGGGGCCTCGGTTCGCTGGCCGGGATTCTCGGGGCCAGCATGGGCGGGCCGCTCGCCCCGCTGCTGATGGCGGCTCCGTTGGTCATGTCGGCGCTGGGGGCGGTCGGTTCCGCTCTGGCCGCGATTGCTTCGCCCGTGGGACTGGTGGCGGCGGCCGTGGCCGGGGCGATCTACGCCTGGAACAAGTTCAGCGATGCGGGACGCGCTGTGGTAGGCGGTGTGGGCCAGGCTCTGAGGGAACTTTGGGCCATTGTGAAGCAGGTGTTCGGCGGCATCTACGACGCGCTGGCGGCCGGCGACCTGCAGTCGGCCGGGCGGATCGCCGCGGCCGGCTTGAAAGCCGTCTGGTACACCGCGGCCGCCGAATTGGCTCGTATTTGGCCCACGTTGGCGGCGGGCGCTACGGACGTCTGGAAGCGGATCACCGCCGCGGCTGGGACCGCGGCCGCGTGGGTGGCCAACGTGTGGGCGCAGTTGCCAACGTGGATCACGGGGCCCCTGGGCCAGATCGGAGCGGCGCTGGGCAGCTTAGGGTCTTATCTGGGGTCGGTCTTCGGGGATCTGTTCGGCCAGCTGGGCGGCATTGTCAGCACCACGTTCGGCGGCGTCTGGCAAGCCATCTCCGAAGGCGACTGGGAAGCGGCCGGGCAAATCGTCATGTCGGGCCTGGAAGCGGCCTGGCTTGCGGGCGTCGCCAAGCTGACCCAGATCTGGAACGGCTTCAAGGTCGCCATGATCGAGGCCTTCGCCGGCGTGGTGATCTCCGTCCACAAGATGTGGTCCGGGATGGTGGAAGGCCTCTCCAAGAAGCTGCTGGACCTGGCGGCCCAAGACGGGCCAGCCGGTGCTGTGGCCCGCAAGCTGATCGGCGTGGACATGCGGGCCGAGGACGCCCGCGCCAAGCAGATGGAGATGCAACGCCGCGAGGTCGGCAAGCGGAACCTGGAGTGGACCATCGGCCAGTGGCAACAGCAACTGTCCGTGGCCACTGAGGCCGGCGATACGCAGGAAGTCGAGCGTCTCACCGCAGCCATCGCCCAGGCCCAGCAGGAACTGGCCGGTCTGTCAGGGCCACTGGGCTCCGCGACCGAAGATGCCAAGCGGATCGTCCAGGATGCCACCCGCGACGCCCAGGACGCCGTGGGCGCCTATTGGGGCGGGATGGCCGGGAACGCTCGCGAGAACGCCGACACGGCGATCGAGGACGCGCGTCGGGCGGCCGAAGATGCCCGCCAGCGACTCGAGCAGACGGCCGGTCTGCCGGAACCCGCACAGGCCGATGGTAAGTCGGCTTTGCAGAAGGCCCGTGAGGAGTTGGACGCGGCCCTGGCCGCGGCCAAGCAGAAGCCAGCCCTGTTTGACAGCGGCACGGCCCAAGACAAGGTCGATCAGGCGGGCAGCGGACTTGCGGACCTGCCGGGCGCGGCGGGGGGCGTAAAGGCTGGGGAAATCCAGGGAACGTTCAACGCGATGGCAATTCGCGGCCTGGGGGCCGATAGCTTGGCCCAGCGCACGGCGCGGGCCTCCGAGCAGGTCGCCCAGAACACGGGCGAGTTGGTCAAGGAAGCACGGAACGGGAATCTGGTCTTCGCGTAAGGGATCGCCATGACCATAGCACTCATTGAACGGTTCCAAAGCCGGGGCGGCGACACGGGCGACGAACGTTCGTCTGTCGAGCTGGTCTACACGGCCACCGGCAGCAATGACGACGTGACGATCCGCGCTGCCGTGGCTGCCACTCTGCCGGCCACTTACCTCGGCTTGCCGCTGGCCAGCTATCGCCTCTCGCCCCTGGGTAACGGCAACTGGGACGTGGTGGCACGGTACGACTCCCGCGAGCCCAAGGACTCGTCCTACACGTTCGACACGGGCGGCGGCACCCAGCATATCACGCAAAGCCTGCAGACGATCGCCAAGAAGGCCAAGCCGGGCGAGACG
>CAZAQY010000014.1:0-63882 GCA_964486845.1 uncultured Pirellulaceae bacterium
CCCGAACCCTCCTCGAAACCCTATTGGCCCTCGCGACTTGATTGTCTAAAGTGCAAATCTGCTGAGCACCCCTAGAATCTGGTCCTGGTGTCGTTGTACAAAGGTCTTCATGGCGTTGCTTCCGGGGCGAGCATTCTTCGCGTTCACAAGAATACTCTACCCGATGCAACGCTTGTTTTCACGTGGCCCTCTCCTGCGCTCGACCGCGGAATGCACCCGACGGAGAAGATCATGAGCGAGGATCGACTCGCCAACTTCGGCGCTTATCGCAAAGCCCTCCAGCTCTTTGATCTGGTGGTCGAAGACACCAGCCAGTACTTGAGGACGCCGCGTTGCGAGCGGCTGGCCGGCCAACAAATTGCCAGCGCGGACTCGGTGTGTTCGAACATCGAAGAAGGATACGGGCGGGAAAGCACGGCCGAGTACCGACGCTTCCTCATCATTGCCCGCGGCTCTCTTCGTGAAACCCAAGGACGGTACCAGAGAATGCGGCACTGGATCCCTCCCGACATCGTCAGCCAGCGAGTGGCCCTTGCCGAAGACATCAACCGAATCCTCACCGCCACCATCAACCGCCTTCGTCAAAAGTAGGACACCTGCCGCCGGTCACTCGCCACTTGCCACTCGCCACTTGCCATTCACTCGGCTGCGGCTGTGCCGCGCTAATATGTCAGCCGTGCCTGCGCTGTCGCCCTGCGTCGATCTTCAGGCAGTGCACTCGTCGTCGGAAACCGACGCGGCGCATTCTGAGGCAAGGTTCCGTCGCGCTTCCGGCACGGCTAACACAGTAAGCCGTGCCACAAGCAGGGCCACGCCCGTCACCGGCAGGCGTTTCCCGTGCCGTCCGCGCACCGGCATGACTTTCCCCAACTCCCGCCCCAGTACGGTCCGATAGAGAAAGACCAGCGCATTGAGCGCCTGCCGCTGGGTATCTTTCGCGACCTTACGTTTGACCGCCAAGTGCGTCAGAAACTGTTCTACCTCCGGCGCCCCCATCTCTTCTGGATTTCGGGTTCCGTGGAATAAGACGTACTGTTTGATCCAATCGACGTAAGTCTTCTCCGTCTCCAGGGCGTATTGTCCCACACGCAAGGCGTTTCGCACCCGGTCGAGCAGTTTCACGCCTGGCTGGCGACCGTTCAGATACACGGGCTTCGGCTTCCCACCAGATCCGTGTGCGGTGCTTTCCGCGGTTCCATCCAGCACCCCGCGCGGCCAGCGCCGCTGCAGAACGACCTCGTACAGGAACCGAATGGCGGCGGTTGCTTCGACGCGCTGCGCCGCCTGCCCCAGGAATCGCTTGCTCGCCAAGAACGCCTGCACCTCAGGTACGCCCATTTCCTGGGGATGCCGTGTCCCGTGGAACAGCACGTAGTCCCGCATCCAGGAGACGTACTGCCGCGCCGTTGAGTCCGCCGTGCCTGCCGCCATCAGGGCGTCCCAGGCCCGCTCCATGAGTTTCTTGCCGTTCCCGGCAGTGGCGACAGCACCTGCCACTTCCCCAGATTCTGGCTTCTCGGTCATTGCAATCCTCCCAGCACATTTGAGATCTGGCAGCCGGTCTCTGGTCGCGGCTGTGACTGTTTATGTGTACACTTTTTTCGGAGAATGGCAAGCAGGGGCTGGCTGAAAGAATTCTGAAATCCTGGTTGGGCGGCGTGCGAAGGCTTCCACGGGCGCAGCGGTCTTGGAAATCCAATCGGCCCGCTGCCAAGGCGAGCGGAAGGTCCCATAGAAACGTTGATGGCTGCGGCCGATTCTGAAATTGCCCCTCCAAAACCAGAAAGGTTCTGATTTTGCAGGTGTTACCTCAGAAGCTCTCTGGATGTAGAAAGCCTCTATCGTGCGATTTGTTTCCGTCGATCCGGGTTTCCCGATATTGACAGACGACCTTAACTCGCTACACTGCAGAGAGATCCTCGCTTCTCGCTGACGCGGCGCAACCCGAACTAGACAGACAGACAGCCCGCCGCGTTGGACGGAAACGGGACCGGCTACGACCGATTCTGAAATTGCCGTGTTAAAATCAGCATGATTCTGATTTTGGGGGTGTTACCACAGAATTATTCTGATGACATAACTGTTCGGCGAAGAGTTCTTGAACCACCGTTTTCGGGAGAAGTTGCCATGACATTTCGTTCCTGTGCGATCGCGATCGCTGGCGCCAGCTTCTTGGTCGGCGTAGCAACTGCGGATGACGATTCGGCCAAGAAAGACTTGACCGCCCTTCAGGGTGAGTGGCAGTGCGTGTCGGTTGAATCGGGCGAGCGGACTCTTTCAGAACCTGAGTGCAAAGCACACAAGTTGACGGTCAAGGGCAACAAAGTGAGCCATCTGCACGGAGCAAAGGTCAGTCCGGAAGCAACCATTAAGCTCAATCCATCCGAGAATCCACGAGCGATGGACATGTCTGCCCCAGAGGGGATGCTCCTTGGGATCTATTCGCTTGAAAATGATACAATCAGAATGTGCATTGGCGCACCGGGTGAGAAACGCCCGACTGAATTCAAGGGGGGGCAAAAGACAGCTCTTTTCCATTTCAAGCGGGCGGGGCACTAATTCTCCGACCGTGTCGTCCAACCGTTTCGCCGAACCAAGCGATGCACGCGAGCGGCGATGGCGGGCGGGTTTCCAATGACGGGCGTGGCCCTGCTGTGTGGCACTGCCGACTTGTTGGCAGTGCCTGAAGTGCGAACGAAGCATGCCAGCGAGAGATCTACGCCACGGTCCGCGGCAGGCCCCCCCGAGACGGCGTTGGGCGATTTGCGCCCGTCGCCGCCTCTCACGGCCAACGAGTAGGCCGTGCCACACGGGGCAGGTGACGGGCGTGGCCCTGCTGTGTGGCACTGCCTGCTTGTTGGCAGTGCCTGAAGTGCGAACGAAGCATGCCAGCGAGAGATCTACGCCACGGTCCGCGGCAGGCCCCCCCGAGACGGCGTTGGGCGATTTGCGCCCGTCGCCGCCTCTCACGGCCAACGAGTAGGCCGTGCCACACGGGGCAGGTGGCGGTGGACGACGAGCACTGCTTCGTTGGCTTCGACGCCTACCAGACGGTGATCGCCAGCGGCGTGGAGGTGGTGCTAGTCGCCTGCGCGTCGAAATTCCATCCCGTGTACCCGAAAGCCGCGGTCGAAGCGGGCAAGCACGTGTTCGTGGAGAAACCCCACGTTATCGATCCGCCGAGGATTCACATCGTCGAGCAAGCGTCCGAGGAGGCCAAACAGAAAAACCTGAGCGTCGTTTCCGGCTTGGGCTGGCGCTATGATAAAGCCGTGCAGGAGACGATCCAGCGGGTCCTGGACGGCGCGATCGGCGACACCGTCGCGATCTCGGAAACCGACGACGTATCGGGCGGTCCGGTATCGCCCGGCGCGCAATACGCGCCGGCGACCCTGGCGGTTCGATTGCGCTGCGGTCCCGTGGCTCGCGACGACTGCGTGCGGTGGTCGAACCAGTTGCTCTCGGCTCTCGCGTGCCTGCACCGGGAGGGTCTGGTGCATCGGGACGTAAAGCCATCGAACTGCCTCTTCATCGACGGTCGACTGAAGCTGGCGGACTTCGGCTTGTTGGCCCAAGTGGATCGCAGCGTCTCGCGGGTGGGCACGTTGGAGTACATGCCGCCCGACGGCATCATGGACACTTGCGCGGACGTCTATGCCGCGGGCCTCGTGATCTACCAGATGATCACCGGATTGCCGGCACACCGTTTCCCGTCGCTCCATTCGCGGGCCGGGGCAATCTTGGCGGACAAACGGCTGACGGGTCTCAACCGGCTGGCGATCAAGGCGTGCCAGTCGGATCGCGATGCACGGTTTGCCGATGCCGCGGCCATGTTGGAGGCATGGGAGCGAGAGGTTTTCGAACGAACTTCATCCGCCAGGGCCGGAAGAATTGGGGCGGTAACAGGCATGGGCCGTCGGGCTTTCAAACGGATCATCTTGGCCGTCTGTCTGGTCGCCGTCCTGGTTGGTGGTTGGGCGGTTTGGCGGAGTGTGTACCCGCTCCCTCGCGTTGAAGTCAACTTCATCACGGATCAGTGGGATGCCGAAATCTGGTTGGACGGGCGCTGCTTGTGCCAACCAGACGGCCAGCCGTGGCTGACCCCATGCACGGTTTCAGGCTTGTCGGCCGAGTTGCACACGGTCGTGCTGAAGCGTCAAGACTTGGAAGACCTGGAATTAGGACGAATCGACTTTGGCAAGACGCGCGAGGTCACCGCGCACTGGGAAACTGCAAGTGCCGTTGATTCTGGAACAACCCGCAAGGATCGGCCGAGCGTACCGATGTCGGTCCGATAAACAGCGGCGGACGTGCAGGCGATCAGTCAAACCGTGGCGGGGCAGCCCTTGCGAGTGCGGCACGGCCTGTCACGTTCGCCGGACGATGCTTCTTACGAGCATGTCCGTAGGTTGGGACTCCGTCCCGACCGGGTCGGGACCGAGTCCCAACCTACTCGCCTGCGCCTGTGCCGCGCTGAGGCCTTGGCCGTGCTCGAGCACCGTATGGCGTGCGATCAAACCGTTGAAGGGTTCCTGGGACCATTTTCCGCTTCAGGAGTCAGTCGGACCAAGCGGCGGATTTCGGCGACGTTCCGGCCGTGCAGCGCGTGCCACAGGTCCCAATCCGTCTGCAGCCCGAGCCAGAAATCGGCGGGCATACCCAAAACCCGTTCCAGCCGGAGCGCCGTGTCGGGAGTCAGCGAACGCTTCTTGCGGATGATCTCGTTGAGCCGCGGGAAGGAGACGCCCAGCCGGGCAGCAAGAGCCGACTGACTGATTCCCAGCGGCTTTAGGAACTCGTCCAACAGCATCTCGCCTGGATGGGTCGGTGGACGCTTGCGCGGCAGTCGGCGCGCGCAGCCGTCCGTTCCGGCTCGTCCCGGTCGCCTCGAACCTATAGTGGTAGTCCGTGATTTCGACTTCAAAGGCATCACCGGCCTCCCAGAAGAAACAAACGCGATACTGATCGTTGATGCGAATGCTGAATTGACCGCGGCGATCTCCACGAAGGACTTCCAGTCGGCTTCCCGGAGGAATCGCAAGTTCGCGCAGGTCCCGTACGCGGTTCAGTTGATCCAGCTTTCGTCTTGCGATGGTCCACAGCACCCGGGGACAATGCTTGCGGGCCGCAGGGGTGTCGGCTCCATCAAAAATGTTCTCGGTGCCGCGGTCTCGAAATGACCGGATCACAGGTGATATTATAACGCTGGCCAAAGGACTCCGCCACGCCGGCTTTCCTGGAACGCCAGGAGATGTCTGGCACCCGTAGCGGAGGGATCGTGAAACGCGGTCGAAACCGGCCGCAGAAGATGGAACTGCAACGGCGCGGAGTTTCACGGTCCAGGACTGGTTCTATCAGACCGTTGAACGGTACCTGGAGACTCTTCCGCTCTATGCTTCGCGCGGATCAGATCCTGGTAGAGCTTGCCGGGGCTTGCCGTCGCCAGCAAGGCTTGCCACACTTGCAGTCATTGTCAAGAACATCGAGGGGAAGACATGATGACGAGCTACATTCTGACGTTGATTTCCCTGGCCGTGACGGCGGAAACAGCCGGAACGGCGCTGCGGCCGGAACGGGCCGAATCCCTGTTCGTGGAGCCCGGTCAACCGGCCGCGCTCCGCTGGCGCGTGGAGGGAGAAGTGCCCGGCGGGGAGATCCGCTATACGATCCGCGATTTCCAGGACCGCGAGGTCGGGGCCGGAACCATCGAGCGGCCGGATGCGAAGACGGTCGCGGCCACGGTCACGCTGGGCCAAGGCTACTACGAAATCGAATTCGCCGGGATCGGCCAGCGGTTCGGCGTCGTGGCTTTGCCATCGTCCTTGCCGACGCCGGACGCGTTCTTCTGCATCGACAGCGCGATGTCCTGGCTGGTGCGAAGCGGCGAGCTGCGCGAGAGTCTGGTCCGTATCCTCCGTCGCAGCGGGATCGCCATGTCGCGCGAGCGGTTGAATTGGGGCGAGATCCAACCGGCGCGCCAGCGGTTCGACTGGCAAGGCCGCAACGGCTACGAGACGGTGCGGCAACTGCACGCCCAGCAAGGTGTCCCCGTGCTGGAGATGTTCCACAACGCGACGGCGTGGAGCGGCACGGTCGGCAAGTATCCGGAGGACCTCATCGGCACGGAAGCCGCGTGGCGCGAAATCACTCGGCGTTGGCGCAAGACCTGGGGCGCGCTGGAGGTCTGGAACGAGCCGGACATCTTCTTCGGCGACTTGCTGCCGGCGGACCAGTATGTGGCGTTGGTGAAGACATTGGGGTACGCGGTGGATCGCGAGGCCGCGGACTTGACACTGGTCGGCGGCGTCATGGCCCACCATCACCGCGGCTTCTTGGACACGGCCGCGGAGTGCGGGGTGTTGGACAGTGTGGACGTGTTCAGCTTTCACACCTACGACCGGGCGGCGCGGATGGAGGAACTGGTCGGCAAGTACCGCGATTGGCTGGCGGCTCACGGCCGTCCGGACATGCCGCTGTGGATCACCGAGTGCGGCCGGCCGTGGAAGCGCGGGCCGGGCCGGCCACCCGTAGAGCAAGACGTTGCCAGCGCGCTGGACATCACGCGCAAGGCCATCGAGGCGCGGGCCTGCGGCATCGGGAGGTACTTTGCCTTCGTGTACCCGTTCTACGAGGAGAACGACAACAACTTCGGCATGATGGACCGGCACGGGGCGCCGTTGCGTTCGTTTGCCGCCTATGCCCAAGCGGCGCGCGTGCTGGGCGGCAAGCAGTATCTGGGCGATTTGCGTTTGTCCGACTCGCTGCCCGCGGCGCGGGTGTTCGGGGACGACCGCGAGACCGTGGCAGTCGTGGCGGCCGGCGGCGAGGGGCAGCCGGCGAAGCTCGCCGTCGGACTGCCCGTCGCCCGCATCGAAGGACTCGACGGCCGGCCACTGGCGGTGACGGCGGAGGGCGAGGTGCCGCTGACCGACGGCCTGGCGTACGTCTGGCTTGAACCAGGACCGTCGGCGCAGCGGCTGGACACCGCCAGCACGGCCCGGCGATTGTGGCAGCTGGGACAGACAGCGCCGCGTCCTCGCCGTCCGGCGTCGCCGATCGTCCTCCGCTGGCAAATCGACCCGGCGGCGGTCAAAGCCGAGACGGCGGGATATCGTCTCGTGAATCAGGAGCCAGGCAAGTTGCGCGTGGTCGTCCGCGCGTTCAATCTGGCCCAGCGGGCGGCCGATCTGCGGTTGGAGTTGGACTTTGGCGAAGCCGCGGGCCGAGTTCTGAGCGAAAACCCCTGTGCGGTCAAAGTCCCGGCATCCGGGTTTGCGGACGCCGCATGGGACGTGGACTTGAGTGCCGCGTTCACGCGTCACAACGAGATTGCCGTGACCGTGCGGCCGGCCGGCGACGCGGCGCAGCAAGCGTCGCCGCTGGTCGTCACGCTGATCGGCGAGCCGACGGTGGCCCAGTGTCTGGAGCGGCACGCGCAGCACGTCCGGTTGCCGTTGGGCGAAGCGGCGCGTTGGAAGCCAAACGTCCCGTCGTACGGCCGCATGAACCTGGAGCCACAGCCGGACGGTGCGGTGCGGCTCGACGTCAGCTTTACCAAGGGCGACCGCTGGGTGTATCCCTACTTCACGTTGCCGGACGACGTGGACCTCAGCCGCTATTCGGCCCTGGTCCTGCGGGCTCGTTGCGAGCGTCCGGCCACGGTCCGGGTGTTTCTGTGGGAAGGCGATCGCGGCGTGGGCTACGTGACGGCCGGGAGCATCGTGCCGGCAGACGGACAGTGGCACGCCGCCGAGGTCCGTTTTGCCGACCTGACGCTCAGCAGCGCCAACGCGCCGGACGACAATGGCCGTCTCGACCTGGGGCAAGTCCGCCGGATCTCGTTCGGCATGAACAGCAACGCGGCGGAAAACCGCCTCGAAATCAGCGAGGCCTATCTGGCGGGTCCGCAGATCGTGGCACCGTGATCAGATCGCGGCGTGGGATGCCTTACGGTCGCGCCGCACGATTGTTCCAGGAGCAGTGGTATGTCCAAGCGTTGTCTTTGTTCTTTCTCAATCACGGCGACCTCGCTCTTCGTTTGTTCGCTCGCGGCGACAGCGAAGGGACCGGCCTTCGCCGCGCCGGCCGAGGTGCAGGTGAGGCGGGCCAGGGACGGCAAAGCCGAGCCAACGCCGGGCCGTTGCGATTTGGCTGGCTGGGATCGTATGGGTACTTCAATGGCGGCGTCCGAGACGTGAGCGTGTACAAGCGAGCGCTGAGCCATGCAGAGATTTTCGCACAGTATCGGGCCGGAAAGTGAATCCGCGGGAAGGGTGCCCGAAAGATGGGTGATTGCCCTTGATGTTTGTGCGGCGACCGGCGAGAATCCCTAGATGGACGTGCTGTTGACACCCAACGCCGCGGCCGAACTGGAGACTACCGAGTTCAGTTTCGGGTGGAAAGGGCAGCGGTCGTCGTGGAGAAGATCGGACACCGAGACGGATTTTGCGATGAATAAGAGGCGAAGAATGGCAAGCGATGTTCAAACGCTGACCTTGGCAGGCAAGACGTTTGATGTCCGTGGTTGCATCCTCGTGCATTTGCTGCCGTACATCGAGCAGCAGACGCTGTACGACATGTACGACTTCGGGAACCCGGGCGGAGTGTCCGTGGACAACCAAACCATGCCCGGCACGGCGCAGTTGATCCAATCGAATGTGATCTCGACCTATCTCTGCCCGTCGGACCCAAATCCCCAAGTCGTTGGCGGCCGCGCCTTGCACTGTTACGCGGCCTCGATCGGCCCCACCACCCACGGCAACAACAGCGCCTGTTCGTGCCCGACCTATGCCAGTTGGAACGCCTACGCACCGGCGCCCTGGGGTGGCGTCTACGGCAGTTCGACCAATTTTGCCGGTCCGTTCTTCCGCGGAGGGGTCAGTACGGCGATGGCCGACTGCACCGATGGGTTGTCGAACACGATTTACTTCGGCGAAGTTCGGCCCATGTGCTCGGCCCACAACCAGAATGGCTGGGGCAGTTCGAACAACGGCCAGGGGCTGACGTCCACCATCGTGCCCATCAATTACGACTCCTGCGATCGAAGTGCGGTCACCGCCGACAATTGCGGCCGGTACTGCAATTGGAACACCCGCCGGCCAGCATCGCGTCACCGTCACGCTCATCAAGACGACCGGTTTCGTCGCAGACAAAGACGGCCTCTCCGGCGGCGTGGCCCCGGAAGGCGCTCGCCAGGAATGGATCGTGCCGCAACGCTACTCCAACCCGGAGACCTCCGGCTTGACGGCGGAAGTGCGCGAAGGCATGGAGCCGGTGCGGCTGGAATTGACGGCCAACAGCGGTCCCTCGGCGGGCTGATGCCCCGGCGCCGCTGTCCGCGCAGTGCCAGCCCCCCTTCCCCGCCTAGAACTTCAGCAGCGGCTTCTCCGCGTACTCGCCTTTTTGTCCGCGAATGACGGTTTTCAGCTTGCCTTCGTCAAAGGCATCGCTTCCCAGCATCTTCCAGCGGATGCTGCCCGCAGCGTTGGTGAGTGTGAGTTGTTGTGTCCGAGGGTCGTACTGGATCGTCATGTAAATGTCGTAGATGACGTGCGCCACGTAGGGGACCTGGATCTCGTCATGGAAGTGAAGATCCAGCGACTCGCCCCGTTCCAGTTGACTCCGTGAAATCGGCGTCTTCCCCTCCGTCTCATTGGCGATCCCCACCGCGCGCACCCAAAGCTGATCGGGATCGGTTTCATCTCGACGAAAGCGGATGGCCTCGAAACGGATCTCCACGCCCCGCTCGTTGGGTGTGCCGCGCAGCGTGTTGATTCCCAGGGCCGTGGCCTTCCGAGCCTCGCCCTCGAAGACAAAGAACGTGGGAATCCCGCCTTGGTCGTCGCGAAGCACGAAGGTCACTCGCTGCTCGTGTTCTGAAAACAGCGGCTTGTTCGGCTCGACCTTGACCAGGACGGCCTCGGGCGGCGTGGTATCGACGGGGCGAGTTGCCCACCACACAAGGGCCGCAACTCCGGCCAACACGACGATGGCCGTGAGAAACAGGTACCGGCGACAGCCCCCTCGCGAGCCGGAGCGATCGGAATCGCCATCGGCGTATGCCGAGCCATCTACGGGCGTAGCGGTCGATGACGGGTTTGGATCTGTGCTCATGGTTTATCGCCTGCCGGCTGCCAACTACGTCCAGGCCCGGGGACGGCGTGCGGGTTGCTTCCCAGCAGTGTCCTATCCTACGCCCAGGTCGGACGCGATTCCAGGCTTGAAGACCACGGTGGCCAGCGGGGGCAGGGTGATCCGCAGGCCGTAGGGGCGGCCGTGGAAGCCGGGTTGCAGAGCGGTCACCTGCCGGGCGTTGCCGACATTGCTGCCGTTGTAGTACTGGGAGTCGCTGTTGAAGATCTCCCGGTAGGTGCCACCTCGCGGAACACCTACGGCGTAGCTCTCGCGCACGACGGGGGTAAAGTTGCAGCAGACCACGACGAAGTCTTCGGGGTCTCTGGCCTTTCTCAAGTAGCAGAGCACGCTTTCCGCCGCGTTGTGGCAGTCGATCCACTCAAAGCCGCCATGCTCGAACTCCAGTTCGTGCAGCGCCGGCTCGCGCCGGTAGATCGCGTTCAGGTCGGCCAGCAGACGCTGCATGCCCTCGTGGTTCGGCCACTGCAACAGCTCCCACTGCAGCTGCTGCTCATGGTTCCATTCGTGCCACTGGGCGATTTCACCGCCCATGAACAACAGCTTCTTGCCGGGATGCGTCCACTGGTAGGACAGCAGCAGCCGCAGATTGGCGAATTTCTGCCACAGGTCGCCCGGCATCTGGCTGATCAGCGAGCCCTTCATGTGGACGACCTCGTCGTGCGAGAACGGCAGGACGAAGTTCTCGGTAAAGGCGTACAGCAGGCTGAACGTCAAGTCGTTCTGGTGATGCCGGCGATGAATGGGCTCCCGGCGCATGTACCGCAGCGTGTCGTTCATCCAGCCCATGTTCCACTTCATGCTGAACCCCAGGCCGCCGAAGTCGATCGGCCGCGAGACGCCGCTCCAAGCGGTAGACTCCTCGGCGATGGTCAGGATGCCGGGGAATTGAGCGTGCGTGATGCGGTTGAACTCCCGCAGCATGCTGATGGCCTGCAAGTTTTCGTTGCCCCCGAACTCGTTGGGCAGCCACTGGCCGGGTTGGCGGCTGTAATCCAGGTACAGCATCGAGGCCACCGCGTCCACGCGCAGACCGTCGACGTGGTACTTGTCCAGCCAGAAAAGGGCATTGGCGATCAGGAAGTTCCGCACTTCGTTGCGGCCGTAGTTGAACACCTTGGTGCCCCAGTCGGGATGCTCGCCCAGCCGCGGGTCCTCGTGTTCGTACAGCGCGGTGCCGTCGAAGCGGGCCAGGCCGTGGGCGTCGCCGGGAAAGTGCGCCGGCACCCAATCGACGATCACGCCGATCCCATTTTGATGGCAGTAGTCGACCAGGTACATGAAATCTTCCGGACTGCCGTAGCGGCCGGTCACGGCATAATAGCTGATCGGCTGGTATCCCCAACTCCCGTAGAACGGATGCTCCGAAACCGGCAACAGTTCGATGTGCGTGAAATTCATGCGGCGGCAGTACTCGACCAGCCGTTGAGCCACTTCCCGGTATCCCAGCCACGCGCCTTCGCGCCGCTGCCAACTGCCCAGGTGTACCTCGTAAATGGAGATCGGTTGGCGCAGGAAGCTGGTCTCGCGGCGGTGCTTGAGCCACCCCTCGTCAGCCCACGTGTAGCGGTTCAGGTTGCGGACCACGGAGGCCGAATGCGGCGGGACCTCGGCGCCGAAAGCATAGGGGTCCGCTTTCTCCAACGTCCGGCCGTCGCGCGTCTTGATGCGGTACTTGTACAATTCGCCTTCGCCGATGCCCGGCAGGAACAGCTCCCAAATTCCGTTGGCCCCGTGGTGCCGCAGCCGATGCCGGCGGTCGTCCCAATGGTTAAAGTCGCCGACCACGCTGACGCTGGCCGCGTTGGGGGCCCAGACGGCAAAGTTGACGCCCGGCACGCCGTCGAGGGTGCGGGCATGAGCCCCCAATTTGTCGTAGGCGCGGTAATGATTTCCCTCGCCGAGCAGGTGCAGGTCGTAGCCGGAAAACAGGGAAGGAAATGCGTAGGGGTCTTCGATCGTTCTCATCTCACCATGGTCATCCGCGACCCGCAGTTGGTACCGCCTCTTTTGTTCGTCGCCGGGCCAAGGGCAGATCGCTTCGTACAGACCCGCCGGATGGATCCGCCGCATCGGCAGGGCCGTTTGATGCGCCGGGTGCACCACCCACACCTGCCGCGTATCGGGCAGGAACACTCGCACCGCCGTGACTTGACGCCCTTCCGTTTCCAGATCGTGCGGCCCCAGCAACTCGGCCGGATTGGCATGCGTTCCGTTAACGACCGCGCCGACACCACTCAACGACAACTGTGTGCGCACCGAAAATGCCTCCTTGATGATATCCGTTTTTCCTGCGACGGTAAGGGTGCAGGTTCTGCTTCCGGAAGACTTCCTCGTGCTGACGCCGGCCTTTTTCGTGATCTTGTCAGAAACCGGGCATCTCCAAAAATGCCGGGCTTCTTGGCTCGTGCCCGCTCGCCCGGCTAGGCGGCCTCCAGCCGGAAACCACCCAGGACTCGACAGCGACAGCGATGCCAGATCTCTCGGACCACCTGTCCCCAAGACGCAGCGACGTGCCGGTCCGGCGTGACCGGGTGCCGCCGTGCCCGCGGTTTCCGCCGTGGTGAGCGAGCGGAACCGCAGCGCCGGTCCGCGGCCGGAGAAGTTGCGGGCTCCGGGGCCGTGGCCGGCGTGTCGGGCATGTCGAATCGCCAAACACGACACTCCACTTGATGAAACTGCATGGCTCGATCGATCCGTTGCCAAAGATCCCGATTCTTGATCGGCGTCATCTCGCCGAACCGTTCCCAACGCCATCCGTTGGCGCGCCAGTCCTGCAAGCCGAACAGGAAACCGCGGCTGACGTAGCGACTGGTCGTGACCACCGTCACTCGCGACGGCTGCGCCAACGCTTCTAAACCGCGGACCACTGCCAGCAGAGCTAGCCGGCTCTCTTCCGCTTCCGACTCCTCGTCCCCCGCCTCGAACCGCGCCTTTCCATCGACGGTCTCCAGGACAAAACGCCATTGGCCACCGTCAAACTGCCCCCGGCGAGCGCCTGACGCTGATGGCCGAGTCCGGGATTCCGAAAACAGGAGGTAGTGGGGAGCTGATACGGTCATCGGAACAACCTCCCTGATCCAGGGCAAAACGACCAGTGACGCACCCTCCCGTTGGCGACGCGACGCATCCCTACAACCGTTTCGATTCGTACTTTGATCGTCCCGAACCGGGGGACTTCGTTCAAAGCGTTTCACAAATCGGAAAGGGCAACCTATATTCTCCAGCCCATTCACCTAAACTCTTGCCGCTTTTTTCGGAAAAGCAAACCGATAGCGCCAAGTCGCCCTGGTTTCAGGCACTTGCTAGCGGAGATCGAGTGGAGATGGGCCTGTTCCCGGACCAGCACCATCCGGCGTCCCGGAGCGGGATCGGTCCAGCCCAGCCTCGTCAGAGTAGCCATCACACTCCGTGTGATGATCAGCAATAAACACTGGACAGTCATTTCTCGAACGCCGCTTGGCGGACGTCGCCATCGCTGGTCGCCGTCCCGCAAGAAACCAAAGAAGATGCAGACAAAGAAGATGCAGCAAATGCGTGCCATGAACGTAGACCTCCAGCAAAGAAGCCGGGAAGCAACTCAGCCCGACGTCTGTCCATACGCGCTGGTTCGCGGCATTCGCTGGCGGTCGACGAAAAGAAAAAAGAGGCGGGTACGTGAATTCAACGCGGCCGCCCACCGTTGGAGTTCACGCTTTAGCGTGTCTTGTTCTCCGCCCGGCTTGGCCGGCCGGGCACGCTAAAGCGTGAACTCCAGCAACACGCTAAAGCGTGAACTCCAGCGCGTCAGAAATCCAGCGGGTCCCACTCGTTGCCGTGGTCGTACAGCGGGTATGCGCGCCAGCGGCGGATAGCCGTTTCGCGGCCGACTTGCTCCAGGTACTGTTCCGCGTTGCTGTACGGCCAGTCCTGCCAGCGCTGGACGTAGCCGTGGCGAACGGCGTTGTGCAGCACGTAATTCGGCGACGTCGTCGCCGGCGCCAAACCAGAGGTAATCTTCACCCTCTTTCAGAGTCATGCGCATCGTGGCCGTCTCCTTCGGAGCGAGCGCTGCGCCGAACAGGCAATGTCCCTCTTTGGCGAATCCGTACAGCCCCATCGCCTGAACCGCTTTGGCCTCGCCCATCAAGCGCGCGGAAATGACGGTCACCCGCAGGTGCATGGGGTGAAGTGGAAGGCCGGGTGGCTGGAGGAAATCGCCTCCGCAGTTCAGCACGTCGCCGTCGCTCGTGACACGTCTTGGCGACGCGATTTCTTCCCATTCGCCGGTTGCATCACGCCTCAATTTCGTTCAGGTCCGAGGAGCGCGCTCGGCTTCTTGGCTGCACGAGCGGCGTGCGAGCAAACGTTCCGGCTGGAAGGCCGCAGCACCTTCTTCCGAAAACCAAACGGCCTGTTCTCGCCGCTCGCCATCCGCGGCCCATGCTTCAGGCCGTCTCGACTCGGATCGGCTGGATGTCGAACTTCGGGCATTGGCCCAGGAAGCGGCAGGGGTTGTTGTGGAACACCTCGATCGCCTCCTGCAGCGTGTGCTGGCGGCGGCGGAACTCCAGGATGCACTCCTGCAGCGTGAACGGATCGCTGGGCCCCCAATCGGCCGAGGAATTCACCAGGATCCGCTCGGTGCCATACTTCTCCAGCATGTCCACAGCCCGTTTCGGCGAACACTTGGTGATCGGGTACAGCGTGAATCCGACCCAGTAACCGGCGTCCAGCGGCGCGCGGATCGTGTGCTCCTCGACATGGTCGATCCACACCCGTTGCGGATCGACCCGCATGTGAGCCAAGACCTCCAACGTGCGCTTCGTGCCGCGCACCTTGTCCTGCAGGTGCGGCGTGTGGATCAGGATCAGTTGGTTGTGTTCGAGCGCCAGTTCGATCTGCGCCTCGAAGATCTCCTCTTCGTTCCTGGTCGTCTTGTGGAAGCCGATCTCGCCGACGCCCAACACCGTGGGCTTCTGGAAGAACTCGGGCATGTGCCGCAGCACTTCGCGGCTCAGCGGCGGGTTTTCCGCTTCCTTGGGATTTACCGCGACCCAGCAGAAATGGCGGATGCCGTACTGGGCGGCCCGCGTCGGTTCGAACTCGCTGATCTGGCGGAAGTAGTCCAGAAACGTCTCGGGATACTTGCGGTCAAAACCGGCCCAAAACGCCGGCTCGGCGACGGCCACGACGCCCGACATGGCCATCCGTTCGTAGTCCTGAGAGGTGCGTGCGATCCCGTGGTAGTGAGGTTGAATGATTTGCATGGCGGCAGCCTTTCAAGCGGGATCGGAGAACAGGTTCAACAGCCGTTCGGCTCGGTCGGGCGTCGTTTCGCGGTCGGCCAACAGCGCCAGCGACTGATAGATCTTGGCCAACCGCTCGTCGGCCAGTCGCTTCGTCGCCGCGTCGGGCGCAGCCGCCCGGTCCAGGCGATCCAGCATGGCTCCAATCTCGATCAGTTGGCACCGCGTTTCCAGGAAATAGGCGTTCAGCACGTCCGCCGGTGTGAGCATGGGAGTCTCCTTTCTTTCTTCAACCGTGGTGGAACGATTGTCGGGCGAACTGGCAGGGATCACTCCAACTGCACGGGTTTGAGCCACAGGTTCCGGTAAGCCACGGGGCCGTGGTCGCCTTGCAGCATCAGCGGACCGAGCGGCTTCTCGTCCTGGAACGCGCTGGCGCGGGTCGGCCCCGTGACCTCCACGTTTTCGTGGACCACGATTCCGTTGTGGACGACTTTCACGAATTGGGCATTGGCCACCTTGCGGCCGATGGCGTCAAACCGCGGCGCGCGAAAGATCACGTCGAACGACTGCCACTGGCCCGGCTCGCGACTGGCGTTCACCCGTGGCGCGTGGCCTTCATATCCTCGGTTGTCCTTCCAACGCTCGTAGATCCCGCCGCAGTCACCGTGTTTCGGATGTTCCACGCCCCAACTGTCCAAAATCTGCACCTCGTAGCGGCCCTGGAAGTACACGCCGGAGTTCGAGCCCTTGGGCACCATAAACTCGACATGCGACTCGACGTCGCCGTGTTCGGCCTTGGAGTGGAGGTTGCTGGTGCGGCCCGTCGCGCCGTTGACCAGGACGCCGGCGCCCGGCGTGCTGATCAGCAGTCGTTGGCCCTCGCCGCCTGCCTTGACGTCCGCGACGACTTGCCACTGCCCGTGCGGGGCCCGCCAGGCATCCAGGTCTGCTCCCGTGAGGGTCATTTTTTCCGGCTCGCCAGCGTTGCTGTCCGGAAGTCCGAAATCCCCCAGAAACATCGTCGTGGCCACGATCAAGCATAAGCGAAACATCACCGCGCTCCTTCCCTGCTGCGAACCTCACCGATTTTCGAGCCAGATTCTGCCTTTCAGCATAGCCGGTCTCGTGGCGAATCGCAAAGGACCGGCGAGGGAATATATTGTCGTCTTTCGCTCCGCGAAAGGCGACAATGCGACACTCATTTGTTCGGCGGTCCAAAGCGGGGCTGCGGCCTCCCTGTTATCCCGCCGGGTTCTCGATCCACTGGGCGTAACAGGCGTGGCACAGGAAGATCGTCAGCCGGCGGTAGACTTGTTCCAGCGCCTCGCGTTCGGACAGGTTCTGCAGCGACTCGCACAGCCGGGCGAACTCGGCGCGATGGTCCCGTTCCAGGTCCTCCAGCGTAAACTCCGGCGGCGTCGGGTCGGCGATGGCTTCGATCCGCACCACGTAGAAATCGGCTCGTCCCGGATGGATCTCCTTGCTGCAGCGGTCACAGAACAATGGCGACGGGCTTGATGACTCGTCCATGCCCCTGTTGTACTCGGCGAAGCACGGATTGAATAGCCGGATGCTCGACATCTGTCCCTGACTGGCAGCCGTGCTACAATATGACCGTGCTGCCGTCGGCCCAATCATCTTGGGGGCTGTTGTGTGTCGAATTCAAACTTGAGTGAATTACAGCGACTGCTGGATGGCCTTGCGTACCCCGCCTTTGTGACGGACGCTGCGGGGCGGACGCTGCTGTGCAACCGCGCCGCGATCGAGGCCCAGGGGGGCGGCGGCCAGATCGTGGGAGTGCCGGTGATTTTCCGGGACGCCACCGCCGAGAAGCTGGCGCAGGAGGCCCTGCGGGCCAGCGAAATGCGGTACCGCGCGCTGTACGATTCGTCGCGCGACGCGATCATGGTGCTGAAGCCCGACACGGGTTTTCTGAACGGAAACCCGTCGGCGGTGGCGCTGTTCGGCTGCCGGGACGAGGCGCAGTTCACTCGCTGTTCGCCCGGCGACCTGTCGCCGGAGTTTCAGCCGGACGGGACACCGTCCATGGTCAAATCGCAGGAGATGATGGCGATCGCGATGCGGAACGGATCGCATTTCTTCGAGTGGACCCACTGCCGAGTCGATGGCAGCGAGTTCCCGGCCACGGTGCTGCTGACGCGGATGGAGATCGAGGGCCAGACGATGTTGCAGGCCACGGTCCGCGACATCACGGAGCAGAAGCGGTCGGCGGAGGCGCTGCGGGCCGCGAAGGAGGCGGCCGAAGCCGCCAGCCGGGCCAAGAGCGATTTCCTGGCCCGCATGAGCCACGAGATCCGCACGCCGATGAACGCCATCATCGGCATGACCGAACTGGTCCTGGACACCCCGCTGCAGCCTTCGCAACGGGAATTCCTGGAGATGGTGCGCGGGGCCGGCGATGCGCTGCTGTCCGTGATCAACGACATCTTGGACTTCTCCAAGATCGAGGCGGGCAAGCTAGAATTGCGCGCCAGCCCGTTCCGCCTGCGGGAAGGCCTGGGCGATACCATGAAGTCGCTGGCCGTGCGAGCCCACGAGAAAGGCCTCGAGCTGGCCTGCCACATCGCGCCGGACGTGCCCGAACACCTGATCGGCGACCTGGGCCGACTGCGGCAAATCATCGTCAACCTGGTGGGCAACGCGATCAAATTTACGGATGCCGGCGAGGTCGTCCTGGACGTGGCGTTGGAGGAGTTGGAGGACGAGCGGGTGACGCTGCACTGCACGATTTCCGACACGGGAATCGGCATCCCCGCCGACAAGCAGGCAACGATCTTCGAGGCCTTCGAGCAGGCCGACCGGTTTCAAACCCGCCGGTTTAGCGGCACGGGGCTGGGATTGGCCATCTGCTCGCGGCTGGTCGAACTGCTCCAAGGCCGGATCTGGGTGGAAAGCGAGGAGGGGCGGGGGAGCTGTTTTCACTTCACCGCCCAACTGGAAGTTCTCGCCGGAGCATCGACAGAGGAGCTAGCCGAGTTGCCCCAGAACCTGTCCGGCATCCACGTCCTGATCGTGGACGACAACGCCACCAATCTGCGGATCCTGCTCGAGTTGCTGCGCAGTTGGGGCATGCGGCCCGAGGCGGCAGCCAGCGGAGCCGAGGCCCTGCAGTTGTTGCACGAGCGGCACGCCGCCGGCCAGCCGTTCGAACTGGTGCTGACGGACGTCCACATGCCGCACATGGACGGTTTCGAGTTGGCCGGGCAGATCCGGCACAGCCCGTCCGTGGGCGGCGTGCCCATCATGATGCTCAGTTCCGGGGACCAGGCAGGCGACATCGCACGCTGCGAGCAGTTGGGGGCGGCGGGCTGTCTGCTCAAGCCGCTGAAGCAGCGGGAATTGCTGGACGCCATCTGCCGCGCACTGTTTGCCCTCGATGCCTGGCCCGCACCCTTGCCGCAGCGGGCCGGACCGCCGACAACCACGCTGCCGCCCCTGCGCATCTTGCTGGCCGAAGACAGCCCGCTGAACCAGAAACTGGCCATCGCCCTGCTGCGGAAACACGGGCATCAGGTCGTCCTGGCGCAGAACGGCCACGAGGCCGTGGCGACAGCTCGCCAGAACGACTTCGATCTGATCCTGATGGACGTCCAGATGCCTCTCATGGACGGCCTGGAAGCCACTCGCCGAATCCGCGAT
Organism: uncultured Pirellulaceae bacterium; assembly: GCA_964486845.1. GTDB lineage: Bacteria > Planctomycetota > Planctomycetia > Pirellulales > Pirellulaceae > Anammoximicrobium. The sequence goes on from CAZAQY010000014.1 coordinate 19,044, forward strand.
CGAGAACTGGCCACCGGCCGGCACGTCCCCATCATTGCCATGACGGCCCACGCGCTCAAAGGTGACATGGAACGCTGCCTGGCCGCCGGCATGGACGGCTACGTCGCCAAACCGATCCGCGCTCAGGAGCTGTTCGAGGCGATGGACCGGCTGGCGGCCCGTTCGTAGTGTCGGATTCGGCCGGTCAGGAGCGCCTGCAGGCGCTACGCTGGCCCTGCTTGCGGGCCTCTGCCCCGTCACCGGCCGGCAGAGCCGGCAAGACAGTGCGTTCCCAGGCGGAGCCTGTGAACGAGGCGCAAGGCGGAGCCTGGGAACGAGAGGCGTCACGCGCAGACCGGCTGCGGCGTCCGGGTGTGGACTTCGTTCAGAAAAGCACCCAGCAAGCGCAGATCCAAGCCGGCCACGCGCGGATGGGGGTGGAATTGGACGCCCACGGCCAACCAGTCATCCGACTCGCTCTCGATCGCCTCGATCACGCCGCCCGGTCCGCGCGCCGTCACCGCAAACCCCACGGCCACCTCGTCGACGGCCACTTCGTGAATGCTCTGGACCAGTGTCTCCGGATCGGTATAGACCTTGTCCAGGAACGAACCCGAGGTGGTCATGAGGGTGTGCCGTGGATTGTGAGGATACAGGTGCCGATGGCCGGGCCGATCGTCGAGCAGCACCGGGCGCAGGGTGCCGCCCAGGGCGACATTCAACAACTGAAGACCCCGGCCGAACCCCAGCAGGGGCAACTGCCGTTCGGCGATCGCCCGCATCAGCAGCGTTTCCGGATTGTGTTCGACCGCCTCCGGACCGTGAGCGTCGCTGTCCGGATCCAAGTCCCGCCAACCCAGGTACAGGAAGGCATCCACCCGGTCCAGCTGACGCATCACGTCGGCGGCATGCTCCGCGGCCGGTACGACCAACGGGATGGCGTCGGCGGTTTCGAGGAACTCCACCCAGCGCTGCAGCACGGGTTCGGCAAATCCCGAACACATGTAGCGATCGCAACGGCAGACCAGATTCAGACCGACAACAGGCTTGTCCGACATGGCGACGCGTCCTCCTGACTTTGAGTTCAGTGCAGTCGCTCGTACCAATCGGGCCGTTGCCCTCACACCTTCACAGCACGCGTCGGCCGCTCGATGATTTCCTGCGTCATTGGCGCCGCGCGGCGCAAGAGCTGGGCACGCACGCCTTCAATATAACGGTTGTCCACGCGCCAGCAAGACAGGCGAGCAAGAAAAGTCGAACGATTCCGGCATCGTTTTCTGGTATCTCCTGAGCCCGATCAACCACAACGCTGCAGGCCGCTGGCCAAAGCAGTGACAAGGCACCGCACTCGAAAAACTCGGTTGCGGCCGGAACTTCGGATTTCCTCCCTGCGCCCATTTGGCGCCGGCGGCAGGCGGGGCGATAATCTGGACCATGTGTAAGCCGTGCCTGCCGACCCGATGGTAATGCCAGCCATGCCCGCCGACCGCGACTCGATACTCACCTCCCTCGCCGACGTGCTCCGTCAATACTGGGGCTACGATAGTTTTCTGCCGCTGCAGGCCGAGGCGATGAGTTGCGTGCTGCAGGGGCGGGATTCGGTGGTCGTGCTGCCCACGGGCGGCGGCAAATCACTGTGCTTTCAAGCGCCGGCCATGTGCTTGCCCGGACTGGCCGTCGTCGTCTCGCCGCTGATCTCGCTGATGAAGGACCAGGTCGACTCGCTGCGAAACTGCGGCGTGCCGGCGGCTTGCTCCAACAGCACGCTGTCGGCCTCCGAGCGGCGGCGCGTGGCCGAGGACGTCCGGACCGGACGGCTGCGGTTGCTTTATTTGGCGCCCGAACGGCTGCTGACGGAAGGGACGTTAGAGTCTCTCCAGTCCGCCCAAATTTCCCTGGTGGCGGTCGACGAGGCGCACTGCATCAGCTCGTGGGGGCACGACTTCCGCCCGGAGTACCGCTCTTTACGCGTGCTGAAGAAGGCTTTTCCGAACGTCGCCACCCATGCCTATACCGCCACCGCCTCGGACGCCGTGCGGCGGGACATCGCGGACCAGTTGCAATTGCGCGATCCGGAAATCCTGGTCGGTTCGTTCGACCGGCCCAACCTGATCTACAAGGTGCAGCGACGGCACGACCGCCTGCGGCAAATCCGCGAAGTGTTGGAGCGGCACCGGGGCGAATCGGGGATCATCTACTGCATCACGCGCAAGGACGTGGATCAGACCACCGCCGCTCTGACGCAGCTGGGCTATCGCGCGCTGCCCTACCACGCGGGCCTGACCGACGACCAACGGCATCGCAACCAAGATGCGTTCATCGAAGACGATGCCGACACGATCGTGGCCACGGTGGCCTTCGGCATGGGCATCGACAAGCCGAACGTCCGCTACGTGATCCACGCCGGCATGCCCAAGTCGCTGGAACACTACCAGCAGGAGAGCGGCCGCGCCGGGCGCGATGGACTGGAGGCCGAGTGCTGCCTGTTCTTCTCCGGCGGGGACTACGGCGTATGGAAGAGCATCATCGAGGAGTCGGAGCCGGCGGCGCGCGAAGGAGCGATGAAGTCGCTGTCCGCCATGCTGAACTTTTGCAGCGGCGTGCAATGCCGGCACCGAGCCATCGTCGAGTACTTCGGCCAGCAGCTCCAAACGGTCACGTGCGGCGCCTGCGATGTGTGTCTCGGCCAACTGGACCTGGTCGACGATCCGCTCACGCTGGGCCAGAAGATCCTCTCCTGCGTGATGCGGCTGCAGCAACGGTTTGGCGCCGGCTACACCGCCAAGGTGCTCAGCGGCTCGAAGGACCAGCGCATTGTGCAGTTCGGCCACGAGCGGCTCAGCACCTGGGGCCTGCTGGCCGACGAGAACCTGCGCACCATTCGCGACTGGATCGAACAGCTGGTGAGCCAGGAATACCTGATCAAAGTCGGCGAGTACAACCAACTGCAGGTCACGCCGGCCGGTTGGCGGGTGTTGAGGGGCGAAGTCACGCCGCGACTGCTGCGGCCGGCGCGGCCGGCCAAAGCGGCCAAGCCCGCGGCGGTCGAGGATTCCTGGGAGGGCGTCGATCGGGGCCTGTTCGACGAACTGCGGCGGCTGCGGCACGAGCTGGCGGCCGCTCAGAACATGCCGGCCTACATCGTGTTTGGCGACGCCTCGCTCCGTGACATGGCCCGCCGCCGGCCCTCGACGCCGGACGGCTTCCGCCAGATGAAAGGCGTGGGCGAGAAAAAATTGACCGATTACGGCGAGGCGTTCATCGAGCGCATCGTGGCTTACTGCCAGGCGAACCAGGTGCCGGTGGACGTGCCGCCGCCGGCCGGCGCGCCGGCGCCAATCGCGGCTGCCAAGATACCGCCCACCCCCGGCGCCACGGCGCAGACTGCTTTTCCGTTGTTCCGCCAAGGTCTGAGCGTCGAACAGATCGCTCAGCGGTTGGGCCGCGCGCCGTCTACCGTGCGCGGCTACCTGGGCCTGTTCATCCAGCAAGAGCGCATCACCGATCCCTCGCCCTGGGTCGATCCGGCGACCGCCGAGCGCATCGTGCGGGCTGCCGGCCAAGTGGGTACCGAACGTCTGAAGCCCATTTTTGACCTGCTCGGCGGCCAGATCAGCTACGAACAGATCCGCATCGTCGTGCTGTGCCTGGAAAATGCCGAGACGTTCTAGCGCGGCACCGCTGCAGTCCCGTAGGTTGGGACTCCGTCCCGACCGCGTCGGAACGGACTCCCGATCGGGTCGGGACGGGGTCTCAACCTGCGGCAATGCCTGCCCTAGAACATCGACCGGCGTACGCTGCCGCTGGTGCCGGTTTTGCTGGTCTTCGCGAATCTGTTTGTTTTTCTGATCGAAGGGCGGATGTTCGCGGCGGATCCTTCAGGCGGCACGGTGTTGGAGGCCTTCGTGCTGGAGTGGGGCCTGGTGCCCGAGGCTCTGGCCCAAGGGCATTTGCTCGGCCTGGTCACGCACATGTTCTTGCACGGGGACTTGCTGCACATCGCCGGAAACCTGATCGTCCTGTGGGCGTTTGCCTGCTCGCTCGAAATCGGCCTGGGGCGCTGGTCGCTGTTGGGATTCTATCTGTTCTTCGGCATCGTGGGCGGACTGGCCCACGCGCTGACCGACCTGACGAGCACCATTCCCTTGATCGGCGCCAGCGGCGCGATCGCGGGCCTGATCGGCGCTTACACGGTGATCTACGGCCCGCTGGCTCGAATCCGCACGCTGGTGTTCTTGTTCGTTCATACCGTCGAATGCCAGATTCCCGCTTCGGCGTTCGGGATCATCTGGGTTGGTCTGCAGATCAGTTCGGCGGCGGACGATGTGAACGGAGCTTCCGGAGTGGCCTGGTACGCCCACCTCGGCGGTTTTGCCGCCGGCGTGGTCGTCGGTTTCCTGTGCCGCCGCGATACCAAGTGTGCATTGACCCAGGACCGTGAAGGGAACTTGGTGTTCCAGGATGCTCCGGCCGAACAGGCAACATCGGACAGCGACGCACCCATCCCGGACGTTTGGCCCCTGCCGCCCGTGTGCCCGCATTGCCGGCATGCACTGACCGAGCAGTCGCGGCTCACGCCCAACCTGGCTCGCTGCAGCCATCCGCCCTGCAGGCGTCTGGTCTATCTGGAACAGCAGACGCGCACGCCGCAAGTTGGATTCAGTTGGCATTCGCTGAACAAGAGGCGGTCCAGCACGGATGGCAAATCGTGAAAAATCGGGACTTCGAACTCCTCGACATGATATTGCCAATCATGATTCTGTCTTCTCCCTCTCGCTCGCCGCCTCCGCATCGTTCGAGAAACAAGTGAGCGGAATGGCGCTAGCCACCGGTTCCGGAGCGGCCGCAGCACCGGCGGCCAGCGCCTTGCCGCTCACGCGTAGTCCGACAGCTGTTTCTCGAACGATGCTCAGGGTGCCGCAGGCGATTTGGAGTGCGATTCCAGTTCGGCCAGCCTCTTTTCAACAAAGGCCGTGACGTGCGGCCAGCAGTCGGCGCCGCAGCGGCCGTGATCGGCGCCCTCGATCACGATCTGTTTGACTGCCTTGTGGCCGACCAGCTTCATCATGGAAACGAAGTACAGGTTCTCTTCGGCGCGCATCAGCATATCGGCCTCCCAGCCGCCGGTGATGCACAGCGTGGGCGGCGCGTCCTGGCGCACGTGGTACAAGGGGGCGTACTTGTCGATCGTAGGCCGGAACTTGCTCGGCTCGATGCCCTGCTCCTTTCTTGATGGCGATGTCTCCACGAATTTAGGTGCGAGCGGATTGCGCGTCAACGGTCCCTGCCGCCCGCATCGGCCCCGCCACCCGCTGCCTGTGAGCCCCACCCCCGCGACACCGCAGGGAACGGGCGCGCTGATTGCCTGCCTTCTTTCGCCCTGCTAAGATGATTCGCGGAAAGACTCTTGCGCCCTGCAGCGCGAAATATCGAGAACAGATTGTCGATGTTGCCGGCCGTCAGGCCGTGTTAGGAGACGCGCCATGAGCGTTGTGCGACGGTTCGTTTGCGTTGGAATTTGGCTGTCGTTTCTTTTTCCGCAGTGGGCTTCGGCCGAGGTCGTGCGCGTCGAGATTCGCGAGTGCGGGCCGTTTGCGGACGGGTGCGTCTTCGGCCGCTCCGGGCCGTACGAGAGGATTGTCGGCCGGCTGCACTTCGAGGTGAACCCGGCAGAGACGCTGAACGCGGGCATTACGGATCTCCAGCGGGCTCCGCGCAACGCTGCGGGCCGCGTTGAGTTCTGGAGCGATTTCTTTCTGCTCAAGCCGGTCGATCCCGCGCGGGGCAATCGGCGGCTGCTGTACGACGTGAACAACCGCGGAAACAAGCTGGCCCTGTGGACGTTCAACGAAGCTCGCGGCAATAACCCCTCGACAGCGGCCGACGCCGGCAACGGGTTCTTGATGCGCGAGGGGTGGTCGGTCCTGTGGTGCGGCTGGACCGGCGACGTCATGCCGGGCGACGATCGGCTATTGGCCGGATTCCCCGTGGCGAAGGAGAACGGACAACCGATTACCGGCAAGATTCACGCCGAGATCTGCCGCGACGAGCCCGTGGGCAGCTCGCCATTATATTGGACGCCGTGGGCGCTGTCGGTCGTTTACCCGCCGGTGAGTCTTGACACGCGGCAGGCCCAACTCACCATGCGTCCCAAACGTTCCGAGCCCGCCGTCGAGATCCCGCCGGACCAGTGGGCGTTCGCCCGGCTGGAAGGCGACAAGCCGGTGGCGGATGCCGGCAGCGTCTGGGTGAAAGGCGGGTTGCGGCCGGGATGGCTGTACGAGTTGGTGTACGAGGGCCAAGCGCCGCGCGTGTCGGGGCTGGGATTTGCCGCCGTCCGCGACGGTGCGTCCTTCTTCCGCTACGAGAAAGCCGACCGCGACGGGACCGCCAATCCGCTGGCCGGAGCGATCGATCGAGCTCACATCTTCGGCATCTCGCAGTCCGGCCGGTTTGTGAACCACTTTGTCTACGAGGGTTTCAACACAGACCTGCGCCGGCGCATGGTTTTCGACGGAGCGCTGTCGCACGTTTCCGGGTCTGGCCGAGGCCTGTTCAACCACCGCTTCGGCATGTCCACGTTATGTGCGACCCACCACGAGAACCTGCTGGCGCCGTCCGAGTCGTTTCCTTTCACGACGCTGCCCCAGACCGATCCCGTGACCGGCCGCTCCGGCGATCTCCTGGCCCGCGCCCGGGCGCAGGGCCACGTGCCCAAGATCATGTTCACGCAAACCTCGACAGAGTACTGGACGCGAGGCGCGTCGCTGCTGCACACGGACGCCGCGGGGACGAAGGACGTCGAACTGGACCCCAACGCGCGGCTGTACGTGGTCGCCGGGGCCCAGCATCTGGGCGGCACGCCGACCGATCGCGGCCTGTACCAGAACTTGCGCAACCCGCTGAACGACCGCCCGTATGTGTTGCGGGCGCTGCTGGTCGCCTTGGATCAATGGGCCAGCGCCGACAACCCGCCGCCGGAGAGCCGCTATCCGCGCATCGCCGACGGGACGCTGGTGGACCTGGAAACGTTTCGCAAGCAGTTCCCGCAGATTCCGGGCGTCCAACTGCCGGCGGGCTACTACATGCCGCTGCGGCTCGACTTCGGCCCGCGCTGGTTGACGGAAGGGATTGCCGACTCCGTTCCGCCCAACGTCGGCCCGCCGTACCGCACCCTGGTCCCCGCGGTGGACGCCGACGGCAACGAGGTGGCGGGCATTCGCTTGCCCGACGTCGCGGTGCCCCTGGCCACCTACACCGGCTGGAACCTTCGATCCGCCGAGGCCGGGGCCGAGGGGATGCTGGCGCCGTACAACGGCTCCTATCTGGTGTTCCCAGCGACTCGCGAACAGCGTCTGCAAACAGGCGATCCCCGGCCGTCGCTCGCAGAACGCTACCCGACCCGCGAAGCGTATCTGGCCCGCGTGACGGAGGCGATCCTGCAACTGCGGGAACAACGCCTGCTGCTGCCCGAAGATGCCGTTGCCCTCATGAAGGCAGCGGCAGAGCGGCGATGGTAGGAACGATGATCAGCGGCGCCGGCGGGAAAGGCAAAATAACGGCAAGGGTCAGGTCTTGACTTTTAACTTCTGGTACCCGGGCACCAACTGCAAGTCACGACGGGTTCAACTCTCCTACACAAAAAAGTCGAAAATTCAAGTCCTGACCCCCGGCATCTCGCCATGTCCCGCAACGCGGCCAGGATCTGCTTCGGCAGCAGAGGCAGTTCCTGTTGGCCTGTCTCGCACTGGCGATGTTGCAGCCTCCCGTTGTTTGCTGGGCGCTCTTGTACTACTCCGCCCGCTGCTTGGCGGATAGAATTCGCGAGACGGAGGAGGCGTTGGCATCGTTCGAGAAATAACTGTTTAGTGTTCATTGCTGATCATCCCACGGAGCGTGATGGCTACTTTGACGAGGCGACAGTTATTTCTCGAACGATGCTTAGCGATGCTGTCTGCCGTGGACAACGCGGCAGAGTCAGCAGAGGCGACGGTTTCCCAACAAGAATTCGCATTCAGGAGACAAACCATGCGAACGAGGACTCTTTTTCCCTTTTGGGAATTTGCCTTGCTGCTTCTGATCGTCTCGCTCGCCGCGCCCATCCACGCGGCGATGCCGCCTTCACTGCCTAAGCGGAGTGACGTCCAACGTGTGTTGGCCGTGGCACGCGAGCGTCATCCGGAGCGATCGGCCGAGCGGCCGCTGGAGATCGTCTTGCTGGCCGATCGGAAAGATCACGGACCCGACGAGCACGATTACCCGCGCTGGCAATCGCGGTGGGCGTTGCTGCTGGGCGGCAGGTCCGCTTCCAAGGCTCCTGCGGCCAATCTGTACGGTCCGGATCGAGTTGATCCGGCGGTTCCGCAAGGCGCGCCGCAGGTTCGCGTCGCGACGGCCGACCAATGGCCATCGGCACAGCAGTGGGAAGACGCCGACGTGATCGTCGCCTTCTGCTACCTGGCGTGGACGCCGGAACGGATCGCGGAAGCCGGGCGATATCTTGAGCGTGGGGGCGGACTGGTGGTGATCCACTCGGCGACTTGGACCAAGCCGAAGCCCTCGGCGGATGTAGCGGGCGTGTTGGGCGTGGGCGGCTTTCAACGCTGGCGCCACGGAGCCATTTCGCTGGAGACCACCCAGCCCGAGCACCCGATCTGCCTCGGCCTGCCGCCGGTGCTGCCGCTGGTGGATGAACCCTATTGGCCGCCCACGCCCCCGACAAATGTACCTGACGTTCAGGTCTTGGCGGGCAGCAAGGAGCAGAACGAGCCCGGCCAGCCCGCCGCGTCGCTGCAGCCGATGTTCTGGACGTTCCAGCGCAGCCAAGGGCGGGTCTTCGGCTGCGTCCTGGGCCATTATTCGTGGACGTTCGACGACCCGTATTTCCGGCTCTGGCTGTTGCGCGGGATCGCCTGGGCCGCACGCGAAAACCCGTATCGCCTGGACGATCTGGCGCTGCGTTCGGCAGCGGTCGCTGGCGAATGAGATGCTCAACTCCCAGAAAACAAGAGCCTGGCAGAATCATGAGGGCAGAATCATGAAAGCGAGTTCATTTTCACGTTGCTGACCCGGATATCTCGCCAGCTCACACACCACCACCTCGTAGTATTCATATTCGAGGGCAACGACATGAAACGGTTCTTGTCTCTGACCGCGTTCGGTTGCTGGCTGGTGCTTCTGCCGGCCGCTTTCGCCAGAGCCCAGTTTCCTCTTGCAGAAAACCTCGCCGCACTGAGGAAAGCCGGCGTCGAGCGCGGCATCTGCGTCGTCCTGTCCGCGAAGACGAATTGCTCGACACGCGCGCCATGTGCATGGCGGCGGGCTGCATTTTCTTCTACAGCCACAGCAAGTTCAATCAACTGCTGGGCCTTTTCCGCCACGCCCAAACTGGCCGCCGTCTGCTCGACTCGCTCGCTGACACCGTACCCCAGCGCGGCCAGCAGCTGTCGGACCCTACCCCGATCGCCCGCCGCCTGTACCGTCGCCCCACGGATTCTTCGTGGCTCGCCAAGCACGGTAGTCCTCCCTGACTGATCGGCAATCGAGGCTCGTCGGCAGCGTCCGAACCGGTTGCATCGCAGACAAGGACGCCTACAATACTCGGCGAACGGCAGGCGTCAGCCCGCCGGTTAACGCAGTACTCGGCGAACGGCAGGTGTTAGCCCGCCGGTTTCCGCAGCACCGGGCGAACGGCGGAAGTTAGCCCGCCGATTCTTCCCAGGATTGGACTGGGCGCGCGAAAGAGACCGGTGGGCTGACGCCCCACCGTTCGCCCAACGCCGGCCGAAGTGAGACAGTCCAAATAGCCCGAGAATTGGAAATGGGTGAACCGATGGACCTAGTGCTGCTTTCCCGTTTGCAGTTTGCGCTGACGGTGATGTTTCACTACTTGTTCCCGCCGGTGACGATCGGCCTGGGGGCGGTGCTGGTGTTTCTGGAGTACCGCTGGCTGCGGACCGGCGATCGGATCTACCACCAGGCGGTGAGATTCTGGACGAAGATGTTCGGGATCAACTTTGCGCTGGGCGTGGCCAGCGGCATTGTGATGGAGTTCCAGTTCGGCACGAATTGGGCCGTTTACTCGCGGTACGTGGGCGACGTGTTCGGCTCGGCGCTGGCGGCGGAAGGCATCTTTGCCTTTTTCCTCGAATCGGGATTCCTGGCCGTGTTGCTGTACGGCTGGGACAAGGTGTCGCGCGGCTTTCACTTCTTTTCGACCTGCATGGTGGCCTTGGGGAGCATCTTCTCTTCGGTCTGGATCGTGGTCGCCAATTCCTGGCAGCAGACTCCGGCCGGGTCTCACTTGGTGGAACGTACGGTGAACGGGCGCACGTTTGTGCGGGCGGAAATCGTCGATTTCTGGAGCTTGGTGTTCAACCCCTCGACGGTACACCGTTTGAACCACGTCTTGCTGGCGGCCTTCGTGTTGGGCGCTTTCTTCGCCATGAGCATCTCGGCGTGGTACTTGCTGAAGGGGCGGCACGTCGCGTTCGCGCGGCGTTCATTTACGGGCAGCCTGTTGCTGGCCACCGTGGCCTCGTTCGCCCAGTTGCTGTCGGGACACTTCAACGCGGACATGGTGGCTCGCCGCCAGCCGGCCAAGCTGGCGGCCTTCGAGGGTCACTTTCAGACCGGGGAGGGCGGCACGGCCTTGTACGCCTTCGGCTGGCCCGACGAGGACAGCCGGACCGTCAAGGGAGGGCTGGCCGCCCCCAAGATGCTCAGCTTCCTCGTCTATCAAGACCTGGAACAGCCGGTGCCCGGGCTCGACCAACTAGCTGCCGACTATGGCGCCCCGCCGGTCTGGCTGTCCTTCCAGGCGTATCACATCATGGTGGCCCTGGGCATGCTCTTCATCGCCAGCACGTCGCTGGCCTGTTGGTACTGGTGGCGGGGGACGCTGTTCGAGCAGCGCTGGCTGCTGTGGTTCTTCGTGTTCGCCGTGGCGTTGGCCTTTGTGGCCAATGAGACGGGCTGGATCGCCGCCGAGGTCGGCCGGCAGCCGTGGATTGTGTACCCGATGCAGACCGACGCGGGACTGGTCGGCGGCTTGAAGACCAGCGACGCGGTCTCGGAGGCGGTGAGCAGCGGGCAGGTACTGGGCTCGCTGCTGATGTTCGGCGTCTTGTACGCTTTCTTGTTTGCGTTGTGGATCTTTCTGTTGGACCGGACGATCCGGCACGGGCCGGACTCGCTGGAACCGGCCGTCGGGCCGGAGGCGGGGACGCCTCTGTCGGCGATCGCCCAGCGGGCGACGCATCTGTATGGAGAGTGAGAGATTTCCGCGCACCAAGCACAGGGGACATCAGTCTCATGGATCTGAACTTGACGTGGTTTATTCTGTTGGGCGTCCTGCTGGCGGGCTACGCGGTGCTGGACGGATTTGACTTGGGAGTCGGGATGCTGCACCTGTTGGCTCGGGGCGACGCCGAGCGGCGGACGTTCATCGCCACGATCGGGCCGATTTGGGACGGCAACGAGGTCTGGCTGGTGACCTTCGGCGGAGCGCTGTTTGCCGCCTTTCCGGAGGCGTATGCCACGATTTTTTCAGGCTTCTATTTCGTCTTCATGCTGGTGCTGCTGGCCCTGATCTCGCGGGCCGTGGCGTTGGAGTTTCGCAGCAAGAGGGCATCGGCGGCGTGGCGCCGGAGTTGGGACGTCGTGTTCTTCCTTTCCAGCACCTTGGCCACGCTGTTGTTCGGGGCGGGCGTAGGGAACGCCATGATCGGCGTGCCGCTGGACGACCGCGGCATCTATACGGGTGGATTTCTGCGTTTGCTCAATCCCTATGCCTTGCTCGTGGGACTGCTGGCCGTCGCCTTGTTCTTGATGCACGGGACGATTTATCTGCACCTGAAGACGGCGGGCTCGCTGCACGAGCGGATCTACCGCTGGATGTGGCGCGGCTATGGATTTTTCGTCGTCATGTACCTGCTGGCCACCGCCGTAACGCTCGTCGCCGTGCCGCGGGCGATCGCTTCGCTGCACAGCTATCCGCTGTCCTGGCTGGCGGTGGCTCTGAACGTCGCCGCGCTGGCCGCGATCCCTTACGCCCTGTATCGCCGCTGGTCCGGGCGCGCGTTTCTGGCTTCGTGTACGACCGTTTGTGCTTTGGTGTTGTTGTTGGGATTGGCGCTGCTGCCCAATTTGGTGACTTCCCAGCCGCTGCCGGAGAATAGCTTGACGATCTACAACGCGGCCTCCAGCCCCAAGACGCTGTGGATCATGCTGGTGATCGCGGTAATCGGAATGCCGTTTGTGCTGGCCTACACGTCCACCATTTACTGGGTCTTCCGCGGGCGGGTGCAGATTCCTTAGTCTGCCGAGTGGTTTGCCTCGCCCCTTGCTTGAGGACCTTCGCCGCCCGAGCGGAACGATGACTGAACCGGATTTTCGCAACTACCACGTGGCCGAAGCTGAGGCCGGACACAAACTGATCGCCGCCTTGCGCCAGTGGCGGCCGGGCGAGTCGTGGTCGCAGGTGAAACGCTTGATCCACAACCGGCACGTACAGATCAACGGCAATTTGTGCAGCGACGAAACACGGCCGTTGCAAGCCGGCGACGTGGTGAAAGTTTGGAAAGAACCATGCGCCGCGCCGGCGCGTGCGGACGACGTGCGGATCCACTACCAGGACGCGCACCTGCTGGTCGTGGAAAAGCCCGCGGGCGTGACCACGCTGCGGCATTCGGACGAGCGGAATTGGTCCCAACGGCGGCGCCAGTTCCAGCCGACGCTGGACGAGTTGATCCGCCAGATCCTGGCTCGCAAGGCGAAACAACGCGGCCGCCCGTCTCGCAGCCACACGTCTCGCGGCCGCCGGCCGGAGCCTCCGTCGATCCGGGCGGTACATCGCTTGGATCGCGACACGAGCGGACTGATGGTCTTCGCCCGTACGGCGGAGGCGGAGCGGCGACTGGTGCAGATGTTCCGCAAGCACGACCTGCACCGGGTCTATCTGGCGATTGTCCTCGGACACATCGAAGCTCAGACCATCGAATCCTACCTGGTCCGCGACCGGGGCGACGGCCTGCGCGGGAGCACGGCGACCGCCAGCGAAGGCCAGCGCGCGGTCACGCACGTGCGTCCCGTCGAGCACTTGGACGGCTATACCCTCGTCGAGTGCCGGCTGGAGACCGGCCGCACGCACCAGATCCGCATTCACTTGTCCGAGGCCGGGCACATGGTGTGTGGCGAGAAAGTCTACGTGCGGCGATTGGGTGGCAAGCCCGTCCGGGATCTCAGCCGCGCGGTGCGGCAAGCCCTGCACGCGGCGGAATTGGGCTTTTTGCACCCCGTGACCGGCCAGCGGCTCGATTTCCGGGTGCCATTACCTGCCGATATGAAACGCTTGCTGGAGCGCCTCCGTGCGGGAGTGCCGGGCGGCGGATAGCTGCTGCTCGCCGGATGCGCCGGACTGCCACTATGCGACTAGCCGGCAAATGCTAGAATACAAGGGAAAGGTTCCCCTTTGGAGGCTGGTATCAATGAACACGCGCGACAAAGAACTTGCGAAGGAAGTGTTGTACCAGTGTCCTGTATGCGGCCACGGCTTGCCCCACGAGCCGCCGATGCCTCGATTTGACGCTCCCTGTCCGGATTGCGGATATCACATCTGGTGCCGCCGGCGAACGCCGAGCGACGGTACGGTTTTGGAAGTCCTGCCCGGGCGCACTCCAGAGCCGTGGGACGTCGAGCAGCTGGTGGAAAGTTTCATCAGGCAACGTCCGGCCGCCCGCCTCGTGGTAGACCTCCGCCTGTTGGATCTGGTTGACAGCGCCTTCGTGGCTAGGCTTCTGGCCATGCACAAGCGAATTCGAGCGTCGGGGGGGCAGCTTGTCCTGTGCGGGTTGTGCCCCGTCGTTCGCGAGATGTTTCAGCACCTCCGCCTGGAAAAAGCCTTCGAGATCTCGGACGCGGCCGACGATCCCGCAGGGCGGCCTTGAGTCAGCGCCGGCGCAGGCGAGCTGTTGACTGAGTCGATCGTCTGAATCAAGGACGGGATTCTTATCCGCCCTTGAAGAAAAACACTCCGTTGCCGGCGCTCCGGGGGGGTCAATCGAGGAATCCGACCAGTTCCTGGCTGCGGCTGGGCTGCTGCAACTTGCGGACGGCCTTGGCCTCGATCTGCCGGATGCGTTCGCGGGTCACCTTGAAGATGTGGCCGACCTCTTCCAGCGTATAGCTATAGCCGTCTCCCAGGCCGTACCGCAGCTTGATGATCTCGCGTTCGCGGTAGCTGAGCGTCTTCAGCACCTTGTTGATCCGCGTCCGCAACATGTCCTGCGAAGCCCCGGTCGCCGGGCTTTCGGCCGTGCCGTCCGGCAGCAGATCGCCAAAATGGCTGTCCTCGCTGTTGCCCACGGGGCGGTCGAGGCTGATCGGATAGCGGCTCATCGCCAACACTCGCCGGGCTTCCTCCACCGTGGTTTCCGCTCGGCGAGCAACCTCTTCCAGCGTCGGCTCGCGGCCCTTCTCCTGCAGCAGCTGCCGCGACACGTTCCGGACGCGGGACATCGTTTCGACCATGTGCACCGGAATCCGAATCGTCCGGCTCTGGTCGGCAACCGCTCGCGTGATCGCCTGGCGAATCCACCATGTGGCATACGTGCAGAACTTGAATCCCCGCCGATACTCGAACTTGTCCACCGCCCGCATCAGGCCGGCGTTGCCTTCCTGAATCAGGTCCAGAAAGCTCAGGCCTCGATTGCGGTACTTCTTGGCGATCGACACCACCAAACGCAAGTTGCCTTCCGACAACTCGCGTTTGGCCTGCTGGTACTCGGAATAGACCATCTTCAAGAAGGTGATCCGGTTGGCCAGACTACGGGGCGTCTCCTGCGTGGCACTGAGGATGTTGCGGTACTCCTTGAGCCACTGTTCGCGTTCCTCCGCCGGCTTGCGGTCCCGTTTCGTGTCCAGGAGCTTGGCCCGCAATTCGTGCAAGCGTCGTGAGAAGCTCTCCAGCACAGGGATGAACTGTTCGATCTTCTGCGTTCGCAGGCCCAATTCTTCGATCAACCGGACCGCCCGGCGACGGCGGCGAGACAGCCGCTCCCAAGCCTCGCGACGGCGTTTCTTCGGGAAGGACTTGCCCAACGCTACCCGATAGTCGTGCCGATTGCGTTTCAGCAACACTTCTACCGTGCGCAAGTTGTGCGGAATACGGCCGAGGATCTGCTCCTTCTCCAGGCGATCCGTCACGGAGACTTGCACCGTTCTGTCGAAGGGCAATTCGCCCTCGTGGACCCGCTTCAGAGTGCGGAATGCCATTTGGATCACGTAATCGCATTCCAGCAGTTTTGCCCGGAACCGGCGGCGCGTGATTTCGATCCTGCGTGCCAGGCGGATTTCTTCCTGCCGCGTCAGCAGCGGGATCTCGCCCATTTGGGTCAGGTACATCCGGACGGGATCGTCCGACCACGTCTCGGTGTCGTCCTCGATGCCCGCCAGGAGGTCTTCATCCTCTTTCAGTTCTTGGACTTCCGGCTCCGCCTCCGTAGGCGGCTCAACCAGATCATCGTCGTCAGTGTCGTCGACTTCCTCCAGCGGCAGGCTGCGCAGACTCTCTTCATCGTCCGGCGTTCGAATGGCCTCGTCTTCAAACTCTTCAAGCAGCGCGTCGTACAAAGTAGTACTCCTCACCTACACTCCGTTCAATAACATACAGCGGGATGAAAAAGCCGAGTGAGATCTTACTCCTTATGACAAGAATTGGTCGAAACCCTCAAACGAAACCACGACACCCATCTTCTGAATGGCACCGGTGTAGATTCCACGCGGGAACCTAAAGGTTCGAATTTCCCAACCTCATCTGGGCAACCAATTCTACCACTCATGCGAAAAATGTTTTTCCCAAGTGGAAAATTGGAAAGAAATTACGCGCCATTCGCGAATACGGCCTGCGTGCATTTTACCCAGATTCGCTACTCTTCCAGCCGGGAAGGACCACGCCCACGGGCATCCGGGTACAGCGAGTTCGCGTGCCTTCTTTAGGGGGGTGAAATACACTCCTGACCGCGCGTTGCAGGAGCGAACTGGCTGCCGGGGCTTTGGCTAAATTTTAACTAGGCAGACCGCAAGGTCCAGAGGCGCGAACGAAAAAGATGGAATAAACTGACCCCGGTCGCCGGCAACTCGTTTTGTGTTGCTCGCCGCGGACTGTGTGGCTACGATAATGGTCCGCTCAGGAGTTTTGACCGTGTCCGGAATAGATCTGCGAGGAAAAACGGCCGTTGTTACGGGAGCCAGCTTGGGCATTGGGCGTGCGACGGCGATGGCCCTAGGCCGGGCCGGCGCCAATGTCGTGGTGAACTATCGGGCGCATGACGAGGACGCCGAAAACGTTGTGCGGGCCATCTGCCAAGCGGGCTCGCAAGCAATCAAGATCCAGGCCGACGTGGCCGATCAGTCGGCCATCGAACGGGTGATTGCGGAGGCCGCCCAACATTTTGGCTCCGTGGACATCGCGGTCAGCAACGCGGCGTACAGCGACCGGGAAGTGTTCTACACAGCAGACATGGACAAGTTTCGGCGGACCATCGACGTGACCATGTGGGGGGCCTTTCACTTGTTGCGGGCGGCCGTCCGGCAGATGATTCGCCAAGGCACAGACGGGACGATCGTAGTGGTGAGTTCGCCGCACGCGTCAATCCCCTTTCCCACAGCGATGGCCTACAACATGTCCAAGGCGGCCATCGACCAGATGGCGAAAACAGCGGCTCTGGAGGCGGCCAAGTTCGGCATCCGGGTGAACATCATCCACCCCGGTTGGATCGACACGCCCGGCGAACGTAAATTCTCTTCAGAGCAGGCATTGCAGGCCGGGGGATCGTTCATCCCCCTGGGACGACTCGGCACGTCCGAAGAAATCGCCGAAGCGGTCCTCGTCCTGTGCGATCCCAGACATTCGTACATGACCGGGGCCACGTTGCTGGTCGACGGCGGAATCAGTTTGCCGTGGTGGTCGCTGCCAGCGGATTAGGTTGCTGTCCACCGATCGCCGGCCACCGATCGCCGGCCACCGATCACCGATCATCGTCCACCGATCACCTTCGGCATCCCGTCTTCACAACCACCTGTCGATCTCACGCCTGTTGGGGCTTAGAACGACAGCAAGACCTGCCAGATAAACGCGTTGCCCAGACCCTCGACGCTGTCCCAGATTCGTCGCGCCAGGTCGGCGTCGCCGGTCAGGGGTGGGAGTTCTTTCAGTTTCTGCTCCCACGGCGTGCAGATGCCGGGCGGGACCGCGGGTGCGGGCCGGCCTTCGAGTCCCACGCCGGGACCGCCGAAACCGGGTTGCGGCGCGGGGGGCTTGACGGGACCGGTGCCGGCGTGGCCGCGCGAGTACGCGCCGTACTCGCGGCCCGCGTCGGTCATCGCGCGCAGGCTTTCGACTTTGGTGTCGTTTTGCATGATCGCGCCGGCGTCCAGGATGTAGCCGCCGTCGCGGGCTACGCCGTCGATCACCTTCTTGACGCAGTCCCGCACTTCCTGCGGCGTGCCGTAGCTGAGCAGGAAATTGGGGATGCCGCCGCTCAGGCAGAATTTGTGTCCGATCTTGCGGTTGGCTTCGAAGATGTCGTCCTGATCCACGTGGTACACGATGCTCTGATCCGGCAGTTCGGCGAATGTTTCCAAATGCGCGTTCCATTTGCCTTCGGCATAGAACAGCGTCTGATGGCCGTGTTTCCATAACTCTTCGACGATCGGCCGCAACGTAGGCCAGTAGTGCGAGTGAAACTGTTTCATGTTGACAAACGGCACGCAGCCGCGGTGCATCCAGTAACCGACAGGAACCTGCTTGTTGGTGTCAGCCGTGGTCAGCGCGACGTGGGTCAGGTGCGGCACCAAGGCTTCACAGGCGGCCAGTACTTTGTCCGGCTGGGTGTGCATGTCCATGGTCAGGCCGATGTAGCCGCGCAGTTTGTCGGCGATGATGTCGAACGGGGCCTTGAGGATGCCGGCGATCGCGGATACCGTGCCCGATTCCTGCCGCAGCAGTTGGCACTGGTTGCCCAAGGCGTAGAAGTACTGGAGCATGGCCATGGCCCCTTTGGCCAGGGCGACGTTGCCGCGGTAGGTCGCCGGTTGACCGGGCGCGGGCACTTCGGCAGACACACGCGGGAACCAGACGTTCCACAGGAACCCGGTGGGATCCTCGATCAGCTGGTCGTACTCGTCGGGGCGCATCCAGGCTTTTTCTTCTTCGGGCTCGCTGTACTGGAAGCCGACATCCGGCGGGATGTGGATGCCGGGGATGCCGTAGTACTTCAGCCCCAGGGCCTGGGCCAGTCCGGTCCAGACATAGACCATGTTGGCCACGACGGCGTCCCAGTCAAAATCGGCCGCGCACTTGCGGGCGGCGATCAGGGCCTTGTCGTAGTCGTGCGTGACCTCTTGACACGTGTAGCCGGCGTACACCCCAGTGATTTCCGCGACGAACGGCCGGATGGGGACCATGTCCGGCATTTCGTTGCGCATCGCGGTGACGTACCGGTTTAGTCGCTGGGCATACCGTTGTTCCATGTCCTGGTGCGTGTCGCGTGTCACGTTGAAATCCTTATCTGGCGGTGTCTTAGGCCGGCCATCAGGTGGCCTGGCGGGAAAAAACGGGCCGGGCGTCCGCGCCGGAATCGGCATTATGATACACCTTTCCCGGTAGGGGAGCCAACCGCTACAGTTTAACATCCGTCCGATCTGCTCTTTTCTTCTTGCCGTCATTATCCGATACTGCCGTGCATGTTCTTTACTCTCGGCAAATTGGTGACACGGCACTGGCTGGCGGTGATCGTCGGCTGGGTACTGATCGTTGTGTTTTTGCGGTGGGTGGCGCCGAACTGGGATGACGTGACCCGCGACGGCGACTTGGCCTTCCTGCCGCCGCAGATGCCCAGCGTCCGCGGCGAGCAACTGTTGTCGGACGCTTTTCCCAGCGACCGTGCCAAGAGCGAGATAGCGGTGTATGTCGGGCGCGAGGAGGGGACGCTGCAAGGGGATGAACTAGCCGTGGCCTACGACTTGGCCCGGCAGTTCAAGAATCTGCACGGCGTGGCCGCTTTGAGCCGTGCCCAGCAGCAGTCGGAGGAAGCGGATCGGTTGCGGAAGGAAGGCCGGAACGAAGCATCTTCCGCCGCTTCCGGCCGTGCGGAGCAGTCGCTGCTGCGGGCCGAGGCGGCCCTCGACGAAGCCATTCGGCTGGACGAACTGATCCAGGACTACTGGACCAAGAAAGACGCGGCTGCCAAGCGGAAGGCGCTGCCTCCCGACACGGTTCGCCGCCAGGAACGTTTGGCCGCGGCGTACCACAACCGGTCGCTGGTTTACTCAAGGCTTGGAAAGCAGGACGATGCGGCCGCGGATGCTCAGATCGCGCGGGAGCTGGATGCGACGTTCCAGGACCGCGGCCCGCTGCCCTTTCCGGAACAAGCGGCGCATCTGCCGTTGCTCGACGTGTGGACCTGGCAGGACGAGGTCTTCGGGGAGAAGTTAAGGAAGTCCGAAGTCCGGGTCATCCTTTTGCACCTGTCCAACGAATTCATGGCGGTGGACAACATCGAGGTGCTGGACTATCTGGAGACGATTCTGGATGGGGCCCGGGAGACGCTGCAGGGCGACTCGCGGCAGCAGGTGCAGATCGGCTTTTCCGGCTCTGCCGCGGTGGGCGGCGACTTGTTGCGTGCTGCGGCCGACAGCATCGAAAGAACGGAATTGTTCACCGTGCTCCTGGTGGTGCTGATTCTGAGTTTCGTGTACCGCTCGCCGCTGCTGGTCATCATGCCGATGGTGACCATTGGTGTTTCGCTGACGGCCGCCACGAGCATCGTGGCGTTGCTGGCCCAGTGGGCGCAGCAGCCCGGCATGGAGTGGTGGAACTTCAAGATCTTCACCACCACCAAGGTGTTCATCGTCGTGATCTTGTACGGATCGGGGACGGATTTCTTCCTGTTTTTGGTCGCCCGCTATCGCGAGGAGTTGGAGCGCGGAGACGAGGCGGGGGAAGCGCTCTCCAAGTCGTTGGGGGCCGTGAGCACGGCGCTGGTTGCCAGCGCCGTGACGACGATTCTGGGGCTGGGGACGATGTACTTTGCCGAGTTTGGCAAGTACAAGTACAGCGGACCGGCGATCGGTTTGTGCCTGATGGTCACGCTGGTGGCCTGCATGACGCTGGCTCCTGCGCTGTTGCGGGCCTTTGGCATGGCGGCGTTCTGGCCGTTTGGCAAGGCTCGCCGGCGCACCTCGTCGCCGGACCGGAAGGAACGCGACGGCCCGGATGACGCCGGCGGCTCGTGGCGGTGGCGGTCCATTGCGGCTGCGACGATCGCACGACCCGGCCTGATTCTGACGCTCAGTGTGCTGATCTTGCTGGTCCCGGCGGTCTACGGACTGCAGCACAACGGCGAGATCACCTACGACTTCCTCCGCCAGTTGCCGCCGCAGCGGCCCAGTCGGCAGGGCGCGGAGTTCATGCAGCGGCACTTCAGCGTGGGCGAAAGCGGGCCGTTGACCGTGCTCGCCTACCAGCCCGGGGGCGGCTTTGACACGAAGGAAGGACGGCAGCGGATTTCCGAGTTGGCCCGCGAGTTGTACGTTCCGGGCGTCAACTCCGTCCGCAGCGTGGCCGATCCCCTGGGCAAGTTCCCTCCCGGCCGCCGTGTGGGTCTGTTTGATCGGAATTCGTGGCTCAAGTTGGTCGCCAGCCCGCATCCCCAGACGCAGCGGTTCTACGTGGCCTCGGAAGGGGATTTTGCGGGCAACGCGACCCGTCTGGACTTGATCCTGGAATTCGACCCGTTCTCGGTGGAGGCGGAGAAGGCGCTGAACGAGGTCGAGCGAAAGCTGCAGGAGATTCAGGCGGCCCCCGATTCGACCTGGCAGGCTGCGACGTTTGTGTTCTCCGGCACCCCCGCCGATCTGCGCGATTTGAAACGGGTCACGATGTCCGATAATCGGCGAATTCAGGTCCTGGTGGTCCTCGCCGTTCTGGCCGTCCTGCTGGTCATGCTGCGCCGGCCGGTGGTGTGCCTGTACATGATTGTCACGGTGGTGTTCAGCTATTACGTGACGATGGGCGTGAGCCATTGGGTCTTCGCCTGGCTGGACGCCGAGCACTTCCTCGGCCTCGACTGGAGAGTGCCCCTGTACTTGTTTGTGATCCTGGTGGCCATCGGCGAGGACTACAACATCTACCTGGTGACGCGGGTGTACGAGGAGCAGGCGCGGTTGGGACCGCTGCCGGGCTTGCGGCAGGCCGTGATCTGCACGGGGGGAATCATCACCAGTTGCGGCGTGATCATGGCCGGCTCGTTCGTCTCGATGACCAGCGGCGTGTGGGGGCCCGCCGTCTCGGCCTGGGTCCCGGCTGCCGGCCTGCTGCTGGGCGGCGGAGAGAGCGCGCTGGCCCTTGTGGTGCAGTTGGGGTTCGCGCTTTCTTTCGGCGTGCTGCTGGACACGTTCGTGGTGAGGACGGTGCTGCTGCCCGCATTCCTGGTGCTGCTGCAGCGCTGGAGCGAGAGGCGTTCGCGGCCGCAGCCGCCGCAGCTGTCGGGGCCGCCGGCGCCCCATCGGAAGCCCGTGAACGAGTCGGTGGCGGAAGCGGCCCGCAGGTGAACGTTGGGTTCGCAAAGCGGAAGCCGACCTCAAAGGCGCAAACGATCTTGCCCGCGCCGCACGACCGGGTCATGACTTGGGATGAACGGGCGGGAAGCATCGCATCCGCGCCGGGTTCTTCTTGCCGACGTCTTTATTTCCCCGCCTGAAAACCTCCATCGCGCCCTGTGGCTGGCCCGTCGCTGACCGCGTACCCATATCGCTGCATGTAAGGCAGCCAACGCCGGGTGACGGCGGCGTGTTGTTCCGCCGTCAGCGTGTAACGGCTGGGGCGGTAGTCGCCGCGCTGCCCGAAGTAGGCTTCGACCGCCGCAGCCAACGTACCGAAGTCGCCCAAGTCCAGGTGCTCGTAGACGCGCCGCATCTGCCCGACCGGATCCCGGATCAGGTCTTCGTAGCGGAGATCGCAAATGCGTCCGGGATCGACGCGGCCGCGCGTGGCCTCGAATCGCTCGTACATGCGGCAGAACGTCGAAAGCACGCGCTCGTCCAGCCCCTCATAATCCGGCTGCTGATAGCTTTGCGCGGCAAACAGCGACTTCCAAAGCTTGATTGTGGACGGGAACACCGTGTAGGGGTCGCGCACGATGTGAAGGTAACGAGCCCGCGGAAAGAGCTGTTCCATGACCGGCAGGCGGAAGGTGTGCGTCGGCGATTTCAGCACCAGCCGGCCGGGCCGTTTCCAAATCAGACGGCGAAAGAAGTCCGCCAGCGTCCGTTGCCAGCCGGCGCGTTCCGCCGGACTCAGCGCTTCCAGCGAGTAGTAGGCGCCGAATTGGGGCGGCTCGTTGGGAAACGCGATGCTCAGGTACGGGCTGGGCGCGCCCAGCGCCAGTAGCGCGAATTCGTCCTCTTGCGGCAGGTCCCAAGCGACAGGCATGCTGTCCGCGATGCGGTTCTGCGGCAACAGGAACCGGATGCAGGGTTTCAGCCAGCGTTCGCTGATCAGGAAATGGCGGGGCACGAAGCACTCGTAGTTGGTCGGGCACCGATGACGCGGATCCAGGGCCAGCAGTTCGTGCAGCAGCGTGGTGCCCGTCCGCCAGTGGCCGATCACAAACAATGGATCGTCGTCCAACGCGACTCGCCCCACGGATCGGCCCAGCAATAGGTCCTGGAGGGTCCCCAAGGTGGAATTGAACAGCCCGCAACTGAGGTCGCACGCGCAGGCCGGCAGGGACACCAGGGGCAGGCGGAACCGATGGCCGGCCAGCAGTCGCCACAGCACGAGAAACCCGCACCCCATCCAGACCACGCCTGTTTTCCATGAGACGGGCGGGACGCCTTCTTGTGTCGGTCGAGGCTGATTCATGACGTTTTTCCGCCGAAATAGTTTTCCCAGACGTTCTTAACGTTATCCCGAGTCCGGGAGAAAGCCGCAACCGGGGGGACGCGACCCTTGTGTCCAGCCGTAACGGCAGCGATAATTTGCAGGTGGTGAATTGGTCGGCCGGTCGAGCGACGGCCGACAATCATGGGAGAGGACACGAGATGCACAGCGAGATGAACGTCGTCACCGATCAGCAAATCCAGACCCCTTCGGCCGCCTCGCGGACCGCGGAACGCTGGGTGGCAACCGGTGCGGCAGACCGCAGCGCGGTCCAGCGTTTGACGGCCCACTTGAGCCGCGATCGGGTCGTCCGCTTGGCGTTGCTGTTTCTGGACAACATGCCGGACGTACACCTCAAGGACCTCCACGTCGACATGATGGACGACGACCGGCGGATGCGGATTGCCGGCCGCGAATTGACCAATTTCGGGTCCGACAGCTTCCTGGGCCTGGACCGGCATCCGGCGGTCCAAGAGGCCTTGGTGAAAGCCACTGGCCGCTGGGGCACGCACAACGGCGCCTCGCGGGCCTTCTGCAGCGTGAGCCTGTGCGAGGAAGCCGAGTACCGGCTGGCCCGCTGGTTGGGCGTCGAGGATACGCTGATCTTCCCCACCGTCACGCTGGCCAACGTCGGCTTGATCCCGGCGATCGTGGCCAAAGGCGACCTGTTGGTGGTCGATCGCCAATCGCACGACACGATCCACCAGGCGGCGAAAATTGCCGCGGCCGACGGCGCTGAACTGCAGGAGGTCCATCCGCTGTGCGCGGAGTCTCTGGAACGTATCCTGGAGAAATCGTCGGCCAAGAACCGGGTGGTGGCGGTCGACGGGGTGTACAGCATGACGGGCAGAATCCCGCCATTGAAACAGATCGACGACGTGACGCGGCGATATGGCGGCCTCCTGTATGTGGACGATGCCCACGGCACGGCGGTGGTCGGCCCCGGCGGCCGCGGCGCGGCGTACCTGAGCCTGGGCGGATTGGACCAGGTGTTGATGGTCGGTTCGCTGTCCAAAGCGTTCTCCTGCATGGGCGCGTTTGTCACCTGCAATTCGAGACTCAAACGGGTGCTGAAACTACGTTCCAGCACCTTTATCTTTGGCGGCCCGGTGCCGCCGCCTTACCTGGCCGCCGTCTGCGCCGTGTGCGACATCCTGGAATCGCCCGAGTACGATCGGCTGTTGGAACGGCTGCAGGGCCATGTGCGGCGGCTGACTGCCGGAGTTCGCGCACTGGGCCTGACGGTCCTGGGCGGCGACGCGCCCATCGTGTCGGTGGTGATCGGCAACATCGAGCAGACGCTGCAGGCCGGCAAGTGGCTCTTCGATCGCGGCTACTACGTGCAATCGGCCACCTACCCGGCCGTGCCCCTGAACGCCGGTCTGCTGCGGATCCTGGTGAATACGAACCATTCGGATGAAGCCCTCGAGGGCCTGCTGGCGGCCCTCGCTGAAATGAAGGACCACTTCCATCTGGGACGCCAGACCGTGTCGAACCGGGAGTTGCAGGAGATGCGCGAAGGTGGCCTGACCAAGTAGCAGGCACACTCCGTGTGCCGTCCGCCAAGGCACAATGTGGGTCTGCTGCTGGGGGCGAACGGAGAGGGGCGGGAGTCGTTTTCAGCCACTGCTGCTGGCGGACGGCACACGGAGTGTGCCTGCTACTTGAGGAGGCCCGTCATGGCTTGGATCTGCTTGTTTGTTGCCGCCCTGTTTGAGATCGCTTGGGCCGTCGGCATGAAATACTCGTACGGCTTCACCCGTCTCTGGCCCACCGTGTACACCTTTGCCGCCAGCCTCGTCAGCTTCGTCCTCCTGGCCCAAGCCGTCAAGAACTTGCCCGTGGGCACCAGCTACGCCGTCTGGACCGGCATCGGCGCCGCCGGGACCGCCGCAATGGGAATTCTCTGGTTTGGCGAGTCGGCCAGCCCGGCGCGGCTGATCTGCATCGCCTTGATCGTCGCGGGCGTCGCCGGCTTGAAGCTGAATTTTCCCGGGCCGTAGGAAAGATGCGGGATGCGGGATGCGGGATGTAAGGGTGTTTCCTCGTCTTCGTTCCCGGACGACGCCGGGGAACGCACTGTCTTGCCAGCCGGCCCCGCCTTCGTCCTTCGTCCTTCATCCTTCGTCCTTCATCCTTCGTCCTTCATCCTTCGTCCTTCATCCTTCATCTTTCACCCCTGCCCCGTTTCCTCCATCTCCGGATAGCGGCTCAGGATGCGGGCGGCCAGTCGCGGCGGCAACAGGCGGGCCAGCCGCACTTCCAGCGCCGTCCACCAGGGAAACCAGTATTCGGCGCGGCCTCGTTCGATCGCCCACGCGATGCGCCACGCGGCCTCGTCGGCCGTAACCAAGCCGCGGAGCGTGGCCCGTTCCTCGTCCGTGATCATCGGCGTATCGACGTAGCCCGGACAGACGGCGGTCACCCGGATGCCTGTTCGCCACAGATCGGCGCGCAGGCTCTGCAGCAGCGTCACGACGCCCTGCTTGCTGGCGCAGTAGGCCGCGGCGCCCGGCAAGCCGATCATGCCGCCCACACTGGCCACGGCCGCCAGGTGCCCGCGCTGGCGTTGGACCATGCCGGGCAACACGGCGCCCAGCGCATAGACCACGCCTAACAGGTTCGTCGTCAGCACCAAGTCGGCGCGCAGCACATCAAACTCGCGAGCCGGCGTCTTGCGATACACGCCCGCGTTGGCGATCAGCACATCGCAGGGGCCCAGTTCCGCCTCCAGCGCCCCCGCGGCCTGGAACACTTGCTCCCGCACCGTGACATCGGCGGCCGCCAACGCAGCACGACCGCCGCGGGACGCGATCGCGGCGGCCAGTTCCTGCAAGCGTGTTTCGCGGCGGGCGATCAAACCCATACGGGCCCCGCACGCGGCCAATCCTTCCGCCAAGGCTCGCCCGATGCCGCTGGACGCTCCCGTGATGATTACGCACTTGTCCCGCCAGAACGCCGCCGAGAGCTTCACCGAACGCCTCCTTCCCGCGGCCGTTTTGGAGTGCGGCGACTCGTCGCCGCTTTGGCTGAACGTCCGCAGCGCTGCCGGCCAAAACGACAGGAAAACCGGAACCCTGACTGCCCGCTCCGACGGTACGTCGAGTCCAAATCGGCGGCAAGGCACCGCACTCAAGAATGCCGCTCCCGTCGCCTACTCTTGCGCTGCAAACGCCAGCACCTGTCCATTTTCCAGACTGACAAAGATCCGCCCCTGATGATCGATGGCCGTGCCGTCCTTGACGACCGGTCCCGGCAACTCCTGCAGCCAGACGTCGGCGCCGGTGTCCAGTTGCACGGCGGCCAGGAACGACGAACCGCCGGCGTCGTCTCCGGTGCGTCCGGCCGCCAGCAATCGGCTAGGCCCGACGATGAAGCTGTTGAAACGCCGTGGAGCCTGTTGTTGCCACACCGTCTCTAAGTTCTGGCCGCGGCGCCACTGCAGGCCCCAGCGGGAAAGCGGTTTGGCAGGCCGCTGGGCACCGGGCGCCAGCGGCGGCAGCAACATCAGATTGCTCTGCCAACTGCCTTCGTACGAACAGTCGTAACACAGCGATCGGCCGTCGCTCAGCGTGCTGTCCAGCGACGTGTACCTGCCGTAGTCGGGGTAATAGGCATAGAACGCCGTGTGGAACATGGAGGCGGGCTGATCGAGCGGCTCGTTCAGGCATTGGCCCGTGGCCAGGTCGTAGCGGGCCTCCTCGTGAACGCCGCCGCCGAGGAAACGCAGTTCGTTGCCGCGCAGGTACAACTCACCCTGCAAGCTCACGCCGTGGTCGACTTCTTCGGACGTCGTGCCGGACGTGTCGTTGTACCATTTCACCTGGCCCGTGGCCGCATCCAAGGCATAGACGTGCGTCCCGTCGAAGTGCGAGATGCCGGCCGCCGCGTAGACTACGCCGCCGCGGACCAGTACGCCGCCGGCGACCGGCCAGGTGGACATCAGCTTTCCGTACACGGGAATCCAGCGGTCCACAGGCGCCGCGCGAAACGTCCACAACGGAAGGCCGGTCGCGGCCTCGAAGGCGTACACCCGGCCGTCCGCCGAGCCGACGAACAAGCGTCCGTTTTCCATCGCCGGAGGCAGGTAGATGGCGCCTCCCGTGTAGGCTTCCCATTTCAGTTGACCGCCGGCGGCGTCGATCGCTCGCAGCACGCCGTTGCGATCGCCAAAGAAGACCATCCCGCCGGCCGCGATCGGGGCCGTAGGAAACCCGTCTGCGGGGACGGAAAAGGACCACCGCCGGGACACGCGAGGCGGAATCGACACGGTCGTCTTGGCCGACCGCTCGTTGTCGCCTTGGTAAGTCAGCCAATCACCGGCTTGGACGGCAAACGGCTGGACGGGCCGCGGCTCGGCCGCTTTTTCCAGGCGCGATGGGTCGAGCCCGGGCCGAAAGTCGAAATCACCGGCCGGAGCCAGGCAGACGTGTCCGTACAGCGACAATTGGCAGCCGCACATCCACGGGCCCCAATACAGATGGCCATCGGAGATGATCACGCCGTCCTGGCAGGGCGGCCGCATCGGAGCGATATGGTGCGTCTGGTTGGTTGCGGTCGCAAAACGGATTGTGCCCTCGGCAGCTCGGTAGAAGATGCTGTCCACGCTGCCGGTGGCGCGGGTGCAGGCTCGCCGCTTCGGCAACTCCGCCAGCACGTCGCCGGTCTCGTAGGCGAACTTGAAACCCGTCTCCGGCACCCCGCCGGAACCGCCGTTCTGCGGACCGGCTGCGTAGATGCCGTCGTCGCGCAGCACCAGCAGCAGGTTGCCGTGGTCCTTCTGCCACAACAGCTTGCCGTCTTCGGCACTTGCCGCCACCAGCCGGCTGCGCTGCGGACCCGCGAACAGCAAGTACTTGCCGCGGACCTTGATGTAGGTCGTCGTGGCGTACCCGGTGATATAGTGCTGTGCCGGCCCGTTGGGGCCGATGGCCGCCAACAGGTCGCGATCCGAATTCCGCCACTGCACCTTGCCGGTCCCGGCATCCAGGCAACTCAACTGCTTTTCCGGAACGTAGAAGTAGATTTTGCCGTCCGCCATGCATACGCCGCGGGAGTCCACGTAGTCTTCCTCGCGGTGGCTCCAGAGCACCTTTTTGCTGCCGGCGTCGATTGCCAGGAAGGTGCGGCCGAAACCGAAATTGGTCTTGGGATCGCCGTACTCGTGACCTTGCCACATGCCCCACGGCCAGTGCCCCATGCCGGGCGTCTGGGAGCGCTGCGTGTCGATGTGCGCCTCCTGGCCGCCGACCAGGGCGTACAGGACGCCGTCCACCAGCGCCATCCACTTCCACACCGGCCCGTCGGAAATGCCTTCCGGGACCACGATCTCGTCCTTGATCTCGCCGGTCGCCGCGTCGATCCTCTGGCACGAGCGGTGGTCGGCCAGGTACAGCAACTCCGGGGTGGCGATGATCGTATTGCGGTGGATCATGAATCCTTCGGGCAGCGTGCGTTTCCAGAGGATGGTGCCGTTGTAGCCGTTGGCGCAGATCAGCGTATTGAGCAGGGCGTTCTGGTTCGCCTTGTGGGCGATGTGCCCAAAGGCGCGAAACACGCGGCCGCCGGCCGCCACGGAGATCTCCGGCATCGGGACGAACAGCGGCTCAGCCAGGAACTGCGTCAGGTACGGAGCGCGAGCCAACTGGTCCAGGGATTGCGTGTTATTGTCCGGAGCGTGGTAGGGGTGGATCCACGAGTCGATGCCGGCGGGAAACGGTTTGACGGTCTCGTCGTCGCCGACCAGCGCTTTGCCTTGCGGGTGCAGGACGCGGAGCAACTCGTCGCGGCCGCACTGTGGGGCCGTGGCCGCCGAGACCAGCACGGCGCCGACGATGTTGTCGGCCAGGTGCAAATGGCTCGCGTCACCCAGGTCCGCAAAGACTCGACGGCCCAACAGGCCCGCAGCTTCGGCCGCCTTGCGCACCGCTTGGGCCTCGTCCGCCTGCGGCGACTGGAAGTACACGACCAGTTCACTGCCGCGAGCCAAATCCGCCACCGTTTCCGCCGTTGCGCCGTCGGGCAAACCCACGACGGCACAAATCCCTCGAGTCATGCCCATACGGGCCAAAGCAGACCTGGTGGCCGCGGAAAACGGGGCCTGATCTGCAGCCGTGGCCGAGGTAATCCACGCCAAAGAAAACCCCGCCGCCCAGAGAAACGTTCGCGCTCGCGACATGATCGTATCCTCCCGTTTGACTGAAGGTTTGTTACCCGGCTTGGATGATTCCCAGAACCTGGTTGACCGCCACGACGTCGCCCTCGGCGACCGATTTGTGGACCAACCGCCCGGCGGCTGGGGCGGGCAGGTCCACGCTGACTTCGCCTGCCGCCAGTTCGAGCACTCGGTCACCCTCGAAAACCGCTCGGCCCAGGGGGATCAGCCAGCAACTGACCGTCACCGCCTGTTGGGGCGGCAGGTCCAGGTCGGGCATCACCAAGGGCACACGCATGTCCAATTTCCCGCCAGCCGGCCAAGATTAGGCCTTGGCCGGCGAACTATCTTCTGAAAACGTTTCATCCTTGATAGACTAGTCATTGTTGCAGACCGGCCGCTTCTGACAAGCCACTCGGAGCTTCAATATGAGCGACGCACCCTTTGTGGGCAAGCCATCGACGGGCGGAACCAACGATGAACGCATGTGGGGATGCTGTGCCACTTGAGCAGCCTCTCGGGCGGCGTGATCCCCATGGGGAACATTGTGGAGCCACTGGTCGTGTGGCTGATCAAGAAAGAGGAATGCGCACTGGTCGACGATCAAGGCAAAGAATCGCTGAATTTTCAAATCAGCATCATGATCTACACGATCGTCCCGGCGATCACCGTCATCGGGATCCCGGTGGCCAGCGCCGCGGCGATCTACGGCCTCGTGATGACCGTGATCGCGGGCGTCAAGGCCAAAGGGGCCGAATATTACCGCTATCCGCTGACGATTCGGTTCGTCAAGTAGGCCCGCGCCGGAAGTCTTTGAAGCTGCGCGTCGCCGAATCCGGCAGAATTCGGTGGTTCAATACCACCCTGACCGCAGGTCTCCCGTCTTACCGGAGACCTGCGGTCGGCGGGGTCGGGAGACCCGCGCCGAACATGAACCTGCTCTCCCGCTCCCAGCCCCCATCGGCTAGAATGCGCCTCCCGTTTCTGGATGCGGCATAGCGAACCTAGTCCGCACGCGGTGTCTCCCTGCGCTCAACAGACTGGAAATCAGGCCCCTGACCACGGAGCGAACATGACCGAGCGAAGGATTCTCGTTACTTCGGCTCTACCCTATGCCAATGGCCCGATTCATTTGGGCCATTTGGTCGAGTATATCCAGACCGACATCTGGGTGCGGTTCCAGAAGTTGCGGGGCCGCCGCTGCGTGTACGTCTGCGCGGACGATACGCACGGGACAGCGATCATGATCCGGGCTCGCCAAGAAGGGCGTAGCGAAGAAGCGTTGATCGCCGAAATGCAGCAGGCTCACGAGCGGGATTTTGCCGGCTTTGACGTGGCGTTCGACAACTACGGCAGCACCAACAGCCCGGAGAATCGCCGCTTCTGTGAAGAGATCTGGCGGAGCCTGCGGCAAGCGGACTTGGTGGCCGAAAAGGACGTCTCGCAGTTGTACGATCCACAAGCCGGCACCTTTCTGGCCGACCGCTTCGTGCGCGGCACGTGTCCCAGTTGCGGCCGGCCGGACCAGCCCGGCGACAGCTGTCAATGCGGGGCGACCTACACTCCCGTGGACCTGATCGATCCGGTCAGCATTCTCTCCGGCGCCAAGCCGGAAGTGCGCGAAGCCAAACACCTGTTTGTCCAATTGGAGAAGCTGCACGGCTTTCTCAATGAATGGACCCAGTCCGGCGATCATCTGCAACCGGAAGTGGTCAATTATCTGAAAGGCCATTTCCTGAACGAGCCGTTACGGGACTGGGACATCTCGCGGCCGGCACCGTACTTCGGATTCGAGATTCCCGACAGTCCCGGCAACTACTGGTACGTCTGGTTCGACGCGCCCATCGGTTACATCGCTTCGACCCAGCAATGGTGCGACCGCCACGGCGAGCAACATGATGATTGGTGGCGCAGCGAGCAGACAGAGATCCACCACTTCATCGGCAAGGACATCACCTACTTCCACACCTTGTTCTGGCCCGGCATGCTCAAGGTGGCTGGCTTCAGCCTGCCGGCCAAAGTCCACATCCACGGCTTCTTGACGGTTGGTGGCGAAAAGATGTCCAAGAGCAAAGGGACGTTCATCCGCGCCGATACCTACCTGAAGCACTTGGACCCGGCTTACCTGCGGTACTACTATGCGTCGAAGCTGGGGCCGAGGCTGGACGACATCGACCTGAACCTGGACGAATTCGTGGCCAAGGTGAACGCCGACCTGGTCGGCAAGGTGGTAAATCTGGCCAGCCGTTCCGCCCGGTTCGTGCAAGACCTCGGTCTGTCGGCTGTCTATCCCGACGACGGCGGTCTGTTCGCTCACGCCGCCCGCGTGGGCGACGAGATCGCGGCCGCGTACGACGAGTGCGATTTCAATCAGGCCATGCGGCTGGTCATGGAGTTAGCAGACCGGGCGAACCCGTACGTCGAGGCCGCCGAGCCCTGGAATCTGCGGAAAGATCCCGGCAAGACGGGTCAGTTGCAGGACGTGTGTACGGTGGCCTTGAACCTGTTCCGGCAACTGGCGATCTACCTTGCGCCGGTGCTGCCCCGGTTGGCGGAGCAGACCGGCCGACTGCTGAACACACCCATTGGTCATTGGGAGGAATCCAAGACGCCGCTGGCGGGCGTGTCCGTAGCGGCTTTCCAACACATGCTCAAACGTGTCGAAAAGAAGGACGTGGATGCCATGATTGAAGACAGCAAAGAACCGGAAATCGCCGAGTCGGCGGGTGCGCCGCAATGGCAGGACAGCGACGAGCCGTTGAAGAACGAACCGTTGGCGGAAACGTGTACGATCGAAGATTTCGCCAAAGTCGACTTGCGCGTCGCTCGCGTCGTCGCCGCCGAGGACGTGCCGGAGGCCAAGAAACTGCTCAAGCTGACGGTCAGCCTGGGAGGCGACGTGCGGCGGACGGTGTTCGCGGGAATCAAGGAGGCGTACAAGCCCGAAGACCTGGTCGGCAAGCTGGTCGTCGTGGTCGCCAATCTGGCACCGCGCAAGATGAAGTTCGGCCTGAGCGAAGGCATGGTGACGGCGGCCGGCGCCGGCGGCCAAGACGTGTTTCTGCTCCGCGTGGACGAAGGGGCCAAGCCGGGGCATCGCGTGCATTGAGAACCGCTTGGCAAGCTGTTCGGCGCGAGTCTCTGACCCCGCCGAAACCGCCGGCCGAAGAATCTGTGAGCGAGTGACCAGCCGTGCGCCGCACTTTCTTGAGTTGGCTGACCGACCGCCTGATCTTGTGTCCGACCCGGCATCCGATCGAGGCGGACGACAAGACGCGGCGGTTGATCCCCTTGGGCGACGGCCAATTGGAGATCTGGACGCAGCGCGTCGGCGATGAACCGTCCGCGCCGGCCGATCTGTACGTGCTCAAGTTTCCCGGAACCGCGGGCCGGGCGGAACGCTCGACCGCCCATCCCGCCGATGCCTGGCCGGAGACGCGCGTCGAGTTGTGGTCGGTGAATCCTCCCGGCTACGGCGGCAGCAGCGGTACGGCCAGTCTGGGTCAGATGACGGCGTTTGCAGAGACCGCCCTGCAGCAACTGCAGCGCGAGGCAGCGGGACGGCCGGTGTTGGTCACGGGCAGCAGCCTGGGCTGCGTCAATGCGCTGTATTTGGCCGCTCGTTATCCGATCGCGGGCCTGATCCTGCGCAACCCGCCGCCGCTTCGAGAAGTGATCCTGGCCCGCTTTGGTTGGCGGACCCTTTGCCTGGGGGCCCGGCTGATCGTGCGGCAACTCCCGCCGGAACTGGATGCGATCCGCAACGCCGCTGCCGCCCATGTCCCGGCAGTCTTCGTCTCGGCTCAACGTGACCGCGTCGTCCCCGTGAAATGTCAGCAGCAAATCCTGGATGCCTACGGCGGCCCCTACCGCGTGCTGCGGTTGATGCAAGCGGACCACCACACGCCGCTGACGGAGGATGAGGCGGAGCAGTATCGAGAACTGCTGGTCTGGCTCCGACAGAAAATGTTGCCGTCTGGTCGGTCGAGGCCTTAGGCCCTTCTGGGCGAAAGATCGACAATCAACTCTCAAAGCAGGGCAGACGATATTGGTGTTCGAGGGCCAGAGTTTCCCACGGGTGAAAGACGAATCCTCTCTTCCTCTCCGTGGTATCGCCATGCCATCCGTGGGGGTTTTGGGGTGCGGGCACCAGCCGGTGTTACGAGAACCGCCAATACTCACGCGCCGAAGCGAAAGGTGCTGCTCAGATAGCGCAGCAGGCGGCTTCCCAGGGAGAGCGGAGCGGTGCGGATCCGAGCGCGGCCGGTGGTGCCGGGCAGCAGCGGATCATCGTGGGCCGCAAGCGATACCCTGGCCCGGTAAAAGACACCCGCCAATCGCATCTGGCCGTCCGCCTGCGGAGCGAGTGGCAGCCTGCCGGCGGCGACCAGTTCCGGGGGAACGGCGTCCGCGTCAATTTGGGAAAGCTCGTCAATCCGGCCGCTCAAGTAACGGCCGGGAAGCGGATCGCTTTGAATCCACACCTGTTGTCCCGCCTGGACGAAAGCGATTTCCGACTGGTCGATCACCAGCAGCGCCTCCAACGAGCGCGGATCGCCGATCAGGCAAAACAGCGTGCCCGTCTCCAGGAAGGCATCCCGGTTGGCCCGGTCCAGCGGCCAGCCGGTCCAGAAAGGCAATTCGTCCTCCGAATCGGCTGGGGGCTGCCGGCGCGGCGGCACGACGGTTCCTGCGACGGGCGCAGCGAGCGTCAGCCGCTGCTGTTCTTCCTCGCGCTCGCCCAGCCGATTCTCGACATCCGCCAACGCTTGCTCGGTGGTCGGGATCTGGGAACCCGCGTCGCGGACACCGCGATGGGCTTGCTGGGCACTGCGGCTCTTCAGGCTCTGCAACTGGGACCGTAACACTTCCCGCTGGCCCTGCAGGCGGACGATTTCCAGCGCCAATTCGGGATTCTCCAGCCGCCCCAGCACCTCGCCTCGACGAACACCGGTTCCCGGTTCGACGGCCCATGTCAACCGTCCGGCGACCGGAACGAAGACGCGGTGGGCGTCTTGCAGTTGCAGCACCGCCGGCACGGTGACCCGATGCGGCAGCGGCGTGACGAGCGCAGCGGTCAACAGCACCGCCAAAGCCCCCAGCTTCACCGCCGCTCGCGTCCTGTTCACCTCCCCACTCCTTCCCGGCACGCTCCAGAACCGGACGGCCCGCACCAGCGGCAGGCCCGCCAGCGCTGCGATCGTCGTTACGGTAAGCAGTTGTGCGGGCACCTGCAAGCCGAGCGGTTCCAGCAGCGCGTGGCAGAACCACAGAATCGCTGCGATCACGGCCACCCGGTAAAGGAGCGAAATCACGGCATACAGCGATAGCAGATGGCCGTGGCGTTCGGGATACAGGGACGGACCGGCGAAGTCTTTGCCCAGAACCCACCGCCCCACGCGCTGCCACAGCGCCGCGTCGGCCCGCTGCCGCAAATTGGGCACCTCCCACAGGTCGGACAACAGGTAATAGCCATCGTACCGCAACAGCGGATTGCCGTTGAAGACCAGCGTGCTGAGCGAGCAGACGAACATGACTTTCAGGCAAATGGCATTCAACACGCCCGGTTCGCTGAACCACCACGCAAACGTGCAGAGGGCCGCCAGTGCCAACTCGACCATCATCCCCGCGGCACTGATCGCCATCCGCTGCCACTTGCTGGGCAGCATCCAGGCGTCCGAAACATTCACGTACAAGCAGGGGGTGAACACCAGCAGCATCACGCCCAGTTCGTGGCAGCGGCCGCCGTAATGCTTACAGGCCAAGCCGTGGCCCAGTTCGTGCAGGATCTTGCAGCCCGCCAGAGTCACGGCGAACCACAGCCAATGCTCCGGGCGAAAAAAGGCGCCAAATTCCGGCAGCCGAGCGCGAAACGCGTCGAACTGGACCAGCACCCAGGTGGCCGCCGCGAGGACCAGCAGCAACCACGCGGCGAAGGCCCAGCTCGAGAACAGCCAGCGGACCTTCGGGTACAGCCAGTTCAGCAACGGCTCGGGGTCGAGTCCGCGGAACCGCAGGGCCAACACGTTGCCGAAGCGATCCAGCAACTGCCTGCGACGCGCCGTCTGCCGCCGCTGGAGCAGCAGGTCCCCTTGGCCCGCCGCGTCCGCCGCCACCAGCCCCTCGCGGTACAGCAACGAGCAGAAACTGTGCAGTTGGCGAAAGCCCAACCTGCGCGGGGCAAACTCCCGCTCGAACGCCGCCTGGATCTGCTCGGCCGAAGTCCGGCCGTCCAACTGCTGCAGCACGAAGTACTCTTCCGGACGCAAATGATAGTAGCGCAGCGCCAGCGGATCCTTGATGCCCAGATACGGGCGCCCCCCAAAGGTCTGTGCAAACACGACCAGATCCGGACGCTTGACCAGCGCCAACGGACGAGCAGCGGTGGATTCGTGCAAACCGGTCAACGGAGCACCCGTCGAAAATGCCACCTGCCGCCGGCTTCGTATCCCGGCGAACTGATGTGCCCTCCCACTGCGCAATCTCACAGCCTGCGCAAGTAGATGTCCTTGAATTGAACGCGCATCGGCGGACCGACGTGGACTTGCACGGCGAGCCAGCCGTGGACCGGGCGTTTGGGATCGCGATCGTCCAACTCGCACATCGTCACGCCGTTGATCTGCAGCATCACGCTGCCGCCTTTGGCGATGACCGTATAGTCGTTCCAATCCTTGGGTTTGACGGCCTTGAGCAATTCGGCCGGATCGCCCAGCGGCGTGGCCTCTTTCTTGCCTTGCTCGTCGATCACCACCTTCTCGCCCCGCTCGGCCAGCACGTCGCGGAGCAGGTACTCCATGATCACGCCGGTCCAGCGGCCTGAGGCGTCGAAATCGGCTTGGGGCCCGACCAGCGGATCGCGCTGGTCCTGGCCGGGCCGCCGTTTCTGAGTGCGGTAGTAGATGCCGGAGTTGCCGTTCTCCAAGCGGAACTTGAGCCGCAACTCAAAATCCTCGACCTGGTCTTTCCAGATCAGGAAGTTGTTCTCCTTCAACCCCGTGTCGTCCTTGGTCTCGCCGGTGATGGCGCCGTCCTGCACCGACCAGATCGTGCGGTCGCCGGCCCAGCCGTCGAGCGTCTTGCCGTCGAACAGCGAGCAGAACCCCGGCTCCAGTCCCGGAGCCGGTTGCGTGCCGGGCACGTTCTGACGGACCGGGCGGCTTTCGCGGGGTTCGGTCGGAGCCTCCAGGTCGCCCGCCGCAAACTGGATCGCGTCCAGGTAGAACTGCAGCACGTGCGGCGTCGAGTACAGGTTGGACATGTGGCCGAAGGAGGTGTTGAAGATGCGTCCTCTGCCGTAGGACTTCACCCAGGTGAGGGCAAAATCGGTCTGCTTGCGATCGATCCAACGAGGCCCCATATTGGTCCGCGCCGGGTCGATCGACATCAGCACGCGGAGCTTCGACCGGTCGTAGGGAGGCCCATACTGGTAGATCTCGTCGGTGATCAGAAAGTCCTTGCCGCCGAAGGCCGCCACCAGCGGATGCTCCGGCTCCTCGACCGTCACGCCGACTTCCTCGGTCCAGGGATGTCCCGTGAACGTCCCGCCAATCAATTCCTTGAACTCCGGCCAGTGCCGGTTGGCGGCGATTGCGAAATGGATGCACACGGCCCCGCCGCCCTGGTCGATGAAGTCCAGGAAGCTCTTGCGCAACCTCTGTTCGACTTCCTCGGAGTTCGCCCCAAGCTTTTTCAGCGCCGGTTTAGCCATGTCCTCCGCCGCCGGCGTGATCCAGGCTCCGGAGGTGTTGTTCAGCACGATCGCGTCGAACTGCTGGATGTTCTCCGGCGCGATCATCACGATGTCGTCGCTGACCACCGGTCGGAAGGCCCCGCTCTCCTCGCCGATGGCCTTCATCGCTTCCTCGCCGTACGGAATGCAGTAGCCCTTGTGCGGATCCTTGTCCATCAGCGACGGCGGCGTGTTCCAGATCAGCACGGTGCGCGGCTTTTTCGGCGTAATGCGCGGCTTGACCTCCTTGGCCGCCTTGCGGATCTGGGCCGCTTGGTGGGGATGAACCTGGGCGCAGGCGGCCAGCGGCGCCGCGCCCATCAGCATGCAGGCCAACAAGACCTTACCAACGTTACGAGTTCTCATGGTGGAAGCTCCCTGGCATTGAAGAGAACCGTTAAAGCTGACGGAGCGTCCAGTCTACACGGATTCTCTACGATTTGGCAGCGGGGGTGGCTTCCGCGGACGTAGCCGTCACGGCTATCCGGTGTCCAGCGAGTCCGTGGTCAGGGCGCTCGGTTTTCACGGCTCGCGACACTGGTCACATGTCATACTGACCGGCTCGCTCCGGCTGATAGGCGACATCTTCGACCATGACCCGCACCCGGCCGGACGGGGCATCCCACGTCACCATGTCGCCGGTCCGATAGCCGAGAATCGCGGTTCCCAACGCGGCGAGGACCGACACCCGATTCTTCAACCCATCGGCAAAGCCCGGATAGGCCAAGGAATACGTGTCAACATCATCGGTGTCCAGGTCGCGCAGGCGAACCGTGGAGTTCATGGTGATGACGTCATGCGGCATCTCCGATGGCGGGAGCACCTGTGCCTGTTGCAGCTTGGCCCGCAATGCGCACAGCCGGTCCCGGGGAATGAGGCCGCTGGCCACGCTGTCGCGCAGCAGCGGATCCAGACGATCGTAATCCACCGACGAGATGAGAAGAGCGTGCTGATTCATAGGGATGTCCTTAGTGAAGTTTCGGCCGGATTTCGGCTGGCGCGCTGCCCGCCGTTGGCGATCTGGAGAACTCGGTCGAGCCGGAATACGGAGCCTTTCTTGATCATCCTGCCCCCCGGGCTTGGCCCCAGCCACGACAGCGTCGATGGCGCGGATCGAGCCGATCGAACGGCATCGCTCGGGGGCCAAGCCCCAAAAAACGCCCGTTTCCTGCGTGGGCCGCGTCCTTCCCCAGGGAAGCCGCGGGACCGCTGTCAGCCGACTTCTTGCCCTCTGCGAGCGCCCCTTCTGCCGGGAAGAAGCGAGTCTCCGCAGACCGCATCTTCTTTCGGGTTCCTGCTCCGCGCGGGTGCGCGAGCGGATGCCCGTTCGAATCCGGCCGAAGCCCGGCATTCGTCATCCTCGCGGGGATCCGACTCACCGGGTTGTCCACGGCCAGCCGCCGTGTCCGGAATGCGGGCCGCACAGGCGGTACACAGGCCGGTGTAGGGGACCGCCATCAGCCGGGCCTTGACGATTCTCCGGCCACAGTGCCGACATCGGCCGTAGGTCCCGTTCTCGATTTGTTCCAGCGCGTCTTCGATGTACTGGAGCATTTGTTCCTTTTTCGCCCACAGCTGCATCGTCATTTCGCAGTCGGGCGTGAAGGCCAATTGCGTTACGTCGTCGCGAAGACGTGCCCTGAGTGCCCGCAGACGATTCCGATAGATTCTGGCGCTTTCTCGGTCCATGTCTCGGTCTCCCTTCACCATCTTCAGCGGTCAAAATGCCCCACCCTCTCAGTTTCGGCCAACACGCTGGACGCGAACTCAAGATCCGTTTCCAGCGCCACGAACTCGCGGTGGCGGCGAGTGCGCCCGCCAGCAACCTTTTCCAACGAACTTCCCAACCGCCGTCGATCGGCGTCCGTAACGAGCATGGTGGCAATGGACACGTCGCACCTCCTCTCTACCGCCAGTTAATCCGCATCAGCTCGCGGCGGCTCTAGGCGCCTGAGCTGCCTCTTCTCGGGCAGTCCGTTGTTCGGAATCGTTGCTTGGATTGCCTCTTTGCCGTCTCGCCTCAAGCAGTCCAGCGATGGCCGCATGCAACGGCTCCCAAGTCCCGGCTCGCGGGTACGCCCCGGCGAGTTCCACGGCGCGCTGCGCGTGGCGGAGGGCATCGGCGAGTTGTCCCGTCGTCGCCAAGCGGACCGCCGTCTTGGCTTCGATCTCGGCCTGCTGTGCTGCTTCTTCGATCTCCCTAAGCCACTGGGCCGCCGCTCGCCAATCTGCCGCTTCCCGCCCCGCCGTCGCCCGGGCCAACAGCGTGGCTTGGGATGATTCCAGGCCGTTCAAGTCGAGGCCGGACCGTCCGAATGTCGTCGGCCAGTCGCACTTGGACCACCGGCCCGTGCCCTGCTCGTACGCGTTGATCACCCCGTTAGAACTCATCTCCGTTCGCCGCCAACTGATCCGAACTCGTGCCCCCTCCGACGCGCATTGCCTTTCGCTCCTGGATGCGTTCATCCGCAACGACCTTTCCGTATGGGCTCGCGTTGGCCCGTCGGCTGAGTTCCTCATGCCGGGCTTGTCGCCGGACCCGTCCCGGCCAATTTGATAATGGCACGCCGCGTGCCAAACGACGAGTTGCCGGGTAGAATGCTCCCGGGGCTGGGGTTCCTGTGTAGGACGGGCATTCCTGCCCGTTGCGAGCCGAAAGACGGGCAGGAATACCCATCCTACCGGAACGTCTGCCGCTCGCGTTTCGCCATGTCGGCGGGGCAGGCTGGCTGAATTTCGGTCAGCCGGCGAGCGAATTTCGGCCAACGGGCCTGATATGCAGTTGAGAGGGTTGCCATGCACGGGTCAGCGCTGAGGATCGTCGGGCTGTTCTTGCTGCTGGTGTCAGCATGGAAGAGCTGCGAGTATCTCGCCTCTGGAGCGGACCAGCACGGTCCCGGCGCCGCGGCGGTGCGGGACTGGGGGGATTGGCTGTTCGCAGGCGTCGCGGGAGTCGGGCTGTACGGCTTGACCCTTCGGGAGACGCGGCGAGGTGTGCGGCGGGACACGCGGCAGGACACGGGGCGCGAAGCCCCACCGCCGCAGACGCCCGCCCAACTCCTGCGTGCGCAACGCTTGGAGAGCATCGGCATTCTGGCGGGCGGCATCGCTCAC
Source organism: uncultured Pirellulaceae bacterium (assembly GCA_964486845.1). Taxonomy (GTDB): domain Bacteria; phylum Planctomycetota; class Planctomycetia; order Pirellulales; family Pirellulaceae; genus Anammoximicrobium. The sequence continues at coordinate 58,962 of CAZAQY010000014.1, forward strand.
GATTTGAACAACGTGCTGACTCCCATCCTGATGGCCGTCAAATTGTTGAACAGGGAGAGCGGCGAGACGGAGCGGCAGGGACTGTTGGCGATCATCCAGGGGGCGGCGGAACGCGGTGCGGACATGGTCCGGCAACTGCTGTCCTTCGCGGGCGGGTTGGAGGGCGAGAAGCGCCCGTTGCAGCTGAAGCACGTCATCCGCGAGGTCCACGCGCTCCTCGTGCGCACGTTGCCCAAGTCGATCCGGCTGCAGGTCTCCGCCGCCGATTCGCTCTGGCAGGTGGCCGGCGACGCGACGCAGCTTTCGCAAGTGCTGATGAATCTCTGCATCAACGCCCGCGATGCGATGCCGGACGGGGGAGCACTTACGATCCAGGCCGAGAATGCCCTGGTGGACGAAGGCCGGGCACGACAGCACCGAGACGCGCGGCCGGGACCTTACGTGGCCGTCGCCGTGGTGGATACCGGCGTCGGCATTCCCGCGGACGTGCTGGCCCGGATTTTCGACCCTTTCTTTACGACCAAGGAGTTGGGGCACGGCACCGGGCTGGGACTGCCCACGGTACTTGGGATCGTCAAAGGGCACGGCGGTTTCGTGGACGTCGAAACCAATTCAGCCGAGGGGACTCGATTCACCGTCTTTTTTCCCGCGCTGAGCGTCGTCGAGCGACCCGCGGTAACGATACAAGTTGCCGAACCGGGCCAGGGGCGGGCGGAATTGGTGCTGGTGGTGGACGATGAGCCGGCGATTCTGGAGACGGCCAAGGCGACCTTGACGGCGCAGGGTTATCGAGCCGTGACGGCCTGCAACGGCCGCGAGGCGGTTGCCATGTATCGCCAGCGAGGCGGCGAAATCAAGGTGATTCTCCTGGATATGATGATGCCCGTGATGGACGGTCTGACCACGCTGGGGGAGCTGCGGGCGCTGGGTGCCAGCGTTCCGATTGTGGCCATGAGCGGGATGCCCCTCGAGGCGCGGGTGGATAGCGCGTTTGCGGCCGGAGCCAATCTGTTTCTGCCGAAGCCCTACACGGGCGAACAACTGGTGTCGATGATCGAGGCCGCTCTGCGCAGTTGAGCGCCGAGCGCCGCGGCTCTTTTCCGGAGGTGTTGCCAACCATGCCTACCCTGCTCGCCATCGACGATGAGCGACTGATTCTGGACTGCTTTCGCTACACGTTCAGGGATCCCGAGATCAAGCTGGTCATCGCGGTCACGGGCCAGGAGGGCTTGACTCGGTTTCGGGAGTGTCAGCCTGACGCCGTCATCACGGACATCCGCTTGCCGGACATGTCGGGAATCGACGTGTTGCAGCAGTTCCGCGAGTGGGACCCCAAGGTCCCCGTGGTTCTCGTGACGGGGCACGGGACGGCGGAGACGGCGATCGAGGCCATGCGATTGGGCGCGTTCGACTACCTTCTCAAGCCGCTGGATCCCGAACGGCTGACCGAACTGGTGGCCCGCGCCTTGGAGATGAGCCGGCTGATGCGCGTGCCCGCCAAAGTCCCCGACGAGACCGCCGTGGACGACCGCGCGGACGTCCTGGTCGGCCGCTGTGCCGCCATGCAGGAGGTGTTCAAGGCGATCGGCCGCGTGGCTCCGCAGAACGTGACCGTGCTGATCCTGGGCGCGAGCGGGACGGGCAAGGAACTGGTCGCGCGGGCCATCTACAATTACAGCCGCCGCTCGCAGGGCAAGTTCCTGGCGGTGAATTGCGCCGCGATCCCGGAAGCATTGCTGGAAAGCGAGCTGCTGGGCCACGAACGCGGCGCCTTCACCGGGGCCGACCGCCGGCGGATCGGCAAGTTCGAGCAGTGCCACGGCGGGACCCTGTTTCTGGACGAGATCGGAGACCTCACGCCGCTGATACAGAGCAAGATCCTCCGCGTCCTGCAAGACCAGCGGTTCCAGCGGATCGGCGGCAGCGAGATGATCGCGACGGACGTGCGCCTGATTGCAGCCACTAACCGCGACCTGGAGCAGATGATGCAGGCCGGACAGTTTCGCTCGGACCTGTACTATCGTTTGAACGTGTTCACCATCCGCTTGCCGCCGCTGCGCGAGCGAGGTGACGACCTGAAGTTGTTGGCCGAGTACCTCCTGCGCCGGTACAGCCGCGAAATGGGCAAGCACGTCGATCAGATCGCTCCAGAGGCTTGGGGACTGATGCGGCGCTACGCCTGGCCGGGCAATGTCCGCGAACTGCAGAGCGCCGTGAAACAGGCGATCGTCCGGGCCATTGGCCCCGTGCTGATGCCGGAATTTCTGCCGGACGCGGTCCGGTCGGCGGACGCCACGGCCGCCGTGCCCCTTCCCGCGAGGGGCGAACCGCTCGCGGCCGAGTTGAGCCGCTTGATCGCCGCCCGCTTGCAAGCGGGCGCGACCAGCCTGTACACCGACGTGATCTCGACCGTCGAACGGCAACTGCTGCTGGAGACGCTGCAGCACACCGGCCAGAACCGATCAGAAGCCGCCCGGTTGCTGGGCATCAGCCGCTCGACCCTCCGCCTCAAGCTGATCGCCCTGGGGCTCGGAGCGGATCCGCCCGCACCAAGCGACGAAGAGTGAGCCTTGCCGGGCCGGGGCATCCAACGCAGCGAGTCGCGGAGAACCCGTCAGCTGATTCCGTTGTGCGCGCCGGATCGGCTCACCCCCGGCGCCGTTGAGGAGTCGCCGAACTCTCACCGCAAGCAAGCTCTGCGTCGATCGGCAAGGGGTCGTCTGAGCAAATCACCAATTCCGGCGGCTCCGAATTGCAGGCATAGAAGGAAGGCAACCGCATTTGGAACACCTCGCAGTACTTGCCGAAGGCATTCGGGCGCCTGCTGCCGAATCCGAGCAAGAGTTCCGGCAGGATGTCGGCGTTGAGGCTGGCGCCGGACATCGCGTACTTGCCGTACGGAGTGCGAATCGTCTGTGAACGGTGCGTTTCCGCAGCCGCCCGCTTGCGATACAATTCCTCGTCGTTGAGGGGCACGATCGCGTCGATCGCGCACGGCGGCATCCGATACCAAGGGCTCTGGTAGTACCAAATGTGCCATTTCAAAGCGGGATCCAGCGCCCGGAGCGCTGCTTCGGTAACGGCCTGATGAGCGGGCTGTGGATCGTCCGGGTGCGGGACCAGCAGAAGATTGCACTCCTCCGGGTCCGCGGCTTGGCTCAGCTGCTCCCTGAGGCGAACGAGTTCCGCGGTACAGATGCACTTCGAGTACAGGCGCGGCAAAGCCAAGAAACGCAGCGCGGAGGCAGCACGCAGGCCGAGGGTCTCGACCTCGCGACAGGATTCACCAAACCGGATGGCGGTTCGAATGACGTTGTCGAGCTTTTTCTGATCGTCTTCGCCGGGGTTGCTGTACAAATCAAAATCATCGCCCAGGCGGTCCCGCAGCGCCGCGATCAACCGGGAGTCGTCTGCCAGTTCCGTGTCGGGAACGCCAGGCCAATCAAGCAGGTTTTCCCTGCCAAACGTCTCGCTCTCGCGGAAGAAATCCGAGTCGACGCCGTGATAGCCGGGCGTCATGGAGCACACGGTGATCTTGACCCGTGAACGGGTCTCTCGATGACTGGTCAATTTGAAGACCAAGCCGCCACAGCCGAGCACCGAGTCATCGGGATGCGGGGAGATCACGAGAACGCTCGCATAGGGAAAATCTGCAAACCGAATCCGTCGCACACGACGCATGGGAATCCACCTCCACTTTCCATTCAGCATCCGAAGACGTACGACAGCACGCCTGCCGGACGGCTACGGATCGAGTTGCCCCGTTCTCTCCCAACGGATCGAAGTGATGTTTGGCTCCAGGTTGATCCGTGACACGAGGCGCTCCATCGTCTGATCGTCTCGGATCATGGAAGAAATATCGGCAATGACCACGGTTTTCCCTTCCCGATCGGTATCTTCAGTCGATATTCCCAGGAGGAGCATGGTGCGCTGGACGCTGACGTACCACAGGAGGAGCTTCCGGATCGTACCCTCGTGTTGATCTGGACAGACCACTTTGACCCGGTAGCTCGTTTGAACGTCCGAGGCGCCCTGGACCCGCGAGTCGATCCACCGGCTGACCGGACGCAGGCCCATGTTGGCCGCGAGAATAATCCCCGTGCCGACGCCCGCTTCCACCCAAAAACCCGCGCCCGCGAGCGTGCCCAGACCCGCGCTGCACCAAAGCATCGCGGCGGTCGTCACGCCGCGGACGTTAAGTCCCTCCCGCAGGATGACGCCACCGCCCAAGAATCCGATGCCACTGACCACTTGGGCCGCAATTCGCGTCGGACTGGCCTCGTGAGGCATCAAACGCGAGAGGGATACAAACAGAGCCGCCCCAACACACACCAGCGCGTTGGTCCGCAGGCCCGCTGGATGTTGGTGGATCTGACGTTCCAGCCCGAGGGCTGATCCCATCAAGAGCGCAAAGGCAATCCCCAGAACAAAGGTTCCCAAATCCATGGCTTGGCTGACTCCCCCTGCGCACGTCGGAACGGAAGGCCGGGCTGCCGGCAATGGCCCGCCTACCCCATCCAGAAGCGGACGCCTGACGGGTGCCAGGCCGCCCTACGGCCGCAACCCAAATGGAATGGGGTTCGTACGCCCGAATCCCGGCCGTCAGAGACGCCTTGCCCGCAATCTGCGCGCCGTTCGCGGACATTTTCAGCCGTGAGACTCGGGCGTGACGCAACGATAGCGCCAGCGGTCAATCTACCGCGCGTTCCGGATGAGTCAACCTGTCCTTATGGCTATCCGTTCTCAGCCCTAGCCCTGAGGGGCTAGGGCTAATCCATTCTAGCGACAAAGCGGGATTGTTGGATCTGCCCGGAAGGGTACACTTCGCTTGTGGGGAGCTATGTCGTGTGCAGGAGGATTTGCGATGAAGACCAGAATTCTTCCGGGGGACATGTTGGGGATTATCGGAAGCGGTCTGCAC
>CAZAQY010000015.1:0-63549 GCA_964486845.1 uncultured Pirellulaceae bacterium
CTTGCCCAACCATTTGTCCAGGGAGCACACAGATTTTTTCGCCGGGAATTGCTGCGACCAGGGTAAAACCTTTGCGGGCCATAGAACACCTCCTACGGCGACAAGAATGAATGAAACCAACGGAATAGTCTGCCCCGACGCATTAGACACGCGACTACTCACTTTGTCCAGAACCCCAATCTCGCGAATCAGGCAAATTCTCAGTCGTTGAATCGCCGCTCCTAATTCGTCTGCGACAACTGGCCTTTCTGTGACCAAATCGCGTAAAAAACACCAAAGTCAAGATCAAGATACTAGCCGCAACTTCCCCTCGGCTTCACGAGATTACACTCAACCTGGGGGGAAGTGGGGCGCAGAATGGCCAGCTACCCTCGATACTCACTGACGCCTTCGGCACTGACCTGCAACAGCCGTTCGCACAAAGGGTGGTCCGACGTGGCGAAGTCGGATCGCACCTGGTGTTGGAAGTGCTGCAGGAGTTTTCGCGACTCGGCCGCTGTGGCGGCGAAGAAGTCGCGGCTGGGCAGGCCAATCACGAACTCGCGGCCGAACAACTCCAGCAATTGGTCCCGGAACTCCGGGCAGAGAAAACGTACGGCGTTGTACGTGTCGTGTTTGGCCGGCAGCACCATGCTCGGCCCGTGCTCGCCACCCGCGACGTGCAATTGCATCGGCGTGACCTCCCAATAGACCTGCAGGTTGCTGAGGGCCAATTCATGGAGTTGCTCCGGCGACAACTCCCATTTCTCCAAGAGGTCCTCGCGGATGTACCAGTACGTGTCGGGCTGATCGACGACATACAGGACTGCCAGCGGGCCGACCCAGACCCGGCCTACGTGCTGCGGGAATTGGCCTTGCCATTGCTCCCGCGGATACAGCATCGGCATGATCCGCTCGCGGACCGCGTCCAGCGTTGGGTTGAGTCTTTGGAGCGAAATCGACTGCATCTGCTCGGCCCGCTGCAGGACCTGGCCGGCCAGTTCGGTGAATCGGTCCGGCGACGCGATGTATTGCCGGTAGAAGTTGGACAGGCCCAGTTGGGCGTCGCCGAAGCGGACGGACAAAACGTCCGTTTGTTCGATCTTGCGGGCGGGATACTGCCGCCGCGCCTCGGCTACGAACCGCTCGGTGAACACATCGGCCGGGTCGGCGGGCCGGGAGGCCAATCGCAACGAGGCGAGGATCAGGCGGCTCAGTGTTTCGCGTTCAGGGTCTCGCTCGCCGGCTTGCAGAAACAGAACCGACAGCAGCAGGGACTCGTGCCGGATCAGCCAGATCTGCGCCCATCGCCACTCGTCTTCCTTCTGTCCGTCAAAGAAGCCCGCGAACTGGTCGGCGGGACCTTCGAGGCCCGTGTGCTCGTACGGGAGATCGAGCTGGCCCGGCTTGGTGAGCCCCGCTGGTTGCGGGAGCAACGACGCCAGGTTCAACGGCGGAGCCGGCTTGCCCGGACGCAGAGCGAGTTGCACGCAATGAAAGGACAGCCTCGCTTCGGCTTGCGGCGCGTGCAGGATCATCCACGGGTCGCGGCGTTCGACCTGCCAGGTTGGCGGACGGGAAAGCGAGTACCAGCCGGAGTCGCTGATGTACGGTATCCAGTGCGAAGGAACGCTGGCTTGGCTCATGAGCGTGACGGTCCCAGGATGTGAGGCATTTCTCTTCACACCCATTGTGTCAAACCACAACCGCCGTTGAAACAGCTCAAGTAGGCGAATCAAGGATTCCCTGGTAAGATAACGAGATCGAGGCTCAGACATCTTCCAAGGAGACTTGCTGATGCACACGCCCACCGCTCCCCGCCCCCGTTTTTCGCGCCGCGCTTTCTGTACCGGCGCGGCAGCCGCCTGCGCGACCGTGCTGGTGCCGGCTGGTCCCGCTCGTCCGTCGCAAGCCGATGCGCCGCCACCCGCACCACCGGAGGATTACCGGATCCAAAATGGACGGATCCAACACTCCGTCATGGGCTGGTGCTACAATCCCCTGCCGGCGCCCGAATTAATCGCGGCGTGCCAGCGGATGGGCATGCCGGCCATGGAAGGCGTCGGCCGCGACGTTTACCCCCAGATCCGGGATCGCGGCATGAAGATATCCCTGGTCGGCAGCCACGGCTTTACCAAAGGCCCGTTGGACCCGGAGAATCGCGCCATGTGCGTCGAGAAACTCCGCGAGGGGATCGACGTGGCAGTCCAGTTCGGTTGCCCCAACGTGATCACGTTCACCGGGATGCGCGTGCCGGGCGTCTCCGACGAGCAGGCGGTCCGCAACTGCGTCGAATGCTGGAAGCAGGTTATCCCGTACGCCGAAGAAAAGGCCATTAATCTCTGCCTGGAGCACCTGAACACGCGAGACAACACGCATCCGATGAAAGGGCATCCGGGCTACTTTGGCGATGACGTGGACCTGTGCATCGATCTGATCAAACAGGTGGATTCGCCGCGGATGAAGCTGCTGTTCGACATCTACCATGTGCAGATCATGAACGGCGACGTCATCCGCCGCATCCGCCAATACAAGGACTACATCGGCCACGTTCACACCGCGGGAGTTCCGGGCCGCAACGAACTGGACGAGAACCAGGAGGTCAACTATCCGGCCGTGATGCGAACCTTGTTAGAGGTCGGCTACACCGGCTTCGTGGCCCACGAGTTCATACCCACATGGCAGGACAAGCTGGCCGCCTTGCGGCACGGGGTTAAAGTCTGCGACGTCTGAAGACAAAGAAAGGAACCGGTATGCGACCCGAACAATGGCAACAGTTCAAGGCGGCCGCCAAGCGGCAGAATCAGGGCGGCCCCATCCCGCTGTCCCTGATCGTCGATTGCCCGTGGATTCCTCCTTACAGCGGCATCAGCCATTGGGATTACTTTTTCGATCCGGAAGCGTGGTTCCAAGCCAATCTGCGCGTCATGCAGGATTTTCCGGACGTCATCTGGTTCCCGTCCTGGTGGTCGGAGATCGGCATGGGGGCCGAGCCGTCGGCGCTGGGCACCCGGATGCACGTCTATGAAAAGCGGATCCCTGACGTCGAGCATCTGCCCTTTCCGATGGATCAGCTGGACCAGCTGACGCTCCCCGATCCGCGCGCCGACGGCTACATGCCGCTGTGCCTGTACCGCTTCCAGAAACTGAAGCAGCGGATCTTCGACGCAGGTTACACGATTCCGGTGGTGCATGCGCGAGGTCCGCTGACCATCGCCTCCTTCTTCCGCGGCGTCACCGAACTGATGGTGGACATCGTCGACCAGCCGGAGCGTGCCAAACAGTTGTTCGACATGACCACCCAATTGGCCATCGACTTTATGAAGGCGCAGGTCGAGGTGCTCGGCGATTGCGTGGAAGGCATCCTCGTGCTGGACGACATCGTGGGCTTCATCGGGCGCCAGCACTACCTGGAGTTCGCTCATCCCTTCCTGAAACGGATCTGCGACGCCTTCCCCCGCGATTGGGTCAAGGTATTCCACAACGACGCCCCGATCGTCGCCTGCCTCGATCTGCTGCCCGACACGGGGTTTGACGTGTTGAACTGGGGCAAGCAGACGGACGTCAGCTGGGCGGCCGAGCGACTGGGGGGGCGGATGTGCCTGATGGGCAACGTGAGTCCGCTGGAACTGGGCGTCAAAGGCACGCCGCAGCAGGTCTACGAGGCCTCGCTGGACGTGCTTCGCAAGGCAGATGATCACCCCCTGATCCTCTCCCTGGGTGGAGCAGTGACCATCGGAATGCCGCCCGAAAACGTGCGCGCCATGAGCCAAGCCGCCGCAGATTTCAATCGGGAAAAGCCACGAAGCTAAGCACCTGTCCAAAATCAACTCCGTGATTTGTGCACTTCCGTACATTAGCTCTGCGGTTTTCCGACCCGCCAGAAAAAAGTTCGAAATTTGTTTTTGGCTGTTCTGCGTTCGGAAGTCCCAATGCAGTCGGACTCTACGACGAGAGCAAAAAAAGTGCGCAATTGGCACGGTCGCTGGCGTGTTGACGGCTCATCGGGAATGGGTATGTTTGGAGCCGAATGGGATCGATTGGTAGAAAGTGGTGAGGCATGCTCCTGACGGGTACGTTTCATCGTTCGCTGGACGAAAAACTCCGATTCGCAATTCCCCGATCTTTCCGGGAAGCGATGGAATCGTCCGACAGCTCGGTGCTGTACCTGGCGCCGGGGACGGATGGATCGTTGGAACTGTATAGCGAACAAGCCTTTGCGAACCTGACCAGGAAGCTGGAGGACGGGCCGAGAAACGACCGGCAGATACGCGCCTTTCACCGGTTGTTTTACGGCCAAGTTCAGATGGTGGAGTTGGATAAACAGGGTCGAGTGAGGCTGCCCGCCGCGTTGGCGCAACTGGCGTCCCTCGACAAGGACATAGTGCTGCTGGGCGTACTCGATCACATCGAAATCTGGGACCTCCAGCGATGGGAGGCCTACCTAGGCGGCGCGCAGCCACACTATGACGATTTGGCTGAACGTGCCGAACGTGTTTTTTCCGAGGCGGGCGGTACTCCGGACTTGCCCCGATCGGTGCTGGCCGAAGCAACTGACGGATCGCTGCCAGCAGAGTTGCGGCCAAACCTGCCAAGATAGACAGTAGAAGGCAAGTGATAGACAGCTCGGTTGGCAGCCGCCAATCCGGCTTGAAACAAACGTCCGATGTTCGCCATGCGTGGAACAGGTGGATCAGCTTGCGGCCACCATCTGATCTGCTCGCCAACCGTGGAAGCCGTTGGCGTCCACGGGTCGGGGGATGGATCTCTCGGCAGCGACCGTTGATCCGTGCGTTGAATCTTCGCAGACGCACCGATCGGTAGCGCGACCCGCAAAGGGGGGAACGGATGCCCCCTGGGTCGCCCGCTACCACTGGCGTCAAGCAGCCATGTCCGATTCGACTCATGTCCCCGTTTTGCAGAACGACGTCCTGCGGTATCTCCAGCCTCGGTCCGGCCAAGTGCTCGTCGATGGGACGCTGGGCGGGGGCGGCCATACCCGTCTCTTAGCCGAGTTGGTCGCCCCGGACGGATTCGTCTTGGGTCTCGACCGCGACCCGCGGGCGTTGGCTGCTGCAGAGCAGGCGCTCGCTGGGCGACCGGTCAAAATCGCCCACGCGAACTTCTGCGATCTACCTGAATTGATCGGTGATTTAGGATTGTCTGCCGTCGACGGCGTGGTGCTGGACCTAGGATTGTCTAGCGACCAGCTGGCCGATGGGACGCGAGGATTTTCTTTCGACGCCAGCGGTCCGCTTGACCTGCGGTTTGATCCGACGCAAGGGGAGCCGGCTTGGCGCCTGCTGGAAAGGCTCCGCGAAAAGCCCTTGGCGGATCTCATCTATCAGTACGGCGAGGAGCGGTTCAGCCGTCGCATCGCCCGCAAAATTGTCGAGGTTCGGCGTATCCAACCGATTCGAACGGCCGAGCAGTTGGCGCGGCTGGTTCGCTCCTGCGTGCCGCGGAGCCACGGGCACGGAATCGATCCAGCGACACGGACTTTTCAGGCGATTCGCATCGCCGTCAACGACGAACTGGGCTCGTTACAGCGCGCTTTGCAGCACATTCCCGACTGCTTGCGTCCCGGCGGCAGGTTCGTGGTGATCAGTTTTCATTCTCTTGAGGATCGACTCGTCAAAGAGGCCTTTCGCGACGATCCTCGCTTGCAAATTCTCTGCAAAAAGCCCGTCCGTGCCAGCCAGCAGGAGTTGGCGGAAAACCCTCGCAGCCGCAGCGCCAAACTGCGTGCCGCCGCCCGTCTTGCCTCTTCTGCGGCTCGGTCAGGCTGTTTTGACTGAGCTTCCCTCGCATTTCTGCCGATACTCTTGGGACAAGTCGGTTGACCGCATGGAGTTCGGGGCTGATGGGGTGGGTCCTGATAGACGCCGAGTTCACGACGGGTCCCCAACTTTGCGTTCTTACCCGTTGGGTTGTTTGCTGCCATTGAAAGCATCGCCCGAAGGTTGGGCCGCCATGACTTCTCGATCCAAACTGGTTGCATCTGCAGTCGTGGCGTGTCTTGCGCTCATCATCCTGTCTGCGCAGGGTTGCCTTTCATCTCCTTCGGATTTGCCTGCGGCTTCGATTCATGATGACTTGGCTCCGAACGCCGCGGCGCCGGGCCAAGAGGTAAAGCACCAACCCACGATTCTTCGGGCCGATGCCGCCGAACCACCAATTTCGGGCGGGGATTCAGACAGCCCTCTGAGTCAACCCAGCCCAGATTTCCAGCCCAGCCAACCGACGGCATCTGTGACCGCAAGTCCCCATCTGGCTGATCTGTTGCCGAGCCCGTCTCTGGATGCCCCACCCAATCAGCGATAGTTGCGGCGATCGGTCACGCTCGGGTACGATGTGCGGATGGGACATGGCAAACGATCGGGGCTCATCAAGCGGGTTGTTTCGGGCGGACAGACCGGCGTGGATCGCGGCGCCCTGGACGCCGCCATTGAACTGGGCATCGAGCACGGCGGTTGGTGTCCCCGTGGCCGGATCGCGGAAGACGGCCGCATCTCCGCCAAATATCGGTTGCAGGAAACCCAGACTTCGGACTACCCCGTCCGTACCGAATTGAACGTCTTGCACACGGACGGCACGCTGATTCTGTTTCGGGACCGCCTGTTCGGAGGTACCGAACTGACGCGGCGTTTGGCCGCCAAGTGCGCAAAGCCGTGTTTGCTGGTGAATTTGGGCAAGAAGGCGGACCCATCGCTGGTCCTCCAGTGGATCGTCGAGAACGAAATCCGCGTACTGAATGTGGCGGGGCCGCGAGAGAGTTCCTGCCCCGGAATCCGTCAGGCGGCACACGAATTCGTCCGTGCTTTATTGACGCACCCGTGCCAGTCGCCTTGACCCTCAGTGAAGGGCAAGATAAATTGCTGGATTCCGAGGAGTGTCCCGCGCAACTCCCCGATGGTTGCGCGGCGGCGATTTCCTTTCCAGTCCCCCCTTTTTGTGCTCGCCGCAGGGCGAAGGCCCAGACCTGTGGATGGCCCGCCATTCATGGCCCGTAGCGAGGAAGCAGGAGATTTGTTGTGTCGGAATCGATCGTCAAGGATCTCGTAGAGGCAGGTGTACACTTTGGGCATCGCGCCAGCCGTTGGAACCCCAAGATGGCGCCTTATATTTACGCCCGCAAGAACTTGATCCACATCATCGATGTTCGCGAGACCGTGCGCGGTTTGCTGCGGGCGAAGAAGTATCTCACCCAGGTGTCGGCCGGCGGCAGTCTGGTGCTGTTTGTCGGTACCAAGCGTCAAGCCAGTGAAGCCATCGAACGCGAAGGACTGCGGTGCGGTATGCCCTTCGTGAGCCAACGCTGGTTGGGCGGATGCCTCACGAATTTCCGGACCGTGCGCAGCCGCTTGGGGCGTCTTGAGGAGTTGGAGGCCCTGCGGTCTGGCGAGGAGTTGGCAACGTACTCGAAGAAGATGCAGTCGGCCCTCAATCGCGAATACCGGAAGATGTACCGCAACCTGAACGGCATTCGCACGATGAATCGGCTGCCCGAATGCCTGGTGGTCGTGGACCCCAGGAAGGAAAAGAACGCGGTGCGCGAGGCCCGCAAGCTGGGCATTACCACCGTGGCCTTGATCGACACGGACTGCGATCCCGACGAGGTCGATCTGCCGATCCCCGGCAATGATGACGGCATCCGGTCGATTGAGTTAATCTCCCGCCACTTGGCGGATGCCGTGCTGGCCGGGAAGGCGGCCTTGCCGACTCGGCATGAGGTCAGTGAGGCGCCCGCAGGTGCGCCAGACAAGGATTCGGCCGACGCCGCCCCCGCGGAGTGAGAAGCCGCAACTGCCTGTCGGTCGTCCGGAGCAGGCGTCTGTACGACTCGTGCCCGACGGCTGCCCGGTCGCGAAGCTTTCACACGAACCGGAACGACCGCCGGCCACGGGCTCGCTGCGGCGAGCGTGGCCGCGGTGAATACGGCACAGATAGACAATTCAGGTTTTCAACGCTTACCAGACCAGGAGACATCCGCATGGTCGCAATCAGTGCGGCACAAGTGAAATCCCTCCGGGAAACGACCGGACTGCCCATGATGGACTGCAAACAGGCGCTTACCGAGTGCGACGGCGATGCCGAGGCGGCGATTCGCTGGCTGCGGGAGCGGGGCGCTCAGGTGCTGAACAAGCGCTCGGATCGCGAGACGGCGTTCGGGCGGTTCGGCGTTTTCACCAGTTTTGATCCGCCCGTCGGCGCGATGGTGGAACTGAAGTGCGAGAGCAGGCCGGTTACGCAGAACGACGAGTTTATCCAATTGGCGAACGATCTGGCTCGCCAACTGGCGACAGGGCCGGGCGCGGCGACGGCGGATGACTTGCTCGACCAGCCGTCGCCCAGCAAACCCGGCACGACGCTGCGCCAGCAGAAAGACGATCTGTTCAATCGGATCCGCGAGGTATTCAACGTCGGGCGTTTGGTCCGCATCGACGGTGCCTGCGGCGGCTACAGCCACAACGCCACCACCGTCGCCGGCGTGCTCGTCGAGGTCGCCGGCGGCAGTCCGGATCTGGCAAAGGACGTCTGCATGCACATTGCGGCCATGCGGCCGCTGGCGCTGGGCCGCGAGGACCTGGACCCGGCTGAAATCGACAAGGAACGAGCCATTCTGCGCGAGGCGGCGCTGAAGGAAGGCAAGCCGGAGAACATCGTCGACAAAATGGTCGAGGGCCGGCTGCGCAACTTCTTCGCCGAAAAAGTCTTGCTCGAACAGCAGTTTGTCAAGGGTGACAAGGTGACCGTCGGCAAGACGGCCGCGCAGCAGGGAATGACCATCAAACGCTTTGTCCATTGGGAGCTGGGGCAGACGTAGGCACGCGATCAATCCGTTTTCGACCAAAGAGAAGCCCGGCTTTTCCGCACGGGCCGGGCTTCTGCAACGGCGTTTTCCTTTACCGAGAAAGCATGACCTCCCGATGCCTGAACAGCCCTCCAGCCCTGTGCTGCAGCCCTTCCGCCGCGTCATCCTCAAGCTCTCCGGCGAGAGTTTCACGCGCGCCGGCGAGCGAGGCATCAGCATGGAGGAAGTGGTCCACATCGCCCGCGAGATCCAGCAGGCTTGCGGGGCGGGCTGTGAAATGGCGGTGGTCATCGGCGGCGGCAACATCTTGCGCGGCGCGCAGTTCAAGGACCACAGCACGGCGATCCAGGAAGCGACCGCGCACTACATGGGCATGCTGGCCACGGTGATCAACGGCCTGGCGCTGCAGGACGCGCTGGAGTCGCTCGGTTGCCACACGCGATTGATGTCGGCGATCCGCATGGACGGCGTCTGCGAACCGTACATTCGCCGCCGCGCCCGCCGCCACCTGGAGAAGGGCCGGATCATCATTTTGGCGTCCGGCACGGGCGGCCCCTTCGTGACCACCGACACGGCCGCCGCACTGCGGGCCTTGGAACTGGAAGCCCAGGCGCTGCTCAAGGCCACCCGCGTCGACGGCGTGTTCAGCGAGGATCCCGAAAACAACCCCCACGCCGTGCTGTACCGCGATTTGACCTACGCCGCCGTCCTGGAACGTAACCTGCGCGTGATGGACAGCACCGCCATCGCCCAATGCCGCGAGCATAACCTCCCGGTCCTCGTGTTCAATTACCGCAAAGAAGGGAACATCCAACGAGCCGTCAGCGGCGAGAAGGTCGGCACGCGGATCGCCGCCAAATAGATTTCTCGATGCGAGATACGGAACGCGGGATACGAGATGCAACGTGCCGGATACGTGCCCCCTGACTCCTGACCTCTGACTCCTGACCCCTGAACGCCCATGAACTCCGAAGAAATCCTGTTTGACGCCGAAGAGCGGATGGACAAAGCCATTGCCGTCCTGAAGACCAGTCTGGCGGGAATCCGCACGGGGAGAGCCAATCCCGGGCTGGTGGATTCGCTGCGTGTGGATGTCTACGGGTCCACGGCGCCCATCAAGCAGTTGGCCTCGATTGGCGTCCCGGAACCCACGCAGATCGTCCTCCGGCCGTACGACCCCGGCACGCTGAAGGACATCGAGAAGGCGATTATCGCCAGCGACCTGGGATTCAATCCGCAGAACGACGGACGGCTGATTCGCATCAACATTCCGCCCTTGTCCACCGAGACGCGCCGCAAGATGGTCGGCCGCGTGAAGGAGCTGGCCGAGGAGACCAGGATCTCGATCCGCAACATCCGCCGCGATGCCAACAAGGCCGCCGACCTGGCGGAGAAGAACAAGGAAATGAGCGAGGACGAACGGGACGAGACCAAGGAAGCGGTGCAGGACCTGACGAAGTCCTACGAGGAGAAGGTCAACGACTTGGCCAAGGCCAAGGAAGTGGAACTCATGGAAGACGCCTGAGTATCGTTCGAGAAACGGCTGCTCAAGACAACGGTCCCAGCCCCCGCGCGTCCGCTTCAGTCAGAAAAGGAAAGAATGCCGCGATCGCCGTTGTTGTGGTTGGTTCTTTCTCCAAGCAGTATTCGAGAAACAACTGTCGCCTCGTCAAAGTAGCCATCACACTCCGTGTGATGATCAGCAACAAGCACTGGACAGTTATGTCTCGAACGATGCGAACGTTGTTCCCGACACGAAACGAGATACGGCCGATTCTTGGTGCCAGCGGAAGAGCGAGGCTTGCTGCTTTCCGGCCCTGAAACCCGTCGCTCCTCATGTCGTCCGTCGCGCCAGAAGGTACTGCGCATGGGCCTTGCGAGCGCGTAGGATGAGCGGCTCGTGGTTGATTCGGTCCAGCTCGCCCCGTTCCTCGGACGTCAGAGTCCCCTCTTGGTTCTTCTCCAACAGAAATGTCGTCCTACGCTGTAAATTCTTCGGAAACCGGAACTTGGCGATACGTTTGAGTGCTTCTTCGTCGAGATCCTCCAACGACTCGACCTGCGTCAGATCCGTCCCGGCGTGGTCTCGCGCGAGCGTCACTCGCAAACGCTCGCCGGGCCGCTGGCGGAAGACTTGGTACTACGGGTACAACTACGACAAGCCATTCCCCACCGCGCCGAACGTGCGCGGCGTGCGGACCGATGGCTGGAAATATCCCTACTGGCAGGAGACCGTTCTCATGGTGCAGCCCACGACGATGACGCGGCCACCGTGGACGGCTTGGTGACCGTGGGGCTGTGCATTAAGGATTTCGACCGCCCGGATGCCGCGACTGGCACCGGTCACCAACGCCGCTTTGTCCGCCAACTCGTCGGTCATACCGCACTCTCACGCAGGTCGGCGATCTGGATCGCAACGCGCGCCAAATTGAAAATCAGCGCTGCCAGCACCGCCACGGCTGCGCCCAACAGGACGTAGATGAGCCACGGCAGCCGTTCTGTCAACGGCAGCGGCTCCGGCTGGTAGATCGGGTTCGCCTGGCGCGGACCGAGCGAGACCCGGTCGGGCGGCGGATCGAGCTTCTGCGGCAGGTTGCGGGCGAAGTCGTAGTTGGGCGCTTCGGCTTTCGGATGGCCGAAGTACAGCCGCCAGGGGCCGGAGGGCGATTCGGGCCGCTTGGCGATCACCACCCGCGCCGGCGCGGCCGCTTTGACCGCCGTCAGACGCAAAGGCGGGTTGCGATTGTCGGTGACGACCAACCGCAGCCGGGCCGCCCGGACCTCCTGCCCAAATTCGGCCGCCATGTCCTGTACGCGTTCGCCTGCACGTCGCTGCCAAACGCCGGCGGCCACGCGCTGGAACCGCTCGTTGGCGTCCGCCGGTCCGCCAGACTCGACGTACCAGTTGCGGGCAAATTCTTCGTCGGCGACCGTCACCAGCAGGCGATCCACGGGCACGCCGCCGGCCTGCAGGTCCAGAACCCACCGCGAGCCCGGCCCGCCGTCGGCACGCACCGGCTCCCGTTGGCCGAAAGGCACCTCGCGCACGTCGAGTTCCCCCGGCACCTTGACGCGGCGGCGCACCACGACTTCGCCGATTTCGATCGGCTGGCGGTCGTTCTGCGGGTCGGGAGAAAGCGTGATTCGCAGGTAGCGGTAGCGGCTGGGCGTGTAAGACAACGTCTTGTCCACGAACGCCTTGTCACCGCTGGGGAAACGCACCACATCGCGTTTGGCCAGCTCGTTCCACTCCTTGCGGTCGTCGCTCCCTTCCAACACCACGCGGCGCCGATAGTTGTCGCCTGCCGTGTTCACCTCCACTTCGTTGTGATCGATCTGCTTATCGCCGAGGTCCAGCGAGACTTGCATGCCACCGGCGGGATCGGGGACGCGATTGAACTCCTTGGCCTCGACGGTTTCCGTCGTATCCACTTCGCTGCGAATCCGCAGGGCGTACGGGACGTCACGCAGTTGGGCGTCATACAGTCGCAGGTCCGCCAAGTCGACGCGGGCGGCGTCGAAGACGCCGGGGGGCAAGACGAAGTCGATCAGCGGCGATGGTCCCGCACCTGCGACCCGGACTTCGGCCAAGAATTGCCACGCGGAGACGGCCTCGGCCGCCCGCACGTCGCTCGGCGAGCCGGCCGGATTGGCCTGGGGCTCGGAGCCGGCCGCGCTCGCCGCGAACACGCTGATGACCAGCCAGCAGATCAATCCCGAAGCAACTCCGCTAGGCGTTGACGGAATTCGCGTCTTCATTTTCATTCGTCTCCCGTGATTGACGATCCACCTGGATCCGCTGATAAGCCCACCCGGCCAGGCCCAGAAGCATAGCCAAAATGAAAAATGCCAGAATGCGATAGATCTCTTTGAGGCCCGCCATGTCGTGCAGAAACGCCTTGCCCACGGTCACGGCGAAGATGAACAGCGCGGCCCACCGCACGCTCGGCACGCGGCGGACAAGCCCAATCGCCAGCAAGCTGAGCGCGTACACGGACCACAGCGCCGACAACGTCACCTGGCCCAGCCAGCGCCAGCGGACGGCTTCGTCACCGGACAACTGCTGATCGGCCGCGGCGCGGAAATAGCCGTACGTGTCCACCGACAAGACGAGCCATAGCAACAGCACCCCGATCGCTCCTGCTACGGTCGTGAGAATTCGCTCTGGCCGTCCAAGCCGCGTCCAGAATCCACGAGCCACGGTCACCGATCCCAGCACGCAGGCCGTGACGCCCAACGCCGGGATGGCGTACTTGTTGAAGATCGGGGTGTACAGGTCGTGGCTGCGATGCATCGTGTCGACGAAAACCAATCGGCTGACGGCCAGCGCAGCGACGCCCGCCGCCATCCCGCGCAGCGCCGCCGACCGCGTCCGCAGCCCGAACCACCACAGTGCGGCCGATTCCGCCGCCCAGCCCAGCGCAACCCACTCCGCGCGGGCCTGAATCGGAAACGTCAGCGCGATGAATCCGACCGCCGCGGCCAGTGCGGTCAACAGCTGCCGCCCGTCGTCCGGGCGGTGTGCCAACATCACGCGTCCCAGCACCGTGTAGACCAGCGCCATGCCGACGGCCAACAGGCCCATCCAGTCGCGGTAGTCGGCGCGCAGCAACACGTAAGCCGCCGTGAACCACAGGCAGGCGCACAGCAGCAGTCGCGTCAAATCTTCCCAGCTAGCCGTCCGGCGACGGAAGACGTGGGCCGTCACACTGTGCAGCACGAACAACACGTAGATGACCAACTGAAACCCGATGGCCCACGCCAGCTTTTCTGGATGGTAGTTTTCCAGATGCCAAAGCCAGAACAGCCCTTGCGTGCCCAGCAAGGCCGCCGTCGCCAGGCCGAACCAGTGCCGCCATAAGGCCAGCACCACCACGCCCGCATCCAGTACGGCCAAATACGTGAACAGCGACTGGTACTGGTCCGCCTCGGAACGCATCAGCACGGGAATCAGAAGCCCGCCCAGCAAGGACATCCAGGCCAACGCCGGCGCGTTGTACAAAACGGCCAGAAGGGCCGATTCGACGATCACTGTCAGCAGAAAACCAGCGGCGGCCTGCTGTGGCACCAAATGGTAGAATCCAAACGCGCTGTAGACGGCCAGGAACAGCACCAGGATGCCCCCGGACGAAAGCATCTGCGAGAAGATTCGCCACGAGCGCAAGTGGTATCGCCAGCCACCGAGAACCAATGCCAGCCCGGCCAGCAACCCGACGGCCACGCGGCCAATCGGTCCGATCCACTGGTTCTCGTAAGCGTACCGCAGGAAAAAGGCGGTTCCGAACAACAGCAGGACGACAGCGATCCAGCCCAGTCCCTTGCGCCCGATCAGCAATTCCCAGTTGATTTCTGGCCGCATCGCAAGTGGTCCGGCGGCGGGCGGCGTTGGGAGTGCAGCGATCGGCTGCGCCTCGTCCGAGGCCGTGACCACCTCCGCCTGGACCACCTCCGCGGCATCGGCAGGGGCGAGGCCGGCACCGGCTGCACGGGCGTCGGCCTCCAAGCGGGCCAGTCGCCGCCCGAGACCGCCGACACGGCGGAACAGGATGATCACCAGGACCAACGTCGCGATGGGAAGCAGGACGGCAACGGTCAGCAAAAGGATCGCCAGCAGTCCCAGAAGCAATTCTTCCACGTCTGAATCCTTTGGTTACGGGCCGC
Source organism: uncultured Pirellulaceae bacterium (assembly GCA_964486845.1). Taxonomy (GTDB): domain Bacteria; phylum Planctomycetota; class Planctomycetia; order Pirellulales; family Pirellulaceae; genus Anammoximicrobium. Next base: position 14,456 of record CAZAQY010000015.1, read on the forward strand.
GCCCGCGTGCGCGTCTTCATCCGCAGGATGAGCGCACGACGCGCGCGTCTTCGTAGGCTGGGACTCTGGCCCGACTGGGTCGGGTCGGAGACCCAACCTACTCTGGTTGCGGCCGTCCGGCCGCACGAAGACGGTTCACCGCTAGCATTCTACCGGGTGCCGCACCTTTCCGATGCTGGACGAACGCGGATTTCCTGGCCCAAGCGGCTAGATGAGATTGCGGGCCAAAGCGTTCGGCCTGTGGCGATTGTGCGGGCGGACGCAACTTTTCGGGCTGTATCGGTTCTGCCTCCGAATTCAGAATCCGTGGTTGCAGCGGATGTTCTCAGCCGATGCATAAGGCGGCGGATGACTTCCGCGATGAGACCCTCATCAACACCCCGCCCGGCAAGTCGGACCCCCGAGTCGACCTCTAACTCGCCCCACCGACCTCCGACTTGTACGGGTGTCTTCGCCCCTCCATGGCCCAGCCGCTCCCCACGGCTGGGTCTTTTCGTTTCGAAACACGTTACGGGCCTTGATTTTCCGGCTGAATCAGGCGAAAACTTGACGTTGGTGGGCGGTGCCCTCGTGAGGGACAGAGATGGTTTTCCACGCGATCGAGAAACTGCAGCGGGAGTACACCGACAGATACGTCGTCGTTGATGATCGACGGCCTGAGTTGCGCCGTTTCGCAGGTCTGACCGGGATCGTCAAGACGGTGAATATGAGCGGTCGGGCGTTGGTCCAGTTCGACGGCAACAACAACATCGGCTGGTACGACATCGACCCCGAGTTCTTGACGATCGTCGACGCCCCTCCACCCAAGAAGGCGGAGGCGAGAGCGGGCAAGCCAGCGGCGCCGAAGGCGCAAGCGGCACCGACTGCGGCGGCGAAGACTGCGGCGGCCAAACCTGCGGAGACAAAGGAGGCCGCAGTCAAGAAGCCGGCTGGAACCGCCGGAATGTCGGTCGCTGACATTCTGGCAGCCGCGCGCAGCGGCGCGCCGGCTAACCCCAAGGAAATACCGGCGGCACAGGGTGACGCAAATTCGGGTCATCCGAAGTCTGAAACGTGATCGTGCGGCATGATAGAAAGCCCTTCCTCCATTCTCGATCTTCGGGACTGTCCCAAGCTGAACCGGGCCACGCTCGTGCTGGCGTTCACCGGCTGGATGGACGGCGGTGATGTCTCCACGGGCACCGTCAAGCGGCTGGTGCACCTGCTCGAGGCCCAGCCGGTCGCGCACATCGATCCGGAGCCGTTCTACCTGTACAATGTCCCCGGCTCGATGGAGATTGCCGCGCTGTTCCGCCCGCACGTCGAAATCGAAGAGGGGCTGATCAAATCCATCAACATGCCCGAGAACACGTTCTACGCGCAGCCGGCGGCAAACCTGGTGCTGTTCATCGGCAAGGAGCCCAATTTGCGCTGGCGGACGTTCGGCGAGTGCGTTTTGGAGTTCGCCAGCTACGTGGGAGTCCGCCGCATTCTGTTCATCGGTTCGTTCGGGGGTTCCGTGCCGCACACCCGCGAGCCGCGGCTGTTCATCACCTGTTCGGACCCCAAGCTGCTGCCCGAAATGGAGAAGTACGGCCTGCGGCCGACCGGCTATGCGGGGCCTGGCTCCTTCACCAACTATCTGATGACCCAGGCCCGGCCGCTCGGGGTGCAAATGGTTTCGCTGGTGGCCGAGATCCCCAGCTATCTGCAGGGCGCGAATCCGCTCAGCATCGAAGCCGTCACGCGAAGGCTGGCCAAGATTCTCAAACTGCCCCTGGACCTCGCTTCCCTGCGGTCGGCGAGCACGCAATGGGAATTGCAGGTGTCCGGCGCCGTGGAGGAGAACGAAGACCTGGCGGAACTGGTGCGCCGACTGGAAGACGAATACGACAATCAACTGCTGGAACAGGCGGACGAACACTAGATGTAAAACATCTGCCCGGCCGGCTCGCGCACGTCTTGGATCAGATCGGCAAAGCTGGTGGATTCGAGCAACTCGCGTTCGGCGGCAGCGGCACGCTGCCACGTCTGCCGTAGCGCGCGGGACAGCGGCGTGTCGACTGCCGCGTTCTTGTCGGCGCCCTGCGGCGGTCCCTCCATCACGCTCATCACTTCGCCCAGCGAAAGCTCGCCGGGCTCCCGGACCAGCCGATATCCGCCCGAGGCGCCCCGCGTGCTGGCCACGATTCCGGCGGCCTTCAGTTGCAGGAGAATTTGCACGAGGAATTGCGGCGGAATGCCGTGCGCGTCGGCCACATCGCGCACCCGGACCGGCTGTCCCGTCTCGTAGTGCAGGGCCAGCTCGAGCAGCGCCAGGCAGGCGTATTCGGTTCGAGCGGAAACGTTCATTTGTCGTCGTCCAACGTGTGCAGTCCGCACTCGGTCTTGGCAAAGCCGCTCCAGCGGCCGGCACGCTCGTCCTCGTCGAACATCACGGCCCGCGTGCAAGGCCAGCAACCGATGCTGGTGTACCCCTGATCGTGGAGCGGATTGTAGGGGATGTCGTGGTCCAGGATCATCTTCCAGACTTCCTTCTTGGTCCAATTCGCCAGGGGGCTGACCTTGGCCAGGCCGAACTTCTTGTCCCAGCCGACGATCGCCGCCTTGGCGCGGTCAGGGCTCTGATCTCGCCGGATGCCGCTGATCCAGGCGTGCATGCCGCGGATCGCTTCCCGCAGCACGCGGATCTTTCGCTCCCCACAGCACTGATCGGGCTTCGTCTTGTACAACGGACCGCCGTGCAAACGCTCGTACTGCTCCACCGACAACTCCGGCCGCTTGAACTCGACCTCGATCCCGTACCGCTGCTTGACCCTTTCGCGAAGTTCCAGCGTCTCGGGGAACTGGTATCCCGTGTCCAAATTGAAGATGGGCGTATTCGGGGCAATCTCCGCGAACATGTGCAACAGGACCATGCCTTCCGGACCGAAGGCGGTAGCCATCGTCAGCCGGGGCGCAAAACGCTCGACGGCCCACCGCAAGATCTCCTGAGGCGAGGCCGCTTCGAGTTCCTCACTCCTGCGGCTCAGCTCGTCCAACAACTCCGGCGTCGGCTCCAACCGCTCGGCAGACGCATTGTCCTCCTTCCGTTCATCCGGCGACAAAACTGTAAGCATGGGGCGGCTTGGGTTGAGAGAAACGATTCGATTTCTTCGTCGAGCTGTCGGTGCGGCCATAGCGGCAACGTCTCCGTACAAGTGCCAGAGTCTCCGTCCAGAGTCCTCGGCGGCGTTCAAAGTCGACTATTTGGCAATGACTTACGCCGATGCCACTTACTCGGAACCGAGTCGCGAGGCCCCGGCGAATGCCAAATGATATATACCTTAATCATATTAGTCAACAATTTACTTAGCACTTATCGGACAGATTGCGAGGCAAGATCAATAAGGATTTTGGCTGAATCTTCAGACACGTCACGATCTGGAAGTGGAAAAGGATCGACTGGGGGACCGACTCGATCGGGAAGTGGCAGGCCTCACTTCGCCAGCGTGATGGCCAGGATCACCAGCATGCCGATCAGAAAGACGGCCGCCACGCACAGGAAGCTCAGCGCCAACACGGACGAGCGCGTGCGGGACGCGCGGCGGGGCGATTTGGCTGCGCTGGTCTTCGCGGACGGCAGCCCGACATGTCCGTCGATGGCCGCGTTGACGGCGGTTCCCACCGGCCCCGTCTTGGTGTGGGGGGACCAGCCGAGAGGACGCTCAGCGGGCGGTTGCGGAGGCAGGCTGCCGGCACTTGGCGGGGGCACGGGCGGCGGACTGGCAGGCGGCTGGTGCCAGGCTGGCTCCGCAGGCGGCGCCGGTTGATTCGGCTGCTGTAGCGCGTAGGGCTGCCCTGCGACTCCGGGCGGATTGGCCGCTTGTGGCGAGATGCTCGTTGCCGGCGCGTAGCCGGAATTCGGGACGGCTGTGGTCGGAGGCCAGCCCACCTGCCGCGGCTCGCCGGGCCGCGCCAGCGGAACTTCGGGGCGCGGTGCGATCGGTCGGGCACTTCTGCCGGCCAACGGCGCCGGTGCGGCAGTCATCGGTCGCTCGCCCCCGACCACGGTCGGATAGGCCAGACCGTCACGGCCCACCGGCACACTGGGCCTGTGCGGAATCGGTGCTGGTGCCAGAGGACGCTCGCCCGCGGGCCCCGCTGACGCCGCGCCACCGATCGGGACCGCCGGTGCCGCTGCCAATCGTTGTTCCGGGTGAAGCGGCAGCGGCACCGTGCCCGGAACCGGAGGCGCCGCCTGCAGCGGCGTCTCCCCGCTCGGCATCGGCCGGCGCTGGTTGGGATTGGGTTCAGGCAACGCTTGCTCCTTGCTGTTGGCCGCCGGGACAACGGCCACGGTTTCCATTATCGAACAATGCGACTGTCTCCGCAATCAAGCAGCCGTCGAAAAAACACCCGATTCTTGTGAGTCTCAGTTCGCGGGCCGGCAGCATTTTCCCTGCCAGGTGTCCCGGCGGCGGAGTTCTGCATCCAGGGCGGCGCGAAAGGCGGGCTTGTCCAAGCACCAGGCCGGCGCCACCAGGTACTTGGGCGGCGCATCGCCGCTGATCCGTTCCACGATCATCTGCGGCGGCAGCAACTCCAAGAAACCGATCAGGGTGTCCACATACTGGTCCCGTTCCATCAATTGGACTTCGCCCCGCCGGACCTGTTCCGCCAGCGGGGTGTTCCGCACCGCGTACAGGTTGTGGATCTTGACGGCATCGACCTTCAGCCGCGCCAGTTCTCGAGCCGTGGCCAAGATGTCGTCCCGCGATTCGCCGGGCAGCCCGATGATGACGTGGGCGCAGATCTCGAATCCCCGTCCCCGGCTCCGCTGCACCGCATCCACCATCGCCGCATGATGGTGTCCTCGGTTCATCCAATCCAGCGATCGGTCGTGCAACGTTTGCATCCCGTATTCCACGGACAGGCATGTGCCGCGGGCCACATCGGCCAACAGATCCAGTACATCGCCGGGGACGCAGTCCGGCCGCGTGCCGACGGCCAAGGCCACGACGCGCGGATGGGCCAACGCTTGATCGTACGCCTGCCGCAGGCGATCCGCGGGCGCGTAGGTGTTCGTGGCCGGTTGGAAATAGGCCATGAAGTGTTCGCAGTCATAGCGTTTCTGCATGCGGCGGATGCCCTCGTCGATCTGCTCCGCAATCGACCGTCGCGCCAGTCGCCGGCTGGGGCTGAAGCTGCGGTTGTCGCAGAACACACAGCCGCCCGTCGCGACCGTGCCGTCGACGTTCGGGCATGTGAAGCCGGCATCGACGCTGATCCGCTGGACGCGAAATCCAAACCTGCGGCGCAAGAAGAAACTGTACGAAAAATAGCGCAGTCCGGCGTCACGCCAGTCAAAACCGGCGGCTGCGGCGGGGGGCGGAGAAGTGCGAGTTGACGAGAGGGGGGGGGCTCATGTAGATTAACTAGCGTATCGGGCAACGTGAAACAAGGGGAGCGTGGCTCATGTACGGTGAACTTGTCCCTCTCGGCGGCGGCGATCCGATTCCGTTGTTGAAAAAGCGGCTGACGATCGGCCGGCGGGAAACGTGTGACATCGTGTTGCGGTTTGCCAACGTTTCCGGTCAGCACTGCGAGTTGATGGCGGACGAAGGGTATTGGTTCGTCATCGACAAAGGCAGTCGCAACGGCACCAAGGTGAACGGCCTGCGCGTGGCCACGTTGCGCAAGCGACTGGACCCCGGCGACGTGCTCTCGGTCGCCAAGCACAAGTACGAACTGCGCTACTCGCCCGTCGACGATCTGGGCGCCAGCGGCCCGCCGCCCGCCGAAGAGGAACCCATTCGCGACATCCTCTCCCAGAGCCTGCTGGACCGCGCCGGCCTGAGACGGCGGCAGACGTGACGCCGACCCACGAATCCGCGCATGCCGGATTGTGTTGATTCGAGCCGTTTCGAAGCGGCTCACGCGCACCAGGGCCGTTTGCGGCTGGCGACTTTTTGCAGGGCTTCGAGCGCGATCTTGACGTCGGCTTCGACCTGGAAATCGAACATCCCGGCGATGATGAAATCGGCCCCGTTGCGATAGGCGTAGGGGAAGGCCATCTGCGGTTTGATGGCCCCGGCAGCCATCACCTTGAACGCCACCCAGGGCTTTTCCACCGTTTCCATAAAGGCCGCCGTCTCCTCGGGGTCGTTGCACCACATGTTGTCGTTGTTCTTCTCGTGGTCCGAAGCATTTCCCCGCATCCAGTCGTATTCCACTCGGTGCTCCTTGGGCGTGGCCGACCAGTAGCGGTCCATGTGAAACGTCTTGACGTAGTAATCGGCGTTGACCTTGTCCCGTTCACAGGCGACGGGCATGTTCAGCGAATGGCCGCCGACTCCGGCGGGGACGCCCTGGGCTTTGATCAATTCGACCATCTGCGCGATCACCTCCGTCGAACCGCCGCCCATCATGAACGAGTCCGTCGTCCCGCCGTGCGAATACAGCAGGGTGGCCCCCAAGTCGATCTGCCGCTTGATGGCCTCGTTCATCTTGGCCCTGTCGGCAATCAGCGGGACGCAGACCATGGTCTGGATTTTGGGGTTGTGGGTCTGATTGTACTTCGTGATCGGATCCCAGCAGGCGGGGTCCAACTGGATCGCGTTGATCCCGCACGCTTGGCACAGTTCCAATGTCTCGAAGATCTTGGCCTCGGTGTTGTAGGACGTGAACAGCTTGGAAGCGTACATCAGGTCGCGGCTGTGAGCCCAGCCCCCAATCAGATTGCCGCCGATGAACAGCCGGCTGAGAGATACGTTGCCGATCTTGCCGCAGGGCAGGCTGCCGGGGGGGATGTCAGTCTTGGGCTTTTCCGCCGCGGCGGTCTGAGCCGTCCCGTCCTGGAGGGCGGCTGCCAGGGTCGTCTCCTCGATGCTGGTGTGTACCGCGCCAACCGCTGCCGCTCCGAGAACGCCCTTTGCCAGAAAACATCGACGGTCAATTCTGTCTGCCATTGCTGGTTACCTCTCCCTTGGGAAATCCAACCGCTTCGTTCCGACGCCCAACCCCACCTTTTCTAGTGTGAACTCCGCCCGGATCGCTTCCGGCCAGTCACCGCATTCTAGTGTCTCCATGCGAAACAGGGAAGTCAAGCCGTCCATTCAGCAGGGGTCGGGAAGTTGCTTGACATCACCGCGGGCGTGTTGCAGTACTGTTCAAACTGGGGGAACGCTGCTAACCTGGGTGCGGATGTTGGAGAGGTCGCCGCATGAATCGCCGTTGCCCCCTCGTATCTCTTCTCGCCTCCAATCCGTTGTCTGTCGCCGGATGAGATTCCGGCAAGGCCGGCCAAGCTCTCACTTCCGCGCAGGCGGTCTCGGCGCCGCAGCCGGCAAGAACTGGATCGCGTCGGCGTGGGCGTTGCCGCCGGCGTCCTTGGTGCCGATTTCGACTGCGGCCGGAGCGTCGGGGCGGAAGTCAAACTCGCCCAGCGAGATGAAACCGTTGTCCAGCGGCGGCGGCTCGCGCATGTTGATCTGCTTGATGATCGGGCCGGCCGGAGAAATCACCGTGACCGGGACTCGGGTGCCGCGATTCTCGTGAGGTTGGTACCCCAGCCGGACTTCGTACCGCCCGGCCGCCGGCGGTTTGAACTCGAAACGAATGCTGGCCCCCGAGCCGGCGGACGCGTACAGGTAACCGTAACCCACGTAGCCCTTCAAGCCGGTGCCCTCGTTCCAGGTGCCCGTCTTGACCGCGTTGCGATCGTCGATCACTACGCCGGGCAGCGCTTCGGGATCCAGGCCGGTCGGCGGGCCAAACGGCGAAGCCAGGCGGGGCACGTCTTGGGGGATGACGATCTCGGCGGTGACGGTTTCGCGCCGAGCCTTGCCGGGCAGCTCCAGCAGCTTCTTGAGTTCATCCAAGTACTTGTCGTAAACGTCCCGCGGCGTGCAGTCCTGCTGGACGCAAATCGAAGCGGCGCGGCCCACCACCTCGCCCATCATCCCGCAGGTCTTCATCACCCGCACCGTGCCCAACGCTTCGTGGGTCACGCTGATACAGCGGCCAGCCATGAACAGGTTAGGGATGTTCCGCGAGTAGAAGCAGCGGTAGGGAACGGGATAGCCGAAGGCGCGGTCTACGCGGGCGTCGAACTTGGCCACCGAAATGAACGGGTTGTCCGGGAATTTTTCCGCATACTCTTTCTTCGGGTAATGCAAGTCGATGGACCAGGTGCTGGGCACGCAACCGTCAGGGAAATCCCGCTTGCTGACGATGTCCTCTTGCGTCAGGATCACATCGCCCAGCAGGCGCCGCGATTCCCTGGGCCCGCCGATGAACGCGACCCAGGACAGAAACGCATTCGGATGCTGCGCGGCCCCGTCCCGATTCTTCATCGCGTTGAAAGCTCCGAAAACGGCCCGCAAGTTCCAATCGCGGATGGCTTCCGCATCGCTGATCGGATCTTTGTCGAAACCGCTCTCCCAGAACCACGGCCCGTGGTGGTCGCGGGGGTAGGGGAAGTCGTTCATCGTCAAGTCGAGCGCCCAGGGCGTCTCCGGGAACTTGGTCGGCTCGGTGGCCTCGTCCCAGCGCCACATGTTGCTCATGCCCATGCGGCCCTTGGGCGTCATGTCGTAGTGAGCGCCCGCCAAGGCCCCCAGCGTGCCGTGCCCCGTGGCGTCGCAAAACAACTTGCCCGTGAACCGCTTGTGCTCGCTGGTGCGAGTGTCAAAGGCCAGCACGGCCTTGATCTGCTGTCCGTCCATCTCGACCTGGTAGGCAAAATGGTTCAAGAACAACTCGATGTTCTTCTCGGCCCGGACCACCGACTCCTTGACATCGTCGCCGAACTCTTCGTACTGGCCGGGCGACTTCTTGGCCTGATCGGCGAACTCCTCAACGATTTCACCGATCCGCGGGAAGCGGCCGCGGCGGACTAGGCCGTTGGCCCAGACCCGCACTTCGCTGGACCCGTTGCCGCCCAGCACCGGCCGGTCCTGGATCAAGGCGACACGGCACCCCATCCGCGCTGCCGAAATCGCGGCTCCCAGGCCCGAGTAGCCGCCGCCCGCGACGATCAGATCGTAACCGGCCATCTCCGTCGGCTTTTCGCTCAACCCCAACAGATCCCGCCGCCAGCTTGCCAGAACTTCGGAACTCTCGGGCGGCGTCACGTTGGTGTCGCTGGCAAAGAAGATGGCGTCGCAGCGGCCATCGAATCCGGTCAGGTCGTGCAACGCCAACTTGACGTCCCGCTGCTTGATGGTCACCGTGCCTCCGCTGTGCCAAGACCATTCGGCGCCTTGCGTACCAAACGTCTCGGCCAGCGGCTGGCCGTCGACCAGCAATTGAAACCGTCCCGGTTGTCCCGACGCGCCCCACCGTGCCACCCAGTCCTTGGTGCGGACCCAGACGCGATACTCGCCCGTGGACGGCAAGGTGACCGTCGTCGTCGCGTCTTCAACGGGCTTGCCCAGACCGTGGGCCAACAGATACGGGGAACCCATCAGGTGGATAAACTGCGTATCCAGCACCCAGCCCCCCGGCTCGGCGAAACTCTCGGCTTCGACCAACACCTGGTCAGCCCGGCTGGATGCGGCCAGCACGAGACTCAGCACGGCACAGAATAGCGTGACTCGGCGCATGACGGACTCCTTGGTCGTTCGTGGGTTTCGTGTCCTTCGAGGTTGTTCTCTCATCTGTCAGAGTATGTTAGCGGCGCGACGCGCTGTCCGGCAACCCGCCAGCAGACCGGTTTTCTATCGGGGCTGACGGGGGACCGTTGCGGCGGCAGTTGCGGGACAACACGGTTGCGGGCCTCCCTTCAGAGACCTTAGAATGTCGTGCAACACGTGGCGGCATGCGGTCACGTTTTTGGAGTGCGGCGCCTTGTCGCCGCTTTTTTCCAGCGGCGGGCAGTACACAAAGCGTGGAGTTCCATGGGATCTCGTACAAAGCGGCGACAAGGCGCCGCGCTCCAAGACGACGGAGGCACACGACATGTTCCAGCATCCTCGGCGCGATTTCCTGAAGCAGTCCGGTTTGACGGCGGCCGCCACGGCCGCCTGGAGCCTGAGTCCGGCGGCCGGGCGGGCCGCCGGTGCGAACGAAAGGCTCATCGCCGCCGTCATCGGCCCCGGCGGTATGGGCGGCAGCCACCTGCGGCAACTGGTCGGCCGGCAAGACGTGCAAGTCGCCTACGTTTGCGACGTGGACGCCAACCGTCTGGCCGCAGCGGCACGAGTGGTGCAGGAAGCAACCGGCCAAGCACCCAAGGCGGTCAAGGACCTGCGGCAGGTACTGGACGACAAGAGCGTGGACGCCGTCTGGATCGCGACGCCCGATCACTGGCACGCGCCGGCCACGATCCTGGCCTGCGACGCGGGCAAACACGTGTACGTGGAGAAACCCTGCTCGCACAACCTGCGCGAAGGCCGGCTGATGGTCGAAGCCGCCCGCCGCAACAACCGCGTCGTGCAGGTGGGGACGCAATCGCGCAGCACCGAGCACGTCATACAGGCCGTGCAGGCTCTGCGGGACGGCGTGATCGGCGACGTGCTGGTAGCCAAGGCCTGGAACAGCCAGCGGCGAGGCAGTATCGGGCACCAGCCGCCCAGCGACCCGCCGCCGCACCTGGATTTCGACCTCTGGCTGGGTCCCGCCCCGGCGTGCCAGTATCGAGCCAACATGCTGCACAGCATCTGGCGCTGGTGGTACGACTTTGGCGCCGGAGACATCGGCAACGACGGAGTCCACGACATCGACTTGGCCCGCTGGGGACTGGGTGTGGACGTCCAGCCCAACACGATTGCGGCCTTGGGCGGAAAGTACTTTTTTGACGACGACCAGCAATGGCCCGACACGCAATACGTCGTGTTCGAGTACGCCGGCGACGGGCAGAAAACGAAGACGAAGCAGTTGATCTTCGAACAGCGGATTTGGTCGCCGTACTTCCAGGAAGGCCACGAGAACGGCAACGCCTTTTACGGCACCAAAGGCGTGATGATCCTGGGCAAGCAAACCGGCTGGAAAGTCACTTTGGAGGGCAACAAGCCGGGCCCCACCGGAACCGGGACGTTCTCGCTGCCGCGCCATCACCAGAACTTTCTGGATTGCATCCGCAGCGGGGCCCGGCCGAATGCCGACATCGAGATCGGCCACCTGACGGCGTCCTTGTGCCACCTAGCCAACATCGCCACGCGGGTGGGGCGAGTCCTGCGTTTCGATCCGCAGACAGAGCAGATCGCGGACGATCCGGAAGCGGCGAAACTCCTCCGCCGCGAGTACCGCCCCGGCCACTGGGCGGTGCCGAAAGGCGTTTGAATTCGAAAAGTCGGATTGCACGCCGGGCAGAGTCTGGTTTAATGAAGGGCATCGCCGGCTGTCGATTGGAACTCGTTTCGCCACGCCCCTGCCGGGAGCGCGTCCGAGACGTGCGAGTTGGTTGCCTGGTGCTCCCAGTTGGGTCGGGCAAAACGATGCTGGCGCGGTTCAGAATCGGACATTTGTCGGGGTTGTCGAAAGCCGCGGCAAAGCGAGCCAGGTCCACCGCGGAGGCGAGCCAGCCGCCGTGAGCGTCCACGCGGTTCGGCACGTGCGTCCCATTCGTTCACCCCCGTTTGCCGATTTGGGCGACGAGGGCTTTCTCGTCGGGGAATTCACCGGTCTGGAGTTTCGAATACACCAGAACGCCGTCGACGGTGAGTTCGAAGCAGCCGCCGCTGGATGGCTGCAATTCCAGGCCCTCGATGCGTTGCTTGAACTGGCTGAGGATCTTGGCCGCCAAACTGACGGCGCGCGACTCGTAGTTTCAAGCCGCGCAGTAACGCAGTTGGATTTTCATGCTCTTAACTCCTGCGGGATGCCTAACATCGCACGAACCAGGACGCTACTTGCCCTTTCCCTTTGCAGGTTTCTTCTTCGGCGATTTTTTCGCCGCGGCAGCTCTGGGTTTCTGAACGGACTTGGACGCCTTGGCCTCCGACTTCTGACGGAAAGCCAAGCCCCAGTTCTGTGCGTACTTCTTCGTTGCACCAATACGCGTGGTGGTCACAGCAGTCCTCCTTGTCGTGTTTGGTGGCGATGCGAACAGCCATCGTGCCGCAGTTGCGGCAGTCGAAACTTGACAGAATAACTACCGCAGAAGCCAACAGAAATCAAGCGGTGCAACCGGCTCGCCCGAGTCTGTTGCCTATTCCCGGCGGGCCTCGCGACGCCGGGCTTCTTCACTTGTCCTCCGCCGCCGGACCCAGGGCCAGCGCATAGGCGATGGCGTGGCAGCGGCAGTGCGAGATGCTGATCAGGATTTGCTCGATGCCCAGGCACCGGCTGGTCTCCAGCGCGCCGCCGCTGAGCGCAAGATAGGGCCGGCCGCCGATTTCGTTGCGGACCTCGATGTCGCACCAACTGATTCCTCGCGACCAGCCGGTGCCGAGCGTCTTCATGACGGCCTCCTTGGCCGCCCAGCGGCCGGCGTAGTGCTGGGTGGTCGCCTTGCGTTCGCTGCAGTACTGAATCTCGTGCGGCGTGAACACGCGTCCCAGAAACAACTCGCCGTGACGCTCGATCATTTCGGCGATCCGCACGATCTCGACAATGTCTGTGCCGATCCCGATCACGTTCATGACCTCGCCTTTACCCCACAGGCTTCCTGGGCTCGCCGCAGCGTTTGTTGGGCTCGAGCGCGGGCGCGTTGGGCGCCGTCCCCAAGAATCTCGCGGACCCGTTCCGGACGAGCGGCCAACTCCAAACGCCGTGCCCGCGCCTCGGCAAAATAGCCCTCGGCCGCGCCGGCCAACGCCTTCTTGACCTCGCCATAGCCGAATCCGCCGGCGCGATACCGGGTTGCCATCGCCTCCCGCTCCGCGTCGCTGGCGAACAGGGAGTACAGCTCGAACAGAGCATCCGTCTCCGGAATCTTGGGCTCCTCGATGGGGCGCGAATCGGTCACCATCCGCATCACCTTCTTCCGCACCGACTTGGGATCCTCGAAGATCTCGATCGTGTTGTTGTAGCTCTTCGACATCTTCTCGCCGTCCGTGCCGGGCACCCGCGCAGCATTCTCCAGGACTTTGGCCTTGGGCAAGACAAACACGTCGCCAAACGTGAAGTTGAAGCTGCCTGCCAAGTCGCGGCAGACCTCGATGTGCTGAACCTGGTCCTCCCCCACCGGCACCAGATCGGAGTCATAGGCGAGAATATCCGCAGCCATCAACACAGGGTAAGTGAAGAGGCCGGCGTCGGCGGGAATTCCTCTTGCTTTCTTCTCCTTGAAGGCATGGCAACGCTCCAGCAGTCCCAGCGGCGCGCCGGTCATCAGGAGCCACGTGAGTTCGCACACTTCCGGGATGTCCGACTGGACAAACAACGTGGCGCGATTCGGGTCCAGCCCCAGCGCCAACAAGTCGAGGGCCGCTTCGACGGTGTTCTGCCATAACGTATCGCGGTCACGGACCGTCGTCAAAGCGTGCAGGTTGGCAATGAAGTAGTACGCCTCATTGTCGTACTGCAAGTCGATGTACTGGCGGATCGCGCCAAAGTAGTTGCCCCAGTGAAACCGACCTGTGGGCTGAATTCCGGAAAGGACTCGCATAATTGTGTGCCGTGGATGCCGTTGAGGGCGAGTGCGTCGCCCGATTCCTGGAATGGGTCAAGTCGCGGCGCCACCTGCCGAGCTCGTCGAGGGCTGGGTTGCCGCAGAGATCTGTAATGAGCCGACGAGTTCCCCCACCGAGGCCACCCTGGCTTCGACCAAGGCCGCGGGCAGCGCGTCCAGCAGTTTCATCGTCACCGTCGGATCGTAATAGTTGGCGGTTCCGATTTGTACGGCGCTGGCGCCCGCGACGAGGAACTCCATCACGTCGTCAATCGTCGCGATTCCCCCGATGCCCACCAGCGGAATCCGGACGGCGCGGGCGACTTGGTACACGCAGCGCAACGCAATCGGCTTGATCGCCGGCCCGCTCAGGCCCCCTAAGACGTTGCCCAAAATGGGCTTTCGACGACGCCAGTCGATGGCCATGCCCAGCACGGTATTGATCAAGCTGACGGCATCGGCCCCGCCCTCGGCTGCCGCGGCGGCGATGTCGGCAATCCGCGTCACATTGGGGGTCAGCTTCGCCAGGATGGGCAGGGAGCAGGCATTTCGCACCGCAGCGACAAGTCGCCGGCAGGAATCGGCATCGGTGCCAAAATCAACACCGCCCGTCACGTTGGGGCAGGAGATGTTCAACTCCAAGGCCGCAACCCCCGACTGCCGATCCAACTGGGCCGCCATGTCCACGAATTCCTCGCGGGTACGGCCTGCAATGCTGACAATGATCGGCGCTGTGACCGTGCGCAGGTACGGCAGATGATGGGCAATGAATGCGTCGATCCCGTCGTTGTCCAGCCCGATGGAATTGAGCATCCCGCCCGTGGTTTCCACCGTCCGCCACGGCGGGTTCCCTGGCCGCGGCTGTTTGGTAATGGTCTTCGGCAGGATCGCTCCAAGGCGGCTCAGGTCGACCAGATGGGCCATCTCCCGCGCGTAACCAAACGTGCCCGAAGCCACTAGGATCGGGTTCGCCAGTTGAAGTCTTCCCAGCTGGACGGTGAGTGACACGGAGTGGGATGCCATGAATCGTCGGGGTCAGATCGTCGCGCGGCGAAAGCGACAATGTAGCGAGGAGCGACGAGGTAGGCAATGTCGCGTTCCGGTTCTGGCGCGCACGGTTGATCGCTCGCCGCCGTCTGAGAAGCGAGCACCGAGCGCTGATGGTCCGCCCAACCGCCACTCAACCGGCGGGTTTCGCGCGGTTGACGACGGAGGCGCAGTGTCGCAGGCTAGATCACGCCGCCGTGAACTCGATACGGCGTCATGTGGCTCGGCTGGTCCAGGAACCAGAACCGTTCCCATTCCAGGAGGATATTTCGCAGATCCTCCGACGTGAAAATCAATTGATCGGTACGCTTCACCGGGTCCCCGGAGTAGATCGGGAGAAAACACCCGACGTTCCCAGCGACGGCGACGCCTAGCAGCGCCGATAAGATGAGCCGACGCATCACTTGACTCTCCTCCATGATTAGGAAGCGATGACTTGACGGTGCCAGAAACCGGTCGCGACCGGTATTTCCGGCTGGTGGTCTTCACTTGGTCGACTGCCGCGCGCCGATTCGAGCCGGCGCAACCCATCTCCGATGGGCTACGGATTAGCTCCCAGACCGATTCTCGAACTGTTTTCTTCCGCACTCACGCCGCTGCCGGACGATTCCGCCAAAGCGGGCATCGTCTCGGTCGCTGGTTCGCTCGTATGCGCCGCCGGTTCGACTCTCGTTTCGCAGGGGGCGGCAAGACCACTGGTCACGCCGAAACCCTTATGCTGCAAGGATGTTGCAGCTTCTCTCCGACGTTCACGTTGCTCGGCGAGTACCCGAACGCGCTCCTCCATCTCCTTGCCCGGCTTGAACGTCACGACCCACTTTTCGGGGACATCCACACGTTGTCCCGTACGAGGGTTGCGGGCCTTTCTGGAAGCCCGTTTCTTGACATCGAAGACCCCGAAATTCCGTAACTCGATCCGGCCCTCTTCCACCAAAGCCTCGACGATGGCGTCAAACGTCTTCTGTACGATTTCTTTGGTTTTGAGTTGCGTCAGTCCGAGTTCCTCGGAAATCGTCTTAACGATCTCTTTCTTAGTCACGACTTGACTCTCCCGTGACAGGGGGGGGGGAACGCGTCCTTGCTGTTGCATTCCAAAAATGTTGCGGACGCCCCAAGTGTAAACCCTGCAAGAAGTAGAGTCAAGGTCAGTGACTGCTTATGTCGCTGTTCGCTGTCCCCGAATTATCGGCTGCACAACCGGCAAGCTTTAGACAATCGCTACAATCGCTACAGAAAGCCAACGAGTACTCAGCTCTCAGATCCATGATTGCCACCGGCGAACCAAGATGGGTTCAGATCGAGATGCGAGTGCGTTTTGCTTCGATTTCTTCGAGCGAATGAAGCTGTCCCCTTCCGCTCCCTGGGCAGACTTCGCAAGTCCGCTGCCAGTCTTGCGGGGTCCGGATGTTCGAATTCCAGAACGGCCAAGTCCGGCACTGCCGAGGGCGGGCCTCATAGACCGCGCACCGTCGAGTTAGGCCGTCGAGAAACACGCAATCCCCATTGGCATATTCTCGTAAACTCTTGCGCCGTCCGATATTGCGAACGTACAACTGCTCAAACTCTGCTTCGCTCCCCAGGCCCACTGCCAGAGCCAACGCCGAAATCTCTTCGTGATTGACCCAGACGTAGCCGGGACCTCCGGTACAGCAATGCCCGCAGGCGGTACAGGAAAACCTTAACCCCTCTGCGTACCAAGGTTTAGCCACGGTGTCAGCCATTGCTTTTGTTGCTGAGAAAGACGGCTCGAACAGGTTGACGCCACTTGATTGCCGCCAAGCGTAACATGCCAGCTTGCCGTTGTCGACGCTGTACGTATTGAGACGTCAGGATGGTAAGCTTTGTCGGGTCCCAAGCACCAAGGTTGTGGTCGAGGTTTGCGATGCGATTAGCCGCCTGATACCTTGAAATCGGCGGCCAGCGGCGGATCAGCCGCAAAGCGTCTCAGTTCTTCCTCGACTGGGTTTGCGAACGAGCCCGCCGCATCGACCTCCCAGCCGGAAAAGAACGAGATGACGTGCTTAAATACCACCGAGCCGCGCGGGGTTACTGGCAGGGGCTGTTAACACAGGCCAACGGCGAGTAGATTAGCAAATCCGGTATTTGCTGAACCGACGCCTTGACTAGGTCTGGCTATTTGGGCATAGTAGTCTTTTACTTTCGCTCCGCCACTTCACAATGTCTTGAGAGGATTCCTGCGTGAAAGTCAAGCTTTCCAATGGTCAATGTATCCCCATCGAAATGCACAAGGCTCGGATCGTGCAGAAGACCACGTTGCCGCCGATTCGCCAGCGATTGCGGGCGATTGAAGAGGCTGGCTACAACACGTTTCTGCTGCGAACGCGGGATCTCTTCATCGATATTCGACCAACTGGTGGCTTGGCTGCCGGCCTACGAAGGCTTTATCACGTACGGTGGCATGTCGTCCAAGGAGATCGAGGCCATGGCGGTTGGCCTGCGGGAGATGGTCGATCCCGACATTGCCAGCAGTTCGGCGGACTTGATCGAGTACTTCGTCCGCGAGATGGTCAAGCGTGGAATCCCGGCCGTCACGCCGGCGGGCGGTTTGGCTGGCCATGTGGATGCGATGAAATTCCTGCCGCACATCCCTCAGTCCCAGTATCCGGCGGGCGCGATGGCGGCCGCCCTGTTCCTCGCGTCCGGCGTCCGCAGCATGGAACGGGGAACCATCTCCATGGATCGCGCCGCCGCCGGCAACGACGTATTTTCGGACGTCGAGTTGTGCCGCATGGCGGTGCCTCGCCGGGTCTACTCGATGTCGCACGTCAACTATGTCGTCGATCGGCTGGAGTGGTTGCTCCACCACCGCGATCTGGTGGGCGGCCTGGAGTTCCACAGCGAGCCGCCCGTGCTGCGGTTCTTTACGGGCAAGCTCAAGGCCCTGAACAACTGGGGCCAGCGCCTGGCGGACGCTTTCGCGGCGGACTTCGGCGAGAACTCCTGAGGCAGAGCGACGCACAACGGTTGGCGTTGCGGCCTACGCCTGGACCTGGCGGAACATGTCGCCGCTGTCATAGATCTCCCAGGCTTCGGCCAGCTTGCCGCCCGCGATGCGGAACGTGCTGATGGCCGGGACGTGGAGCTGATTCCCCTTGGGAGCCACGCCTGCAAACTCGCCGGTGTGCTTGAATAGCGCGACGAAGTGGCAGTCCACCCGGTCGCCTTCGGCCAGCAGGAAGTCAATCTCGACCCGGAAATCGCTGAAGAAAGCGGGGATGAATTGGGTAAAGAAACGGCGCACGCCCGCAGGGCCCGGCGGCATATCCGGCGGGAAATGGTGGTCCACGAAATCGGCCGCCACGAGATCCTCGATCCCCGCCAGGTCTCCCGTCACCAACTCGTAATACCGGCGCACGAGCTTCTTGTTCTCCTCCAGCATGGGTTGCCTCCTTTTTCCGATCAGCCTTGCGGTTCCAAAACTCCTCCGGATGCCGGACCATCTTGACCGTCGGCGCGAGATGCCGCAAGAGGCGAGACGCCGGCGGGCGATGAAACCGGAATGAGTCCGCGCCGTTGCGGCACGGCCGACCTTCTGCAAACTCCAGCAATTGGAAGTAATCGACGATCTTGTCCCAGCGTGCGATCTGGCCATCGGTGCCGAGTTGACGCTGTTTAATCTTGCCCTTTTTTTCAAGGCCGCGTAGGATATGCTGCAGCTTGGTTTCCTCCCTGCTCCCCATCTCATGCCCCGGCCGATAGGGGCCACTCGATGGCGACGGAATGAAGTTCCAGAAGTTCACACCTCAGTTCGCCGCGATGCTCGATTTGGCGGTGCAGCTGCGCACGGCCATGCAAGCTGATGCCATCCTGGTGGTCATGGATGGGCCCACTGAATGGAGCCAGGTGCGGGAACGCGTTGGGAGCGAAAAGGTTCTGATCGTGGCGGATTTGGAGGAGGAGTTGGCTGGAGCCAGGGAGGCCGGGCTGACCACGGTGATGTTGGACATGGAGGATTCGCCGGTTGTCGAGAAACTGACCCAGTCGCTCTTGGAATGCGTGGGGCAGGAACTGCTGGAGCCCGGCGCGCGGGTGGTCGCCATGTACAGCGGGTTCGAACCTGGCCAAATCGACTCGGTGAGCTTCGTCGAAATGGAAGAACACCTGGGCCGTCTAACCGCCCGGGACCTCCGCAAACTGGAGACCAGCGTCCCGTTGGAGACGCTCAAGACCGTCTTGGACCTGGCGGTGGAGATCGGCCGCGAGGGCCGGGAAGGCAAGCCGGTGGGAACGATGTTCGTGGTGGGCGACACGCGGCGGGTGTTGGCACGTTGCCAGCCAGCCGGCTTCGACCCGGTCAAAGGCTACGGGCGCAAGGAGCGGGACCTGGAGGACCATCGGGTGCGAGAGGCGATCAAGGAAATCGCGGCTCTGGACGGCGCTTTTATCGTCAATGCGGAAGGCGTCGTCGAAAGATCGTGCCAATTGGTCGATACCCTCCACGCCGACGTGACCCTATCCAAAGGGCTTGGCGCTCGTCACTGGGCGGGGGCGGCCACCAGTCGCATGACCAAGGCGATCGCCGTCGTCGTCAGCCAATCCACGGGGACCGTGCGACTCTTCCAAAACGGCCACGTTGTGCTGCGCGTCGAACCGTTTCGCCGGGCCATGAAGTGGAAAGACTTCGAGTATGAGCCTGCCGCGGCGACTTCTCAGGAGTCGAAGGCCCCTGGCTGAGCGTGACCCCGTGGTCCGACAGCTGGGTGTGGCACGCTTGGCGAGTTCGGCTTGGCGGCGAGCTTGAATTGTCGCAAGTTGTTCTTTGAATTGGACTTGCGAACGAAAATGACGCTCGCGGACGGATGTTTGCAACGGTTGATAGTTTCCCAGCCGCCGATGGTCAGGTATACTAGGCAGACGTTATTTGGTTTCAGGTCTGCTGCGGCGGCCAGTGAGCCGCCGTGCTGGTGAATGTACGAAGCAACCATCGTCCTGGACGAGCCTCAGTTAGCGTTATCGCTGTTGGGCACTCGCGACCAGCATCTCAAGTCGATTCGTCAGAAGCTGGGAGTCACCGTCACGCACCGGGATGGGCAGTTGCGGGTATCGGGCGACGAGGCCGCAGTTACCAAGGCCACCGAAATCCTGGAGCATCTGAAGAGTCGCGCGGAACGGGCAGGGTTGCTCACGGAAGACGAAGTCTCCTACGCCCTGGCGTCGGCCAGTGGCGACGATGGCCTGGAACCGACCAAGATCGACGTGTTTCAGATCGGTAGAACGATCCGTCCGCGGACCGCCGGGCAACTGCGTTATGTGCAGATGATTCGGGATCGGGACTTGGTGTTTTCGGTTGGACCGGCTGGCAGCGGCAAGACGTATCTGGCGGTGGCGTTAGCCGTGGAGGCACTGAAAACGCGGCGTGTTCGCAAGATCGTGTTGGTACGGCCAGCCGTCGAAGCGGGCGAAAGCCTGGGATTTTTGCCGGGCGACTTGCAGGCGAAGATCAATCCATATCTGCGGCCGTTGATGGATGCCCTGCACGAGATGATCGACCACGATCAGATCAAACAGTACATGGAAATGGACGTGATCGAAGTGTTGCCGCTGGCCTACATGCGCGGCCGGACGTTGAACGAATCGTTCATCATTCTGGACGAGGGCCAGAACACGACGATTCCCCAAATGAAGATGTTCCTCACCCGGATGGGGATGGATTCAAAGATCGTGGTTTCTGGAGACGTGACGCAGACCGACTTGCCCCCCCACGCACGCAGCGGTCTGAACGACGCATTGGTCCGCCTGAAGCACATCGAAGGCGTCGGCATCGTGCAACTGACCAAGGCCGACATCGTTCGACACCGGCTGGTTCAGGACATCGTGCGGGCGTACGACGAGGAATCCAAGAAGAAAAGGAGCTGATCGTCGGCCATCGAGCGGTAAGGGCGACAGAGTCGCGGGAGGCCCGGTTGCGGTGGTTTGCCGCGCCCGCTGGTTGGCTTGCTAAATTCCATGTCCGTTGGAACTTCGGTTAAATCTCGTTCTGCCCGTGTGGCCACGGTGGCCGCATCGCGAAGGCGCCTGGATGAACGCTGGCGGCGCGTGCGTCATCCGGACGTGTGGATCCGCTTGGGTTTGTGCTTCGCTGCTGCGCTGATCATGTGGGCGGTGACGGGCGCGTGGTCTAAGCCGTTTCCGTATCGCAGCGGCTACATCCCGCCGCGGGACCTGATCGCGCGTGAGGCGTTCGATTTCGAGTTGGGCACGCAGGCCGCGCAGTCATTTAAGGTCGGCCAACCGATCGTTTCTGGCGGCAAGCCGCTGACGCCGCGCGACTTACAGGTCCTGTACGCCGAACACCAAGAGCACACTGCGCGGCTGAGCTGGTTGGACAAGCTGCTTTACTCGCTGGCCAAGATCGGCATCTACCTGGCGCTGTTCGGCCTCTGTGGCCGCTATATCTACTTCCACGACCGTAGGCTGCTGAGCGATTTTCGACGTTTGGCCCGGCTGCTGGGCGCCGTCGTGCTCACCGTTTCGGCGGCCATGTTTGTCGCGCGGGACTCGTGGCGAGCCGAATGCATTCCCTTGGTCCTGTTCGGGATGACGCTGGCCATCGTGAACCGCCGCGAGTTGGCCTTTTTCCTATCGCTGGCGGTGGCCCTGATTATCGCCCTTTCGCTGGGGCAGGGCCTGTTTGAATTGATGGTCCTCACCGCGGCGGTGTCGGGGCCGGTCATCATGCTGAACCGCATCCGCAGCCGGACCAAGCTGATCTACGTTGGGTTGTATGGCGCGGTCATCACGTTTGTCGCCGTGCTGGGAGTGGGAGTGCTGGCAGACCAGACGTTTGGCGCAGCCTCTGTCGGCCCCGGTGTCGAAGGGGAACTCCTGGCTCGGGGCGGCTTTGCTGCGAAATTGGTGTCCGGCGCCGCTTGGCACGCAGCCTGTGTTGTCTTGGCTGGGTTCATCATGACCGGTTTGTTGCCGTTTACGGAGCGGGTGCTCGACGTCCAGACCGATATCAGTCTGCTGGAGTTGGGCGACGCCGCTCACCCTTTGCTGCAGGAGCTGGCCAGGCGGGCTCCCGGAACCTATAACCACTCGATTAACGTGGCAACCCTCGCTGAAAGTGCCGCCGAACGAATCGATGCCAACGGGTTGTTGGTCCGTGTTGGCGCCTACTTCCACGACATCGGTAAAATGCTGAAACCGCCCTATTTTGTCGAGAATCAAGGGCAGAACGGGAATCAGCACGAATCGCTGTTGCCGGCGATGAGCAAACTAGTGATCACCGCGCATGTGAAAGATGCCGTGGACTTAGCACGTCAGTACCACCTGCCGCAGTCGATCATTGCTTTCATCGAGCAACACCACGGAACCACACTGGTCGAGTACTTCTATCGGCAGGCCGAGCGACAGAGCGTGGAAGCCCAGAAGGGCGAAAAGGTCGAGGAGGCCAGTTTCCGCTACCCCGGTCCCAAACCTCAAACGAAAGAGGCAGGGGTCCTGATGTTGGCCGATGCAGCCGAAAGTGCTTGCCGGACACTGGTCGAACCGACCCCGGCCCGCATCGAGAACCTGGTCCACGAAATCACCATGAAACGTCTGCTGGACGGCCAGTTCGAGGAATGCGACCTGACGCTGAAAGAGCTGAACGTGGTCGAAGAGAGCTTGGTGAAATCGCTGACCGCCGTCTACCACGGACGGATCAAGTACCCGGATCAACAGACCGCCTGACGCCGCCCGCGCCGGTGGACTGTGAGAAAATGAGGACGAAAAATGGAAGAGGCTGACAGAAAGATGGGGTGACAGAAAGATGATCGGAAGGAAATCACTCCCCTTCCGGCCTTCATTTTGCTGTCACCCCATTTTTCTGTCAGCTGTCTTTTTCTGCTTCAACTGCATTCGCCTATGCTGGAAATCGAAGTCGCCAATCGCCAGACTCGGCATCCGATCGACCGCGACCGCTTGGTGGCCGCGGCCCGGTTGGTGCTGGAGCACGAGGGTATCTCGCGTGCGACGCTCAGTATTGCCGTGGTCAGCGACAAGGCGATTCGGCAACTGAATTGCCGCTACCTGCAACATGATTACGCGACGGACGTGATCAGTTTCCTGCTTGACTCCGGGACCGGCTGGTTGGACGGCGAGATTATCGTCAGCGCCGACACGGCGACAGCACAAGCGCCGCGGTACGGTTCCTCGCCCCACGACGAGTTGTTGCTGTACGTGATTCACGGTACGTTGCACTTGGTGGGGTTCGACGACACGACGCCCACGGCACGCAAGAAGATGCAGGCCCGCCAACGGCGATACCTGCGCCGCCTCCAGTCGCCCCGATGACCACGGAAAAGACTCTTGCTATCGTGCTGCGAGTTGTGGAATTCAGCGAGACCAGCTGCGTGGTGACGTTGTTCACGGAGGGCTTTGGGAAAATAGGGGCTTTGGCAAAAGGCGCGAGACGTCCCAAAGGACCCTTCGACTCTGCTCTTGACCTGTTGGCCGTTTGTCGAATAGTGTTCATCGACAAATCGGCGGACGCACTCGACTTGCTGACAGAAGCTCGTCTGGAACGTCGGTTCCGTTCGGCCTCCCGCGACTTGTCTCGTCTGTATGCTGGCTACTACATCGCTGAATTGTTGCAGGAGTTGACCGACCTGGGCGACCCTCATCCGGAACTGTACCGTCGGGCGGACCAAGCGCTGCTGGCATTGGACCGTGACGGCCCCGTGGCACAGACGGTGTTGGGATTCGAGGTGGCCGCTCTGCGATTGCTGGGATATCTCCCGGCGTTGGAGGATTGTGTCGTATGCGGGACTCCCGTCGGAGGAGGAAGTCGAGTGCTGTTCGGGCAACTGGCTGGGGGCGTTTTGTGTCCGCGCTGTCGGCAGGGGCAGAAGCAAGTGGTGAGTATCAGTCCGAGGGGGTTGGCGGTTCTGCGGCAACTAGCCGATCCCAGCGTCGTTGGCACGTCTGGCGAGATCGATCCTCGTGTCCGGGGCGAACTGCGCGGCCTGCTGAATCACTATCTCGCGAACCTCTTGGGACATCCGTCGAGGGTGCTGCCTTTCCTGGGATTCCTGGTCAGTCCGTCAACTGAACCCTTTGTTGGACAAGGAAGTCCATGATGCAATTGTGGCTCAAGACTTTCCTCTGGCTGGCCGTCCCGTTGTTGCTGCTGCAAACGGGATGCAGTTCGTTGACGGGCACGACTCGCGACACTGCCGCAGGCGCGGAAGGCGCGGCACGCTTCGACCCCTTGGATCTGGACAGACTGCCCGACCAATTGGAGAGTTCGTGGAAAACGCTGATCGGAAAGGGGGTCAATCCCCAGAAGTCGCGCGAGCTGTACGTCGCGGCCGAAGGCAAGTACCAGGAAGCACTGCGGGCGGAAGGCGAGCGACGGCGGAATCTGTTTGCCGAGGCCGCCGCCCAATTCAAGGACGCTGCCGACCGCTGGCCGGATTCGGCTTTGGAGGAGGATGCCCTATTCATGATGGGCGAAGGTTATTTCTTCGCCGACCGATATCCGAAGGCGAACGACGCCTGGGAAAGGCTGCTGAAGAAGTACCCCAACTCCAAGCATCTGGATGCGATAGAGGCTCGGCGTTTCGCCGTCGCTCAGTTCTGGCTGGAGATGCACGACAAAGATCCGCAGGCGTTCTGGGCCTTCAATTTCACCGACTCGACCCGGCCCACGCGCGACACATTTGGCAGCGCCGTTCGGGTCTTCGATCGGATTCGCATCGACGATCCGACCGGCAAATTGGCCGACGACGCGACCCTGGCAGCCGGCAACGCCTATTTTGCCTCGGGGAGGTACCTGGACGCAGACAACTTCTACACGGACCTGCGCAAGACCTTTCCCAGCAGCGAGCACCAGTACCGCGCGCACCTGCTGGGACTGAAGGCCAAGCTCATGAGCTACGAAGGAACGGACTATTCCGGGGTTCCGTTGGACGAGGCGGAAAAGCTGATCAAGCAGATCCAACGGCAGTTCCCCCAGGAAGCCGCCAAGGAGCGGGAGTACTTGACGCGTGCTTACGCCGAGGTCCGCTACAAGAAGGCCGAGCGCGAGTGGAGCCTGGGGCAATACTACGACCGCCGCGGCGACTACGGTGCGGCTCGTTTCTACTACAACATCCTGACGAAGGATTACGCCGAGACCCCCTTTGCGCAAAAGGCAAAGACGCGGCTGGCCGAAGTGGCGGACAAGCCCGCCGTGCCCCCTCAACGGCTCCAGTGGCTGGTGGGCGCGTTCCCCAAGCAAGCCCGCGAAAAGCCGCTGATGGCGACCTCGGACCCCGGCCGAACGCGACGCTAACACGGCGCCAGAAACGGATGGCAAAATGAGCCGGATTCGATGCCTGCCGAGCATGCTGGTTCTCGCCGTTGCCCTGTCGGGCGGCTGCGCCAGCTACCAGGTCGGGCAGGCGACCCTGTTTCGCCCGGACATCCGCACCGTCCATGTGCCCGTGTTCGAGTCGGACAGCCTGCGTCGCAATCTGGGCGAGCGGCTCACGGAGGCCGTCATCAAGGAAATCGAATCCCGCAGCCCCTACAAAGTCGTCGGCTCGCCGGACGCCGACAGCATCCTCAGCGGCCGGATCGTCGCCGAGGCCAAGCGGGCGGTCGCCGAGAACCGGAATGACGACGCCCGCGACCTCGAAACGGAGATGACCGTCGAGGTGCGCTGGATCAGCCGGCGGGGCGAAATGCTGATGCAACGTTCCAGCATGCCCTTCGGTCCGCTGAACATGACCGTGGCCGAGGACGTGCAATTCTTCCCGGAAGCAGGCCAGTCGCTGCAGACCGCTCAACAGATGGTCATCGAGCACTTGGCGCGGGAAATCGTGGGGCAGATGGAGATCTGGTGGTAGGGACGGGGCCAAGCGTTGGCGCAAAGAAGAAGCCCGTCGCTTCCGAAAAAGCCGGGCTTCTGCGTTCGGTTCAACCCCGGCGGGCCTACTGGAATTTGTATTCCGTGTTGGCGTGGTCGAAATCCTTGTCGGTCAGGCCGACGTTCAGTTTCAGGTTCAGGTAAGTGTACTCTTCGATCACCGGCAACGGGTCGCCGGGCTTGGCAGGGAAGTCATAGGCGACGTAGCGGATGGGCACATTCAATTCCTTGTCGACAAAGACCTGTGCCAGGTGGAAGTCGAGGTTTTCGTTGGGCTGAGCATTCTTGATCTGCAGCAGCGTACACGTCCGGCCGTTCACCTTCGCATCTTCATGGAACGTCACTTCGTGTTCTCGCCGCCCGGCGGCGATGTCGATTTCGCCCCGCTCGATCAGCTTCGCGACCAGGTTCTCGAGCCCCACGTCGGTAATCG
This sequence comes from uncultured Pirellulaceae bacterium, assembly GCA_964486845.1. Classification (GTDB taxonomy): domain Bacteria; phylum Planctomycetota; class Planctomycetia; order Pirellulales; family Pirellulaceae; genus Anammoximicrobium. Next base: position 40,307 of record CAZAQY010000015.1, read on the forward strand.
GGTAGCGTTGGTTCCGCATGGCGATGATCCCGTTGGGCTTGATCCAGACCGTGGGCAGGAATTTTCCCGCGGTCCCGCCCTCGTGGGCAACCATCTTGTCTTCGTTGCGGCCTTCCACGTACAGGACTTCCCGCCCTTTCACGTCCGCCGGTTTGAGGAAGTACATGTACACGCTGAACGGCGTCACGATTTTGCCGTCCACGACCTTGCGGTTGCGCACCTTGACGAACATGTACTCATAATCCAGCAACTTGCCGTCGATCTGCTCCCGTTTGACCAGGGTGCAACTGTAGTCATCGACGGTGCCCTGGATCCTCTTCAGGCCGGTGCGGGCCAGTTCCAAGGCCGGGTCGAGCGGGTGCTTGGGGGCCGGAGTCTTGCTGGCCACCCGCAAGACTGGTTCGCTCAGGTTCGCGCGGTCCCGTTGCGGCTCGGCCGCCACACACACCGCCGCTAGCAAGCCGGCCATCGCCGCCACCAGGGCGTGAGAAAGAATCGAGCCCCGTTTTGTTTCCTTCGTCATCTATCTGTTCTCCTTAACCCGGAGCAGACGCCGTCCCGCTATCCCATTTGGCAACCGGATGACGTCTGGTTCCTCCCTGAAACCTGCGCCCGCAAGCACTACGACTGATTGTATCGCCCTCTCAAGTCGCAAATAATTAGCGGTCGGCAAGCTGGTGCCAGCTTTTGCCTAAGCGGTCAGCTTGCGCAGGTGGTTAACTGGTGCGACCGCGTCATTTTACCGGCGCGGCGCGATTTAGGGGAGAGGATTTCGTGCCCAACTCGAAACTGATCTTGGACGTGGTGGTGTCCCAGCTTTTCATGGAAAACGCCTATCTCGCTCACCTGGACGGGCGGACCGATTGCGTGGTGTTTGATCCCGGCTTTGACGGCGATGCGATCATCGACCGGATCGAGCAGCGCGGACTGGCGTTGGCCGCGATCCTGAACACCCACGGCCACGCCGACCACATCGCCGGCAACGCCGCGCTGAAGAAGCGTTATCCGGACTGCCCCCTGATCATCGGCAGACAGGAGGCGTCCAAGCTCACCGACCCGACGGAAAACCTGTCGGGCAGCTTCGGCATCGCCGTGACCAGCCCCGCCGCCGATCGCCAGGTTCAGCACGGCGACATGGTCGAAGCCGCCGGGATGGCGCTGGAGGTCTTGGAAACACCCGGCCATTCCGGCGGGCACGTGGTCTACTTGTGGAAAGGCGACTCCCCCTGGCTGCTGTTTGGCGGGGACATGCTGTTCCAAGGCAGTGTCGGCCGCGCGGATTTTCCCGACAGCGATCCGCAGCAGTTGGTCCAGTCGATTCGCCAGCGGTTGTACACGCTTCCAGACGACACCCTGGTCCTGCCGGGCCACGGCGACACCACGACGATCGGCGAGGAAAAACGGTACAACCCGTTCGTCCGAGGGGGATGACGATCCAGGCGCCGCTTGATTGCAGCGGGGCTTGAGGAAGCCTAGACTAACAGCAGATTGGACCGGCCTCCGGCGCCGGCCTTGTTGCCCCTTCATCCCCGAGTCCCACCGAGGAGCACACAGATGAATCAGATTCCATCGTCCAGGCGTGATTTCCTGAAGCATTCGGCCGCGGCCGCCGGCGCCGTTGCGGCCCTTCACAGCGGCATCGCTCGCACCGCGCATGCCGCCGGCAGCGATCTGCTGAAAATCGCCTTGATCGGCTGCGGCGGACGCGGCACCGGCGCGGCCAACGATTGCTTGAACGCGGCCAAGATTCTCGGCCAAGGCATGAAACTGGTCGCCGTGGCCGACGCTTTCGAGGACCGCGCGCGCAATTCGCTCAATCACCTCCGGCGCGAATGGGCGGCCCAGATCGACGTGCCGGACGAACACGTCTTCGCCGGCTTGGACGCCTTCCAGAAGGCCCTCGACTCCGGCGTCGACATGGTCGTCATGGGTTCGCCGCCCGGCTTCCGCCCGATGCAGTATGCGGCGGCGGTCAAGGCCGGCAAGCACGTGTTCATGGAGAAGCCCTGCTGTACCGACGCGCCCGGCTTCCGCCAGTTGGTCGAGGCCAACAAGATGGCTGATGAAAAAGGCTTGAAAGTCGTCGTCGGCCTGCAGCGGCACCACCAGGCCGGTTACATCCAGGGCGTGCGGGAGATCCACGACGGCAAGCTCGGCGACATCCAGTTCCTCCGCGTCTACTGGAACGGGTCCGGCGGTGGCGCCCGCGATCTGGGCCCGCGCCCGCAGAACGATCCCAAGGAGATGGAATTCCAGATCCGCAACTGGGGCTGCTTCCTGTGGCTGTACGGCGACAATATCGTCGAGCAACACGTACACAATATCGATATCGCCAACTGGGTCATGTGCAGGGACGGCGACCCGCAGAAGGCTCACCCGGTCGAGGCCAACGGCATGGGCGGCCGCGGGAACCGCGGCAACTACGGCGACATCTTCGACCATCACTTCGTCGAGTTCACCTATGCCGACGGCACCAAGATGTACAGCCAGAGCCGTCACCAGCCAGGCACGTGGGACGCCGTCAGCGAGCACGTTCACGGGAGCAAAGGCAACCGCGGCGTGGCCGTCGGCGGAGGGCCGGAACTGGAAAGCGGCAACCCGTACGTCCAGGAGCACGTGGACTTGATCAAAGCCATCAAGACCGACAGCAAGCTGAATGAGGGCTGGTTCGGCGCGGTGAGCAGCATGACAGCCGTGCTTGGCCGCATGGCCACCCACTCCGGCTTGGTGGTCAAATGGGATGAGGCAGTCGCCAAGGGGCCCCAGGAGAGCCCCGAACGGCTCGCCTGGGACGCTGCGCCGCGCCACCTGCCGGGGCCCGACGGGTTCTACCCGTTCCCCATCCCCGGACAGTACAAGCCGTACTAGGCCCTGCCGCGCGTCAGATCGACAATCGGGCTCGATGCCAAGCCCCGAAATCCTCGCCGCTTGCAGGCGAGTTGGTTAGGTTGGGTGGCCACGGACGGCGCCCAACCTCGTTTTGGTTTCTCGTTCCCATGAACACTCCCCCAGTCACTCCCCATTGTCCGGATACATTGCACGACTGGCTGGCACGCGCTGCGGCCGCCGGGGCATCGGACTTGCACGTTGTCCCGGACCATCCACCGGTGCTCCGTCTGCACGGCGAATTGCAGGAACTGGACGGGCCGCCGCTGGACCGCGACACGGTTGCCGGATTGCTGGTGCCCCTCTGTCCCGAACACTCGATGGCCCGTTTCCAGGCTGAGAAGAATGTCGACTTTGCATTTGAACTGACTGCGGATGGCCAGAAGCGGCGATTTCGAGCCAATTACTTCCTCGCCAACCAGCATCTGGGAGCCTGTTTTCGCGTGATTCCCGCCCAGATCCCCGACTTTCGCTGGGCCGGGTTCCCGGAGAGTCTGGCCCAGCGGCTGGCTCATTTTCGCAACGGGCTGGTGCTCTTCTGTGGCGTGGCGGGCTCCGGCAAGACGACGTCGCTGGCCATGATCGTCAACCTGCTGAACCAGGAAGGCGGCTACCGCATCCTGACGGTCGAGGAGCCGGTCGAGTACGTTTTTGCCAAGACGCCCCATTCGATCGTCACGCAGCGCGAGGTCGGATTGGACGTCCACACGTTTGCCGACGGCTTGAAGTACGCTCTGCGACAGGACCCCGACGTGATTCTGGCGGGCGAAATCCGCGATCGGGACACCGCGCAAGTGGCCCTCAGCGCGGCGGAGACGGGACACCTGGTGTTCTCCACCTTGCACACCCGCGACGCGAAAGGTGCGATCTCGCGGTACGCCGACCTGTTCCCGCAGGACGTGCAGCGCGAAATCCGCTCGCAGCTCTCGTTCAGCCTGCGGGCGGTGATCTCGCAGCATCTGCTGCCCAGCATCTGCCAAGGCGACAAACGCGTGTTGGCCCTGGAGATCATGCTCAACAACGGCCCCATCGCCAGCGCCATCCGGTTCGGCAAAATCGAGTCGATCGACAACAATATCCTGACGGGCCGCGCCGAGGGCATGCTCACGTTGGACGAGTCGATCCGCCGCCTGTTGCAGGACGGCCGCATCAGCCGCGAAACGGCCGAACACTTTGTCAGCTCGACGGACCGGCTGTACTGACCCTCCTGAGCTGTCCGCAGGCCGCCGAAATCTCGTCGCCTTTGCGTTCGCGGAACTGGACGTTGACGCCGGCGTGTTCCAGGATCTCGCGGAACCGTTTTTGCGCCGGCAGCGAGGGCGTCTGATACGGCAGGCCGGCGACCGGATTGTAGGGGATGACGTTCAGCAGCATCGCGCGGCCGCGCAGCAACGCGGCCAGTTGGCGGGCGTGCGCGGGCTGGTCGTTGACGCCCGCCAGCAGGACGTACTCGAACGTCAGCCGCCGTCCCGAAGCCTCGAAGTACCGGTCGGCCGCTTCCAACACCTTCTGCAGGCCGATTTTCTTGTTGACCGGCACCAACTGGTTCCGCAGCGCGTCGTTCGGTGCGTGCAAGGAGACGGCCAGATGGTACTGGCACTTCGCCTGCGTCAACCGGTCCATGGCGGGCGGCAACCCGACCGTCGAGATCGTGATCCGCCGCACGCTGATGCCCAACCCGTCCTGGCGATGCGCCTCGTCCAGCGCCGGCAGGAGCCGTTCCAAGCTCGCCAGCGGTTCGCCCATGCCCATCACGACGATGTGGCTTAGCCGTTCGCCGGCCGGCAGTAGGTGCTGCAGCCGCAGCATCTGCTCGACCATCTCGCCGGCGGTCAGGTTGCGGACGACGCCGTCCAGCCCGCTGGCGCAAAACACGCAGCCCATGCCGCAGCCGACCTGCGTGCTGATGCAGATCGACCGCCGGATGCCGTCGCGCAGCAGCACGCATTCGATCCGTCCGCCGTCCTCCAACTGCAGCAGCAATTTTTCCGTGCCGTCGTGTGCCTCGCTGTGTTTGACGATTTGCGTCGTCCAGATGCGGAACTCGGCGGCCAGTTCTTCGCGCAACTGGGCCGGCAGGTCGGTCATCGCCTCGAAATCGACAGCCCGCTTTTCGTAAAGCCACTGGCGAATCTGGCGGCCGCGAAACGCCGGCAGACCTCGCTCGGCCAGCCAGTCGCCCAAACCACCGTTCCCAGGATCCAGTGCGTGCCGCATCGCGTCAACGACTCTCATCCCGCATCCCGCAACTCCCCAACACCTCGCGGATCCGCTGCCGGACCCGCCCGTCGGCCAAGGCGGCTTCGAACGCCGGCAGATCCGGGTAGATTTCGTGGCTGCAGAACTTGACGGACCAGTTACGCTATGGTTCTCGAAACTGAATCGGCAATGAACGTCGTCGCCACCTCGCATCGCAGAAATGTGGGAATGGCGGTAGTCTACCATTTGGGCTCGACGTGTGTCAGGGTAACCTCGCACAACCCGCAAATTTGTTCTAGAATCAGACCGGCGTCGCGAGGTGCGGAACCAGGAAAACAGGTGCGTGATGAATGATCGGGAAAAGACCAAGGAACAACCGGGCGAGGAATTAGCCCAGTTGCGGGGGCAAGTGGCTGACTTGGAAGCGCACTTGGCCCGAGCCCAGCAGGCCGTGGCAGACCAGCGACGGATCAACGACTGTCTGCCCGTCCTGGTCGCCACCGCCGGCCTGGATGGCTACTACAAGCAGGTGAACGCCGCGTTCGAACGGATCCTCGGTTGGTCCGAGCAAGAATTGCTCTCTCGGCCGTTTCTGGAGTTCATCCATCCGGAAGATCGTGCGAGGGCGCTCAGGACCTTCGCCGGCCTGGAATCGGGCGTTCCGGCGATCGACTTCCTGGATCGAAATGTCTGCAAGGACGGTTCGTGCCGCTGGATCAACTGGACGATGATTCCCGTGCCGGACCGGGACATCGTGTATGGGATCGGACAAGACGTTACGGGGAAGATGCTGGCCGAAGACGAGCGGAAGCGCGCCGAGGAGGCCGTCAGGCAATCCGAACAGCGAATGCGGCTCCATGTCCAGCAGACACCGCTGGCGGTCATCGAGTGGGATGTCAACGCCAGAGTCAGCAAATGGAATCCTGGGGCGGAACGGACATTCGGCCACAGCGTACAAGAGGCCCTTGGCCAACATTTTTCTTTCCTGGTCCCGGCCACACACCATGACCGGGTCGGCCATGTGTTCAATGCCTTGTTGGTCAAGAAGGGTGGTGAGCGCAGCACCAACGAGAATGTCACCAAAGATGGCAGGGTAATTCTGTGCGAGTGGTACAACACGCCGCTGGTCAACGCCGAAGGCCAGGTCATCGGAGTCGCTTCGTTGGCCGAGGATATTACCGAACGCAAGCGGGCGGAGGCGGCCTTGCAGGAAAGTGAACGCAGGCTTGCCACCCTCATCTCCAATCTTCCCGGAGCCGTTTACCGCTGCAAGGCCGATTCCGACTGGACGATCGAGTTTCTCAGCGACGGATACCTGCAGCTCACAGGCCATGATCCCTCAGAAGCGATTGGGCAACCGGGGACTCTTCACTCCGAACGGATTCACCCGGAGGATCGCCAACGAGAGTTCGATGAGGTGCAGCGTGCCGTCGCCGAGAAGCGGGCCTTCCATGTGGAGTATCGTCTGCGGATGGCAACCGGCGAGGAAAAATGGGTCTGGGAACAAGGGCGAGGAGTGTTCTCCGACAGCGGCGAATTGGTCGCGATCGAAGGCTTCACCACGGACATCACCGACCATAAGCGAATCAAGCAGGAACTGCAGGACGCCAATGAGCGGTTGGAGCAACGGGTCGCAGAAAGAACTGCCGAACTGACCACGGCCAACGAACTGTTGCGGGCGGAAGTCCAACAGCGGCGGCAGGCGGAGGAGAAGACGGCACTCTTTCGGCGGTTCGTCGAAGCGGCTACGCAGGGATTTGGCATGGCTGACGCGGACGGCCAGATCATCTATGTCAACCCTTTCCTGGCTCGGCTGTTTGGGGCCCAAAGGCCGGAGGACGTGATCGGCACGCACGTCTCAAGCTACTACCCACCGAGCTATCTGCGACGGCGGGAAACCGAGATCATTCCAGCCCTGCGCCGCGGAGAGTCCTGGCGGGGGGAACAGAACATGGCTTACCCCGACGGCCAGATGCACACGACCATCCACACCGTTTTTCCCGTGGTGGACGACAACGGCCGGCTTCTGTACATAGCCGCAGTCATCAGTGACATCACGGAGCTGAAACGAGTCGAAGAGTCGCTGCGGAAAAACGAAGCCAAGTACCGGGCACTCATCGAGTCGTGCCCGGACCCTGTGGTCGTGATTGATCTGCAGGGCCGGATTGTCTTCGCCTCGCAACAAGCGTCCGAACAGCACGGCATCCTCGATCCGGGCGAATTCCTTGGTGGCCAAGTGACGGACCATGTCCTCGAGTCGGAGCGAGAGAGGTTCCGGGCGAGTGCCAGTCGCTTGACGGAAGACGGAGTCCACCGAAACATCGAGTACACGCTGTTGCGCAAAGACGGGACGACGTTCCAAGTCGAATTGTCGTCGGCGGTCATCCGGGATGCCCACGGGAACCCGGAAGCCTTTATGGCCGTCTACCGGGACATCTCCGAACGCAAACAGGCCGAGGAGAAACTGGCGATCTTCGGGCGGTTCGTCGAAGCCGCCAGCCAGGGATTTGGCATGTCGGACTTGGAGGGACGCATCACGTACGTGAATCCCATGATGGTTCGTTTGCTTAGGGAAAAAAGAGCGGAAGATGTTTTGGGTAAGAACATCTCCACGTACCACACCAGTGACTACTTCCGATTTCGTGACGAAGTCATCCGCCCCGTCCTTCGCCGGGGCGGACACTGGCAAGGTGAACTGCCTCTTCTCCAGAGCGACGGCACCATCCTGCCGACCCTCCGCAGTATTTTCCCCGTGCGCGACACAAACGGGGACGTGCATCATTTTGCCGTCGTGATCACCGACATCACCGAGATCAAGCAAGCCCAACAGGCGTTGCAGCAGACGTGTGAGGAACTCCGAGCCAGCGAAGAGCGGTTCCAGTTGGTTGTCCAAGGGGCAGGAGTCGGCATCTGGGATTGGGACATCCGGACTGGCAGAGTGTACTACTCGCCCCGCTGGAAGGCGCTCTTTGGCTACGACGAGAACGAGATCGGCGAGGGCTTTGAGGATTGGGCCCGGCTGCTTCATCCCGATGAGCGAGAGGGGATTATCAAGTTCCAAGAAGACGTCCTGGCGGCCACGTCGTCGACGATCACCGCCGAGTACCGGCTGCGCCACAAGGACGGCTCGTACCGCTGGATCGAGGGCCACGGCGTTGTGGTTCGCGACGAACAAGGAAGAGCGTGCCGGCTGGTGGGTTCGCACGGAGACATCACGGATCGCAAGCAGGCCGAGGAGAAGCTGCGGAGGGAACAGCGGGCACTGCGGCGCATGGTGTTGGCCAGTGACCATGAACGTCGCCTGATTACCTACGAACTTCACGACGGCGTGGCGCAGCAACTGCTAGGGGCCATGCTGCTGTTTGAATCCCAGGAACGTGTCCGAGGGCGGAAATCCAAGGGGGCTTCGGGCGCCTACCGTGACGGGCTCGATGCCCTGCGTCATGCAGCGTCGGAACTCCGTCGGGTCATGAACTGGCTCAAGACGCCGGTGTTGGAGAAATTCGGCGTGGCAGAGGCGATCGAGGACGTAGCAGCGCAACTGCGACTGGCACCAGGGGCGCCGGATATCGAATACAGCCATGCGGTCAAGTTCCAACGATTGGAGCCGACGCTGGAAAACACCCTATTCCGGATCGCCCAAGAAGCGATGACCAATGCCTGCCGGCACAGCAAGAGCGAGAAGGTCCGCGTGAAACTCACGCAGAAGGGGGACGGCGTGACGCTGGAGGTCCGAGACTGGGGAATCGGATTTGCCCCGGACGCCGTGGCGGAAAACCGCTTCGGGCTGGAGGGCATCCGGGAACGGTCCCGAATTCTGGGCGGGAAGCTGACCATCAAGAGCGAACCGGGCCGGGGCACGGTGATCCGGGTGACGTTCCCGGTGATGGAACCTGCGCCGTCACAACCGCCTGGAAAGGACGCCGTTCATGCCTGACAACCACCACGCACACGGGGACCGACGCTTGGAATCGTTGCTGGCGCAGCGGATTCTCGTCCTGGACGGCGCGATGGGCACGATGGTCCAGACGCTGCAGTTGGACGAAAAGGCGGTCCGTGGCCGGCAGTTCGCCGAGCACTCCAAGCCGCTGAAGAACTTCATCGACATTCTCTGCCTGACTCGCCCCGAGATCATTACGGACATTCACCGCCGGTACCTGGAGGCCGGAGCGGATATTATCGAAACGAACACCTTCGGCGCGACGCGCGTGGCCATGGAGGACTTCCAGTTGGAGCACCTGGTCCGCGAGTTGAACCTGGCAGCCGCCGCTTGCGCTCGGCAAGCGGCCGACGAGTACACGGCCCGGACGCCGGACAAGCCCCGGTTTGTGGCCGGCTCGATCGGGCCTACCGGCAAGACCGCGTCGATCTCGCCGAATGTCGAGGATCCCGGTTTCCGCGCGGTCACCTTCGACCAGCTGGTGGACTCGTATTACGAACAGGTGGCGGCGCTGGTCGCGGGCGGCGTGGACATCCTCCTGCCGGAAACCGCCTTCGACACGCTGAACCTGAAAGCCTGCTTGTTCGCCATCGACAAGTTCTTCGACGAACATCACGTCCGGCTGCCCGTGATGGCGTCGGTGACGATTCCGGACGCCAGCGGACGCACGTTGTCCGGTCAGACCATCGCTGCGGTGTGGACGTCGATCTCGCACTTCCCGCTGTTGAGCGTCGGGATCAACTGTGCGCTGGGCCCGGAGCGGATGCGGCCTTTCGTGGAAGAACTGTCGAAGATCGCCCCGGTTTTCACCAGCTGCCATCCCAACGCCGGCTTGCCGAACGAATTCGGCGGCTACGACCAGACGCCGGAGCAGATGGCCGGCGTGCTGCAGGAGTTCGTGGCCAGCGGCTGGCTGAACATCGTGGGCGGTTGCTGCGGCACGACGCCGGAGCACATCCGCGCGTTTGCCGAGATGGTCCGCGGACGCCCGCCGCGCCGCCCGCCGGACGTCGAGCAGCTCACGCGACTCAGCGGTCAGGAAACGCTCACGATCCGCCCGGACACCAACTTCATCATGATCGGCGAGCGGACGAACGTCACCGGTTCGCGGAAGTTCGCCCGGCTGATCCAGGAAGAACGGTACGGCGAGGCCGTCGAGATTGCGCGGGGCCAGGTCGAAAACGGGGCCGGCGTGATCGACATCAACCTGGACGCCGACCTGCTGGATGGCGAAACCGCCATGCCGCGGCTGCTGAACTTGCTCGCCGCCGAGCCGGACATCAGCCGCGTGCCGGTGATGATCGACAGCTCGAAGTGGTCGGTGATCGAGGCCGGCTTGAAGTGCGTGCAGGGCAAGTCGATCGTCAACAGCATCAGCTTGAAGGACGGCGAGGATGAGTTCCTGCGGCGGGCCCGGCTGATCCGCCGCTACGGCGCCGCCGCCGTCGTGATGGCCTTCGACGAGCAGGGCCAAGCCACCGAAACGCACGACAAGGTGCGGATCTGCCGCCGCGCCTACCAACTGCTGGCCGAGCGGATCGGCTTCCCGCCCGAGGACATCATCTTTGATCCCAACGTCTTGACCGTGGCCACGGGCATCGAAGAGCACAACAACTATGCCGTCAATTTCCTGGAAGCCACCCGCCAGATCAAGCAGCTGTGCCCCGGCGTGAAAGTTTCCGGCGGCGTCAGCAACGTTTCGTTCTCGTTTCGCGGCAACGACGTGGTCCGCGAGGCGATCCATGCCGCATTCCTGTACCACGCGATCCGCGCCGGCCTGGACATGGGCATCGTCAACGCCGGCCAGTTGGCGGTCTACGAAGAAATCCCGCCGGAACTGCTGGAGCGGGTCGAGGACGTGCTGCTGAACCGGCGCCCGGACGCCACCGAGCGGCTGGTGGAATTCGCCGAAGCCGTCAAATCGCAGAGCAAGAAGGCGCCGGAAGAGGAGCTTGCCTGGCGCGAGGGGACCGTCGAAGAGCGGCTGATCCAAGCCTTGATCAAAGGCATCGACCGGTTCGTCGAACAAGACGCGGAAGAAGCGCGGCAGAAGTTCGACCGCTGCCTGCAGATCATCGAAGGGCCGTTGATGGACGGCATGAGCAAGATCGGCGATCTGTTCGCGGCCGGCAAGATGTTTCTGCCCCAGGTCGTCAAGTCGGCCCGCGTGATGAAAAAAGCGGTGGCCTATCTGGAACCGTTCATGGAGCAAGAGAAAGCCGGCGCCGGCGAGGAAACGCAACGAACCCGCGGACGCATCCTGATGGCTACCGTCAAAGGCGACGTCCACGACATCGGCAAGAATATCGTGGGCGTCGTGCTGGGCTGCAACAACTACGAGGTCATCGACCTGGGCGTGATGACGCCTGCCGAGGAGATCCTGCGGGCGGCGCGCGAGCAGCACGTCGACCTCATCGGGCTGTCCGGGCTGATCACCCCCAGCCTGGACGAAATGGTCCACGTGGCGAAGGAACTGCAGCGGGAGGGCTTCCGCCAGCCGCTGCTGATCGGCGGCGCGACGACCAGCGCTAAACACACGGCGGTCAAGATCGCGCCGTGTTACCAACCGCCGGCGGTCCACGTGCTGGACGCGTCCCGCAGCGTTGGGGTGGTGGACCGCTTGATGAGCCCCGTGCAGCGGCCGGAGATCGAACGCGAGAACGCGGAGTTGCAGCGGCAGTTGGTCGCATCGTTCCAGCAGCGGCAGGTGCGGCTGGTTTCCTATGCCGAAGCGCGCCGGCGGCGATTCCCCACCGATTGGGCCGCGGTGCGCATCGACCGTCCGTCGTTTACGGGCCTGCGCGTGCTGAGCGATTTTCCTCTGGACCGGTTGCGGGACTACATCGACTGGTCGCCGTTCTTCCTGGCTTGGGAACTCAGGGGCCGGTTCCCCGCGATCCTCGACGATCCGGAGGCAGGACAGGCAGCCCGCGAATTGTACGACAACGCCCGGCATTTGCTGGACGACATCATTTGCCGCCGCTCGCTGACCGCCAAGGCCGTCTACGGCTTCTGGCCCGCGGCGGCGGACGGGGACGACATCGTGCTGTATGCCGACGAAACTCGGCGGCAGGAACTGGCACGGTTCCACACGCTCCGCCAACAATGGGAACGCAAGGGTCAGGACTACTTCCGGGCGCTGGCCGACTACATCGCGCCGCTCGACTCCGGCCGCCAAGACTACCTGGGCGCCTTCGTCGTCACGGCCGGCTTTGGCGCCGACGAGCTATGCGCCCAGTACGCAGCCGCGCTCGACGACTACAACTCGATCATGGTCAAAGCGCTGGCCGACCGTCTGGCCGAAGCGTTTGCGGAGTGCTTGCACGCTCAGGCCCGTCGCGACTGGGGCTACGGCGCGGAGGAATCCCTGTCCCAGGACGATTTGATCGCCGAGCGTTACCGCGGCATCCGCCCGGCGCCGGGCTATCCCTCGCAGCCGGACCACACGGAGAAGCGGATTCTATTCGATCTCTTGCAGGCCGAGCGCAACATCGGCGTGACGTTGACCGAGACCTGCGCCATGCAACCGGCTGCGAGCGTTTGCGGGCTGTACTTCGCCCACCCCGCAGCCCGTTACTTTGCGTTGGACCGCATCACGCGAGACCAACTCGAAAACTACGCCCGCCGCAAAGGCATGACGCCGGCAGAAGCCGAACGCTGGCTGGCGCCCAACCTGGGCTAAATGGCCTTGTGGCTGCAACCAAGGTAGCATGGCTCTCCGAGTCGTGCAGAGCATTGCGCACGGCTCGGAGCGCGCGTGCTACGAAGGTGAATCGAACCGAACGTCGTTTGCTGCGACAGGTCTTGCGTTACCTGGAACTGCCTGGCCGGCTCAGACGGTTACAATCTCCTCCGGCGTCGCTCCGGCGTCCACGGCGACCAAGTCTAACCGCAAGTCCAGGGCGCGTGCCACGGCCTCCAAGTCCGAGACCTGAGTATCGTGGCCGAGTTCGATGTCACGCACGACGCTCGCGTCTGGAATCCTTGCCGCTTGGGCGACGGCGCGCCAAGTCAACTTCTTCGCTTGACGTGCTGCCCGAATACGGGGCGCAATTCCAGGTGGCGACTCCACTGGCGGGAAATCTTCCATCGCCTGTCGGCGGATCTCGTTCAATCGTTGAGCTTTTTCCTCAGTGACGCGGCTCGTTCGTACAACGCGTTTGACGATTTTTCGATTGGCCATTCGGCCGATCCCTTACGGTTCGCGGACTTCGTAGGCGGTCACGGGGTAGATCGTGTCCTCGTCGGGTTGTTCGTAAATGACGACTTTCTATCATTGGCCCGACACGGTCACAGACTCCTGGGGTACGTCAATCTTCGAGCACTCCTGTCCGGCAGTCTACGCCCCGCGTTCCGATCGGACAAGCCCGCGGGCCCTGAGCTTACGCCGAAAAGCGGCCAACCGCCGACCTCAGGTCTCCGCGACGGTCTTGCGAGAGATGAGCGTCCCGCCTTGTCCTTGATCTCCACGACGATTCTGCGCGCGGTGAGTGGGCGTTGACTCTGGACCGCAATCCAGTAGGCGATCTCTATCAAGTCTTCCTCGGCGCTTGGCGTCCATTGTGCATGAGCCATCAAGGGCCCCCACGATGCTCTTGCAGACGCTGCTGTACTCGGAGCATCACCGCGTCAACGTCTAGGGGCCGCGTCTGCCCGCGCTGACTCTGGGCCGCCGCCGACTCGGTTTCGCGAAGAAACCGGGCAAGTTCTTCCTGATACAGGCGGAACTCGCGCACGCTCTGCTCCGGCGTCAGATCCGCGTTTTCCCCGTTCAGTCGCCTGCCCAGAAATTGATAAAACGCCTGGATTGGGATTTCGGAAATACCGGCACTCATAGGTTCGCCGTCCCTTCGTCGTTTCCCGTATTGTAGCGAGGCGGTGTGCGATAGTCTACGCGCCGCGTTCTGATCGGGCCAGGCGGAAAACGCAAACCTGGGAACAAAACAACGTCCAGAACCCGCCTTGGCGGCTTGCATCAAGCCCGGCGGGTCATTACACCTTCTCTCCTATGAACACCCCCTCAACGCCTCCTCCTCAGACGTTCCTCGCCAGACTGAAGCGCGTCGGTCCGGGCATTCTCTTGGCCGCCGCGGCAATCGGATCGGGCGAGTTGATCCTGACTCCGCGGGCGGGAGCCTTGTATGGGCTTTCCGTCGGCTGGGTGATCGTGGTCTCGATCGTCTACAAGCTGACGCTCACCCTGGGCCTGGCTCGCTACACGATCGCCACCGGAGAAGACATCTTCGAAGGGTATTCGCATCTGCCGGGGCCGCGCAACTGGTTCGTGTGGGTGCTGGCCGTCGTGTTCCTGTTGGGCGCGGTCGGCTATTCGGGAATCGCCCTGGCCTGCGGATCGGCCCTGTTCGCGATGTTCCCCGCGCTGTCGATGATCCAGTGGGCCGTGCTTGTCGTAGGCGTGGTGTTCGCCCTGCTTCTTAAGGGTGCCTACGGGCCCGTGGAGAAGGCGGCTTTTGCCCTCGCGCTGGCGCTGCTCGCCGGCGTGATCTACAGCCTGGCCGTGCTGCAGCCTGAATGGGGCTGGTTCGTGCGCGAGAGCGTCCCCCGCATCCCGCCCGACTCCGGCCAGACGCTCATCAGCCTGCTGGGCTGGACGGCCGGCGGCACGTCAACGCTGATCTACAGCTTTTGGATCCTGGAAAAAGGCTACGCCGTTCCGCGTGGCAATCAGGCGCCCGTTGCCGATGCGGTCCAGTCGCATCAAGACTTCCGTCAATGGCTCTCGCTGGCGCACCTGGATGCCGGACTGTCCTACGCTCTGATGATGTTCGTATCGCTGGCGTTCCTGGCGATTGGATCGATCACGTTAGGCAAGGCTGGCCCCGATGGCGGCCCCCTGGTGCCCGCCAGCGAAGCCACCACGGCCGTGCTTTCCCGGATGCTGACGAAGGCCGCCGGCCCCGCTGCCCGGTACGTTTTTCTCATTGCCGCCTTGGCCATCCTCTCCTCGACGATCCTCGGACTGGTCGACGGCAAGTCCCGGGCCTTGCGGACGGCAGTCCACATCATTGCTCCCCGCTCCCGCCGCTGGTCCGATCTGAACTGGTACCGGCTGGGCATCACGCTGTTCTGCCTGATCATCTTCGCCTTGCTGTTCACGGGCCGGCCGGTGATGTTGATCGTACTGACCTCGGCTCTGGAGGCCCCCGTGCTCTCGCTCTCGGCCGTGATGCTGCTGTACCTGCTGGACACCCGGCTGCCGCGCGAGTACCGCCCTGGCGTCGTGTGGCACATCGTGATCGTGTGCGGAACCGTGACGTACATCGTGCTTTCCGTCCAAGCCCTGATCGCTACCTTTTCGGACTTGTCACGGTAGTTCAAAGGGTCGGGCTTGTTACTCGCCGCGGCGGTAGAAACGGTTGGCCAGCAGGTGCTCCAGGCCCAGGATCAGGGCGAGCAAAGGGAGCAGAAACGGATAGAATTCGCGTCCCATTCGTGCTT
Source organism: uncultured Pirellulaceae bacterium (assembly GCA_964486845.1). Lineage (GTDB taxonomy): Bacteria > Planctomycetota > Planctomycetia > Pirellulales > Pirellulaceae > Anammoximicrobium. The sequence continues at coordinate 55,791 of CAZAQY010000015.1, forward strand.
CGCCCACGCCCAGCACGATTTCGTCTTGGCTGCGTGCAAAGTGATAGCGGCCGGCGCCGAGCAGTTCATCCAGGTCTTCGCGAGCCAGCCTCGTCAGCCGGCTGGCCGACTCGGGCAAGTTGACGGAGAAGCCTCGCACGACGGGTCGCTGGAGAAAACCCTTCAGGCGGTAGGCGCCCGGCAACTCGGTGAACTTGATGACGAGTTGCCCGTCCGCGGCGGTCACGTCCTGCGGCTGGTCCAGCGGAGTGAACAGCTGGTACCGCTCCGGCTCCTTGTCCCGTGCGTTGGGCAACGACGCCGTCTCGCCCGCCAGGTAATTCAGCTTGGTGCCGCCCGCATCCGTCAAGTACCGCACCATCTCGTTGACCAGGACCAGGTAGGGCCAGGCGTCGCTGCCGGCCGGCAATTCATTCCAGGTCTGGCGGCCCTGCAACTGGGCCGGGTCCGACACGGGCGTGGTCATGGTCAGCACGCGGCCGCGGCCCAGCGGCGTTTCGATGATCGCTGCCTGGTTGTTGCTGTACCTGGCGATCACGCGGGCCGGGGGAGCGATTTCCTCCAGGCCCCAGTGCCGATAGACCGGGAAACGGTCCCAGGGGACGCTGGTGGCCAAGTCGCGAAACGCGGCCGTCATCGGGTGGCTCAGGTCGCGGATCGTGAGGAACACGTCGCCGGGCGAACGCCACTGCCGGTCCAGTTTCCCGCCCGTGAGCTTTCTTGCCGCAGGGATGTTGAACGAGGTCGTATCGGCGTTGTGGCCGAGAAACAAAGCCAGGCCGCCGCCGTTGCGGACGTAACCCGCCAGCGTCTCCCAAGCGGACGGCGCCAGCGGTACAGGATCCAAGATAGCGACAGCGGCGTATTCGTTCAGCGCGAGATTGGGCAATCTCGCCTGCTCCTCGACGCGGACGTCGAATCGGGCCCGTCCCCGCTGCCGGAACTCGTACGGCGCGATGGCCTCGACAAAGAACTTCGTCATCACTGCCGGCGGCGCGAGGACCAACACGGGCGACGCCTCTTGCACGGCGACGGTGAAATACCGCGTGTTGTCCCAATCCAGTCCGTCCTGCCCGGAGATCCGCAGCGTCCCTTGCAGGGTGCCCGCGTCCAAAGAGCTGACGTTAAAACGAACGAGTTGCGAACCGTCGTCCGGCACGGTGACGACCTGTTGGGCCCGCAGCTTCGACGCCGGCAGCACGGTCTTGCCGTCCCGAATGACGGGCAGTTCGGCGTTGGGTTCCTCCAGGTATAATTCGACCGTGTTGGTCCCTCCCGGCCCCAGGCACTCCAGCTTGGTTTGGACCTCCAATTCGTTACTTTTCGCCAGCACGTCGCTTGGCAAGCTGGGCACCCCGAGCAGCATGTTTTGCGGTTGGTCCACTCCCACATCGATGACGTACAACAGCACGTCGCCAGACTCCTGCAAGCGTTGTCGCAGGATTGCCGGCGAGTGGCCCATCCGGCTTGGCGAGCGGCGGGCGTTAGCCCGCTGTTGCTCTTGCAGGATCGCAGAAGACGGGCCCATCCAACTCGCGCGGCTCAGATCGCTGAACAGGTACACCTCTTTTCGTGCTTTCTGGCTGGTCTGAGCCAATTTCACCGCTCGCTCGGCTACGTCCGTCAACGGCGATGGGACGCCCGTCGTCTCCAACCGTTCGATCGACCGCTGGGCGGCCGCCAGATCGACGGCAAAGGCGGCGCCGCCGGGCCGCGAGTCCACCACGGCCACCTCGCTGTCCCCGGGCAACTGCCGGATCAGCCACTGGGCGATTTCGCGGGCCTGGTCCAGCCGCGTTTGATTCTGCCGCAGGTACTGCATCCGGGGCGACGTGTCGAAGACCAGCACGGCCGCCACCGGCGCCTGTTCGTTCCCGATCGTCGCCGACTCGTCGCGAGCCAACGTGCGGTGCAGCATCAGCGCCAGAGCCAGCGCCAAGGCAACCGTCGCCAGGCCGAACCCCCCGCTGGCCCACCGCCCCCGCCGCTGCAGCAGAGCCAACACCGCCAGCAAGCCGACCGCCAGCAAGACCGTCCCTACGAGCCCGATTAGAATCCAATCGCCCAGGGCCATCGAGGGCACGCTGGGCCGAGCCAGCACGGCCGCCAGCATGGCGATTGCCAGGCACCGCAGCAGGAGCAGCAGCCAATGCCGCAACTGCAGTTGTCGGCGGTTGGCATCCTGCCGCTGCTTGACGAACCGCAGCGCCGGAAAGATCAGCTGCTTGGGCTGCTGGCGCATCACCAAGTGCAGCACGATCGGCAGGGCCAGCAGCAGGCCGCCGAACAGCAGCGAAAAATTGACGAAGGCCATCGGGAAGTGGGAGCCAATCCGGGACTATCGAATCCGTTGCGATCAGAGTTCAAACCTGATCTTACCCGGAAAATCACCCCACGGAAACAGCACCTGGCAGCTTAGAATAATCCTCGTGTAAGTACGCCGCTTTCCGATCCGGCCGATTCCCTTTCGCGGCCTGGGGCGTTACCATCAATGGTATGGTGAGTCACCCCGGCGCGGCATGGTTCCAGCTGCGGCTGACCACCTCCGGTTGCGGCTGATTCGGGAACGGCCAAGAACTCCGCTCCTCATTTTGTGCGGTCTCGGAAGATGTTAAAAGAGCCCCTGGCCGTCATCGGCATCGGTTGCCGTCTCCCCGGCGGAGTTGATTCGCCGGTCGCTTTCTGGGACGCTCTGCTGCGGGGCTTCAACGGCATCCGCGACGTGCCGGAGGACCGCTGGAAGCATTCCCGCTTTCACGACACGAACCCGGAGAAGTCAGGCTGCATTCGCAACGCCAAGGGGGGATTTATCGACGGCGTCGACCTGTTCGACGCGGAGTTCTTCAGGTACTTTCCCACCGAAGCCCAGCGGATGGATCCGCAGCAGCGGTTGCTGCTGGAGGTCACGCACGAGGCCTTGGAGGATGCGGGTCTGCGGCGAGATCAAGTGGACGGCACGCGCACGAGCGTCTTCATCGGGTCGTTCATGTATGACTATCTGTGCACGCAGTCGTCCAGCGAGCAGCGCGACGAGATCAATCCGTATGTGGCCATGGGAACCGCCGTCTCGCCGCTGGCCAACCGCATCTCGTATGATTTCAATCTGAAGGGCCCCAGCGTTTCCCTCGATACCGCGTGTTCCAGTTCGCTCGTGGCGGTCCACATGGCCTGCCGAAGCCTGTGGGGCGGGGAAGCCGATTTGGCGATCGCGGGCGGCGTCAATCTGATGCTGCGCCCGGAATCCTCCATCATGTTGTCCAAGGCCGGGTTTCTGAATCCCGACCAGTACTGCAAGACCTTCGACGCAGCGGCCAACGGATATGTCCGCGGGGAAGGCGTGGGCGTGGTCATTCTGAAGCCGCTCCGCAAGGCACTGGCCGACGGCGACGCGATCTACGCCTGGGTGCGCGGTTCGGCGGTGAATCAAGACGGTTATATGGCCGAAGGGTTCACGGTTCCCAACGTGGTCTCGCAGATTGCCCTGCTGGAGGCGGTCTATGCGGAGGCGGGCGTCGATCCGTTGACGGTGGATTACGTCGAAACGCACGGCACAGGGACGGCCATCGGCGATCCCATCGAAAGCCTTTCCATCGGCGCCGTGCTGGGGCGGACCCGGACTGCGGGGCAACGCTGCTTGATCGGATCCGTCAAGACGAACCTGGGACACCTGGAAGGCGCCTCGGGCATCACGGGCTTTATCAAAGGCGTTCTGACGGCGCATCACGGCGTTGCCCCGCCGAACTTGCACTTCCACGAGCCGAATCCCGGAATCGACTGGGAACACCTCAATCTGGAGGTACCCGTCCGGCTCACGCCGCTGACTCGCGCCGGCCGCCCCTGGATCGTGGGCGTGAATTCGTTCGGCGCCGGAGGGACCAATGCCCACGTCGTGCTGCAGCAGCCCGTGCCAGCGGGGTCCCCGCCGTCGGAAACGGACGAGCAACCGGTGATCGGTGACCGGTTATCGGTGACCGGTGGTGTGGCAGCGGGGGCGCGGCTTCAGGAAACGCCCGACGGGGCGAAGGGGCAACCGGCCGCGGGCGAGATGCTGTACACTCTCAGTTCGCCGCAACGCGAGACGTTGCGCACGTTGGCGTCGCGGCATGCGGACTTCTTGAGGGATACCCAAGAGCGACTGGAGGACGTGGCCTTTTCGGCCTTCACCCGGCGTAGCCATTACGCGCATCTGATGGCGGTGGCCGGCGAGACTCCGCAGGACGTGGAGGCCAAACTTCGCAAGTTTGCCGGCGGCGAAGTCGACCCCGCCACCCTCTCCACAACGATCGTCCGCAAGAAAAACCCGAAGTTGGGGTTTGCGTTCTCCGGCCAGGGTGGCCAGTGGGCCCGCATGGGCCGCCAGTGGATGCAGCGTGAGGCCGTCTTTCGCCAGTCGATGGAAGAAGTCGATGGCCTCTTTCGGAAACTCGCCGGCTGGTCCCTGTTGGCGGAACTGGTCAAAGGCGAAAGCGAGTCCAGGATCCACGACACGGTGGTTGTCCAGCCGGCGGTCCTGGCCATCCAAATCTCGCTGGCGAGACTGTACGAGCACTACGGAATTCGGCCCCAGGGAATCGTCGGCCACTCGATCGGCGAAGTCGCCGCCGCGTGGGCGGCCGGGGCCTTGACGGTGCCGCAGGCGGTCGAAGTGATCTACCATCGTTCCCAGGCCCAGAACCGGGTCTCGGGCCAAGGGGGCATGTTGGCGGTCGGGCTCGGCTTGGAGGAGGCCAACAAGCTGATCGCCGGCTATGACGGCCGGGTTTCCATCGCTGCGGTGAACGGTCCGGAGATGCTGACCTTGTCGGGCGACTCGCATCCGCTGGAACGTATCGCCCAGACGTTGGAATCGCGAGGCGTCTTCAATCGGCCCGTGCGCGTCCAGGTGGCGTATCATAGCCATCACATGGACTCGATCCGGCACGTGATGCTGGAAGCCTTGGCCCAATCGCAGGGAGTCAACACCGCGACGCCGCTGTACTCCACCGTCACCGGCCGCTGCGAGAACGGCCGGCACCTGAACGCCGACTATTGGTTCCAGAACGTGCGGCAACCGGTCTTGTTTACCAGCGCTCTGAGCGCGATGCTGCAGGACAACTTCGACACGTTTGTGGAAATCGGTCCCCATCCGGTCCTGGTCGGCGGCGCCAACGCGCTGTTCAAGCAGCTGGACAACAAGTCCGTGATGGCTTCGTCCATGACCCGCCGGGAGCCGGAAGTGACGGTGTTCCTGCAGAGCCTCGCGCAATTGGCGGCCCGCGGACTGGACCCCGACACAGAAAAGATGTTTGGTTTGGGTCGTCGTTATGTCCGGTTGCCCCAACATCCCTGGCAGCACAGCCGGCACTGGTTCGAGGCGCCGGCGGCCGCCGAGACGCGCCGGGGGCGGTTCGAACACCTCTTCCTGAAGCGTCAGACTCAACTGGTGACCGAAGATCCCCTGGCGGTCTGGGAATCCGCACTGGACGTGCAGAAGTTCCCGTACCTCCGCGATCATCAAGTGGATGGTGAAATCGTCTTCCCGGCGAGCGGGCATTTGGAACTGGCGTGGGCCGTGGCCGGCGAGCAGTTTCGCCACGAAGCGTTCTTCCTGGAAAACGTGCATTTCGATTTGCCCTTGATTCTCCCGGAGACCAGCCGCCACCCGCTCGACGTGCGGCTGGAGATCACTTCCGGAGAAGGCGACTACCGGATCTGCAGCCGGCAGGCCGACGCGGCCGCGGAGATTCCCTGGTCGAAGCACTCGTCGGGCCGGATCAACACGCTGCACGACCGGTTTGAGCAGTCGGCCGCTTCCTTGGCCGAGTTGCGGCAACGGTTTGGCGACAGCGACGCGATGGACGTCGATACGTTTTACGCGACGATCCGTGCGGCGGGTCTGAACTACGGGGGGAAATTCCGCTGCGTCCAACAACTCTGGCACCGCGGACACGAAATGCTGGCCCGCCTGGAGTTGCCTGACGAATTGGTGCAGGAATCGCGGCGCAACTACATCCACCCGGCGCTGTTGGACGCCTGCCTGCATGTCGTGTTCGCCCACATCCATCGCAGCGACGACCCTCAACGCGTATTTCTGCCCTATCGCATCGACAGCGTCAGGTTCTATCAGCGGCCCGCGCAATGCCTCTGGTCCCGCGTCAGCGTCAGCCAAAACGACGACGACTATCTCACTTCCGACACTTCCGTCTATGATGAAACGGGCGAACTGATCGCCGGCGTCCGCGGGCTGACTTGTAAGCGGCTGGCCGGAGCGGGATTGCGTCAGGCAGACACTTTGTACGAAGGCTGTTACGAGTACCGCTGGGTGCCGGCAGCTCGCGATCCCGAGCTTCACGGCCGCATCTTCGACTATACCCACGCCGTGCTGATCGCCGATGCCTCGAATTCGGTCGACGAACTGGCAGCCAGGCTGGCCCAGGAAGGCATTCCTCCGCGGCGGATTGGCGTGAGCCCGCCTGCTTCGTTCGACGGACTGTTGGCGGACGTCGCTTTGGACCGGCGGACGCTGCTGGTGTTCGCTCCCGGATTGACCGCGTCCCGCGCCGGCTGGAAAGACCTGGCCGACTGCCCCTACGTTGCGTCGTTGCTGCAGCTGGCTCAGGCTTTGCACAACAGGGAATGCGTGTCGCGACTTTGCGTCGTGACCAGCGCGGCGGCGGGTGTGGCCGGCGATCGGCAGCTGGATTTGGGCCAGGCGATTCTGCACGGCATGGTCCGCGTGATCAACAACGAATGCCCCAACATGCCGTGCGCGGTCATCGATCTGAGTGCCACGGTTTCAGCGGTCGAGATCGATGCACTCGTGGGCGACCTGCTGTCCACGCGCCGTGATCGGGACGAATCGGAAATCGCGATTCGCGGCGGTGATCGTTACGTGCGGCAGTGGGTTCCCATCGATCGGGAAACCGCCGAACTTGCCGCCTCGACCGTGGAAGCCGGATGCGGCGGCGCCTACCGAGCGGAGGTGGGCGATCCGGGCATGCTGGACAAGATCGTCTTCCGCCGGCTGCCCTGCTGCGAGCCGGGCGACGACGAGGTGGAAATCGCCGTCCAGGCAACCGGCTTGAATTTCAAGGATTTGATGAACGCGATGGGCTTGCTGACGGACCGCGCCGTGTCCGGCGGTTTGGCGGGTCGCCGGCTGGGCTTGGAGGTCGCAGGCCGCGTCTTGCGCGCGGGACCGGCGGTGCGGCACGTCCAGCCTGGCGACGGGGTGATGGCCCGTGTGGCCGACGGATTCGCCGGCCGGGTGATCGCGCCCGCCCACTGTGTGGTGCGCCGCCCAAGCCGGCTGACGCCGCCGCAGGCCGCCGCCGTGCCTGCCGTTTACATCACGGCGTGGTATTGCTTGTGCTACCTGGCGCGCATGGCGCGTGGCGAGACGTTGCTGGTGCATTCTGCGGCGGGTGGCGTGGGAGGTGCGGCCATTCAGTTGGCGCGGCGGGCCGGCGTCACGGTGCTCGCCACGGCGGGGACGAAGGACAAACGCGACTACCTGCGAAGCCAGGGAGTCGAGTACGTTTTCGATTCCCGCTCGCTTGACTTTTACAGCCAGGTGATGGCGGTCACGGGCGGGCGAGGCGTGGACATTGTGCTCAATTCCCTGACGGGGCGCTTCATCATCCAGAGCTTGAAGTGCCTGGCCCCGTTCGGCCGTTTCGTAGAGTTGGGCAAGTCCGATGTGTACCGCAACAGCAAGTTAGGTTTGGATTGCACTTTAGGAGAAATGTTCCAGTCAAGAAACTGATCTTGACCGAAAACC